>DCAL01000113.1:37859-58265 GCA_002311975.1 Fidelibacterota bacterium UBA1134 | reverse complement strand
CATGGCATAGTCATTCTTTAAAACCTTAAAGACAGAGCTGATTTACCAGAATAGATACAAAACCAGAGAAGAAGAAAAACAGGACATATTTGAATACATAGAGGTGTTTTACAACCGCAAAAGGCTCCATTCAGCCTTGAGCTACAAGACACCTGAAGAATATGGGAAAATGAAACATGGTGCTTAACTTTGAGTCAACTTTTTCGTATGAAGTCCAAAGCCCCCATCTTGCCCGGCTTCTTGTTGGATCCAAGCGGGGACTTGGTTTTTTCATCCTTCATCTCAAATGCGCAATCCTCTCTATTTCTGCCCTGATCTTGCTTCTATATAACGCATTCATCCATCGTAGTGCAACCTAGATGGCCAATTACTTCCCCTTGACATTTAGTGTACGGAAGCGTTAATTCTCCCGGCCATGAAGAAGATATCAACCATTTCAGAGTTTAAGGCAAACGATGACGTCCAGGGTTTTTACCTTTGCAAGGAGAAAAATCTCCGAACCACTCGCGCCGGCGAACTCTTCCTCGATCTTGTACTCAAAGACAAGACAGGAGAGGTGGGAGCCAAGGTGTGGGACAGAGTGAAAGAATTCGAAGCGAAGTTCGAAGCGGGCGATGCTGTGGCTGTCCGTGGAAGAGTCGATATGTTTCAAGATCGGCTTCAGGTTGTAGTGGGCCGTATTAATAAGGCGACGCCGGAAAAGTATGGCCGCCACGGCTTCAAGGAGGATGACCTTGTTCCAACATCGTCTTATGATCCCGCGAAAATGTGGAAGGAGATTGGGGCGCTGATTCAGAAGATGAAAAATAATTACTTGAAGAAACTGCTGACTGACATTTATAAGAGTAACAAGAAGACTCTACAAAGGATTCCAGCTTCCATTGCTATGCACTATCCGTACCGGTCGGGCTATCTCGAGCATATCCTCTCCATGGCCAAAGTGGGAATGAAACTGGCCAGGCACTATCAGGCGGACGAAGATCTGCTCTTGGCCGGCACTCTGCTTCACAGCGTCGGCAAAGTGAGAGAGTTTACGGATGCTCTCATCCCGGAGTATACCGATGAAGGGAATTTTCTGGGTCACACTAACATTGGCAGAGATATGGCGAGAGAGGCCGCAGCCAAGATCAATGACTTCCCCCCTGATCTGCTCCTGAAACTGGAACACATGATATCCTCTCATGAAGGGGTATTTGACGGCCGCCGTGCTTCACGCGCCAAGACGAAGGAGGCCCTCCTGCTCCAGCTCATCG
This sequence comes from Fidelibacterota bacterium UBA1134, assembly GCA_002311975.1. Taxonomy (GTDB): domain Bacteria; phylum Fidelibacterota; class Marinisomatia; order Marinisomatales; family S15-B10; genus UBA2146. Next base: position 57,012 of record DCAL01000113.1, on the reverse strand, counting down.
ACCACATGGATACCCGGCTCAACGTGTATGATAAGGTTATCCTGCAGGATAATCAACACGGTGAATGGACCAGCCGACGGAATTTCTTCGGGACAGCCCTCTACAAAGGTAAATCAACTGCCGACAGCTAATCTTGCCAAAGCTGCTATGTTCACAGGCCTGGCAGTAGGGGCTGGCTATGCACTCTTGCTGATCCCCAATGTAGAATTCATTACCGCCATCGTCTTTATTGCAGGAGTTTATCTCGGTCCTCGCTGGGGGATTACTGTAGGATTCCTGGCTGAATTTGTCTTTTCCGCGGCTAACCCCTTCGGCTCCGGTCTCGTCTTTCCTCCTCTCATCGTAGCTCAAATGCTGGGAATGGGACTGGTTGGTGCATGCGGCGGGATGCTGCGCAAATTGTTGATGTCTCAGACGTGGCCGATGACAAAAGTAATCTTCCTGGGTGCTACAGGGGCCACCCTTACCTTCGTTTTCGATACGCTTACTACTCTGAGCTATCCACTAGCCGCAGGGTTTGAGTTCCGTCAGACAATGGCTGTCTATCTCGCAGGTATCGGTTTCACACTGTTGCATCAGGTGATGAATGCTGTGATCTTTGCCACGGCTTTGCCCAGGGTATTCACAAGAATTTCACTATGAACAGAACGACACCGGCCCTTTACATCCTCCTCTCTCTGATGACGTTTTCTCTATACGCGCAGGTTAGCGGTGGCATCGGTACAATCCCGTTTGACTGGAGCGGACATGGGGGACTCTACCATCGTTACGGCTTCCCCGGCTGGGGGAGCGAAACGGATCTCGGTCCTCTTTTCCTCGATGGAAACTTTGCCCACTGGCCGAAGCGCTATACCTTTCCTTTCAAGGTCAACGCCGCTCCCGTTGATGAAGATTACCCCTTCCTCAATAGTTCTCTCTGGTATAAGAAGGGGGACTACGCTCTGGATGAGTTTGCCTTTGAGATTGATTTTGAGGGGGCCGATGATCGTTCCACCGTTTTTCAGGCTTTGAAGAGAAATTTCGATGACAGGCTAGGTATGCTCGGCCCGACCACATTTACAGGAGGCGGAGGTACAATTCAACAGAACTACAGACTGATGCTAAATCGTCCGCGTAAGAGTGGAGATCGTCTGCAACTGCAGTCGGCCTATTTCAAGACCACTGATGCTATTCCAGTACCTTCTGATCTAGCGTGGAAGAAAGGAGCGTTAAGGAGTGATCAGATTACCACCGTCGGTGTCAGATACACAGGTCAGGCTGGCGGTATGAAGTATCGGCTGACGGCCGGCACTTTTTCTCAGCGGCTGAAAATCAGTTTACTATCTGATGTACCTCAATGGCGGGCTGATCTCTTGTCACAGAGGTTTGCCGCTGAGGCCAGCCGTGAGTTGAATCGTCAGACCATTCTCTTCGCATCCGCCGCTGGGAGCTACCGCGCTATCAGTTCGGATTCTCTGGGCAGCCAGACACGGACCGGCATCACAGCAGAACTGGGGATGCTGGGTCGATCCGGACGGGTAAGTCACAGAGTCGGAATCGGCGGTACGGCATACCGTGGCTACGGGTCGTCAGTCAGATACCGCATCGAATCGGAGTATGCGGCTGGACGCCTTAAACTACATGGAGGCGCCGAGCAAGATCTGCATCTGCTTCCCTTCCAGTTCAGTGGACGCCAGTTTCTTTTTGTGCCTGATTTCTTCTATCCCGCAAGAGTTCCCACACTGAGGCCCGATTCGTCTGCCGTTAGTCAAGTTCGTACTCTGGTCAGACTTGGAGCGGCGTACGAAGTGAAAAGACTGGAATTGGAGGCTCTCTTTTTTATTTCCCAAACCGCGCCGCACTATTTCTTTGAGAGATCGCATACGTTTGGGGGCGGTCTAATTACTGCCTTGGAGAAGAATACTTCTGATCGAATTCTGGGCGTGAGTTGGTCTGCCAGAGTCAACTACTTTCGTAACTGGTGGTTCTTTGGCAGAGGGGTGACTTTTCCGGATCTGGAGCAGGGGTGGGGGATCGGTGTGAAAAATCAAGTCAATGCCGGTCTCACTGTGAAAGAGAAACTGTTCAAGGGGCGGCTGGATGCCAGAGTGAAGCTGTGGGCCGATGTCTGGTCGGGAAGGGATCGCTTCGTATGGGATCCTATCCTGAGCCTTGGTTACTACAATTATGAAGATAATGATTTTCCAGATGTCACTACCGTTATCAATGTTCGGTTCACGGGCGTCATATTGAATTTGGAAATCTCCTATACCATGATGAGTCTATCCTACATAGGATGGGCTCGTATGAAGAGTGTTCACGCCTCGTTTACAGAAGAGGAAGTAACAGCCGCAGTTTCGCCCCTCCTGCCGGCAGCCGGCGGACTGACCTATTTCACCTTCCGCTGGAATTTTCGCGATTAAGGGAGTTCCAGGGAAAGTCTCGAATAGACTATTCTTCCGGGTTCGGGATAGTCATACACAGACTGGAGATTCTTGCGATCCTGGAGATTTCTGGATCCTATTTCCATAGTCGTCTTGACGCCGAACAGTCTCGCTGAAGTCAGGGAAACACTTGCGTCCAGCCGGCCATACGGGCGAAGAAACAGGTCAGTACTGTAGCTGTAGTGGCGTTTGCCCAGCAGTTGATAGCTGAATTGGAACTTGACCGATCTCCATCTGTAGTTCAGCTCGGCCCAGTTGGAGTGTGCCGGAACATAGAGTAGTCTTTTTCCGTAGTCATCACCCTCGGAAAGGATTCGGCTGCCGTTTTGCTCTCTTATGATCGTGGCAGTCAGAGGGATGTTTTCAGGAGACACCGTCACTGACAGCGACCCACCGGTCGATTCCGACTTCTTCAGGTTTTGCGGCGTATAGACCCAAAATTCGTCAGGTGTCCATTGGATCAGATTCTCGGTGAAGAAATAGTAGCCTTTTATTTTTATGCGTAACCACGATGCCTGCCGCGGCCGCAGACGGAGAGACGCCTCGGCGGAATTCCCTTTTTCGGGTTTAAGATTCGGGTTCCCGGCTGAATATCCCCATGGGTTTTCCCAGTAGAGATCATTGAAGGTCGGATTCCGGTAACTCGTTCCTCCGCTGAACGACATCGAGCGTAGAAGACCTTCATCCCTTGACCAGAGCATGGCGACGTTTCCCGTTGAGACTGTTTTTCTCTGACGGTTGTTCCAGTCCAAGCGCAAACTGGGTGACACGGTCAGTCCTGGGGTGATCCGAATCTGTGACAGCAAGCCGACAGCGGCCAAGTCTTCCTGATGATTGCCGGCGTCATCACTTCTTACGCGATTCGTCTTTTTCTCAAGGCTGATGGTGTTTCTCATAGAGAGGAATTCTCTGAATTGATGCACGGCTCGTACTTGCCAGGAATCTACTCGGTGTCTTGAGTCAACTGTCCAATCTGGATTTGTAAAGTGCTCATGGGACTTGAAAATGCCTGCCGCAATTTTCGTTTGCCCTGCGGCAGAAATTCCCCGCGCCGAAGCAAGTAAGAGAAAATCTTCATTCTCTTTTCTGGCTGATGGAGACGGAAATTGGAGAGAGCCAGCAATGCCTCGATCAACATAACTTTTCAGTGCAAACGATCTGACCGTCCAGCGGCTTGTCAGCGGTAGGGAGGCTCGGAATGCGGCGGCTCTCTGGCTGAAATAATTGTTCTCTCTGTAATCACCTCTGCTGTCATAACTGTTGGCGTAGATAAAGGTCCGCAGGAGACTGAGATCCTTATGAATTTGACCACTGAGCCCCCGCTCCCCAAGCGAACCTGATCTCATGCGCAAGTTTGATTTCTGCCTATCAAGCATAAGATTGAGTGTGCCGCCCACGGCGTTTGAACCGTAAAGGGAGGAGCCCTGACCATCGTAGAACTCGCCGTGTGAAAAGAGATCTGCGGGGAGAATACTGAGATCGAAGACACCGTTCTGGGGAGAATTGAGTGGTAGATCCTCCACCATAACCAGAATGTGTTCCGCATAGCCGGTGGGAGATGAAATGGTCTTGAGGCCCGCCGGGCCGCCGTAATCCCGAATCTGGATGCCTCTCCTGCCGAGCCGCTCGGCGACGCTGTTGCCGCTATTCGGTGAATCATCGATGGTGATGACGCGATGACTCACAGGAAGTACCAGACTCTGCCGCCCGTAGAGGTTGCCTTCCACGATGACAGGTTCGAACTGGTATGTCCGGCCTTGGAGTCTGATGTGCATCTCTCCGGCTGAGACTGTATCTAAGCTCACCTTTTGCACGATGAAGGCCGAGTGGCTCACCACAAGTTTATCAACCGATTTATTTTCCAGCGCAAGAATGAACCGACCCTCCCTGTTCGTGGTAGTCCCGGCATGAGTTGTCGCTGAATAGACCTCAACGAAAGGAATCGGCTCACCGTTGCTGTCTGTTACGCATCCAGTAAGAAGAACGGTCTTTGCTGACGAAATCGTAACTGAAAACAGAATGGCTAGAGCGATAAACCGCAGGTGTGATGGTGATATATTGAACATCCTCTTCTCCTCCCTCGAGAGTGTTTGTGAGAATCACAGCTTGACAGATTTCCTGACTTGCGCTTCGTCGGATTTATTCCGCCTTCTCGTCCATCCCGACAAGCCTGCTGGGAGCGGGACAATGGCCTTCTCCCGAAACATGAGGAGAAATGGAAGATCCTGGCGATTACAGTAGCGGGGCTGTACCCGATTTTCACGGGTTTTCCTGTCAAAGCCATTTTGCCAAATAACGCGCGAAACTTACTATATTCCCGACGAACATGGCAACTGTTTTGTCTTGATTTGCTGTAGAGGTCAAAATAAATTCGCCTGATTTTGTTAACTGATTCTAAGGCAATTGAGAGAGAATCTGAAAATGGAGCGTTCGAAACAGATCAATTGAAGAGTCTGAAGCGACACGGCAACGGTATTCTGAATCGTGAAGTACTGGTTTTGAACCAGAACTATCAGCCGTTATTGGTGTGCACAGCCAAGAGAGCTGTCTGTCTAATCTATCTGGGCAAAGTTGAAGTGATCGAAAACTACCGTGATTTCATACATTCCCCTACAGTGGTTCTCCCACTGCCGAGTGTCATTAAACTTGACCGTTTCGTAAAGGTTAAGGGTAACGATATAGTTCTATCGCGCAAGAACATTCTCAAGCGTGATCAACACAAGTGTCAATACTGCGGCAGGCCCAGCGTTCCCATGACTCTCGATCATGTGATTCCCAAAGAGCGGGGCGGCTCCGACAGCTGGGAAAATCTTGTCTGTTGCTGTCACACGTGCAACCGCAAGAAGGGAAATCGAACCCCGGAAAATGCGGGCATGCCGCTTCTGCGCAGTCCCCGGAGACCGACCCGCATTCATTATATCCGTCAGTTCGTAAAGAAGGAGCAGGAAGCGTGGCGCCCCTATCTTTATATGGAATCCCGTTTTGCGGAAAAGGCATTTGCATGAAACGTAAGCGAGTTTTGAGCGGCATCCAACCCTCGGGAAGCCTCCACATCGGGAATTACTTCGGAATGATGAAGCGGATGATCAAGTATCAGGAATCCGATGACCTCTTCACTTTTCTGGTGAATTACCATGCCTTGACAACAGTGTCGGACGGGGAGTTTCTAAGGCAGAATACGATTGAAGCGGCAGCTGACTATCTGGCGCTTGGTCTCGATCCTGAGAAGGCCGTTTTCTGGGTTCAGTCGGATGTACCGGAGGTGTTAGAAGCCACTTGGCTCCTCAGCAATGTAACCAATATGGGGCTTCTCGAGCGAGCCCATTCATACAAAGATAAAGTTTCGAAGGGAATGACGCCTCATCACGGTCTGCTCAGCTATCCTGTCTTGATGGCGGCGGATATACTTCTTTTCGGCGGTGAAGTGGTGCCGGTGGGCAAAGATCAGAAGCAACATCTCGAAATGACGCGTGATATTGCATTGCGCTTCAACGCAACTTATGGCGAAACATTCATCATTCCAGAGGCGCACATCGAAGATGATATCGGACTCATCCCGGGTATAGACGGTCAAAAGATGTCAAAATCGTACGATAACACGATTGAAATCTTTTGTGAGAAAGCTGAACTCACAACCCAGATCATGTCCATCATTACAGATAATACACCGTCTGACGCGCCGAAAGATCCCGAAACGAGTACACTTTACCACATCTATGTGCTCTTCCTGGATGATGCTGGAAGGAAAGAGCTGACACAAAGATTTGTGAATCCGGGTCTGAAGTATTCGGATGTGAAACGGGAACTCATCGATATTGTCTGGGAGTACTTTGAACCGTTTCGAGAGAAGCGCGCCTCTCGTTTCAGCAACAAGGATGGGGTTGTGGAGATTCTCAAATACGGGGCGGACAAGGCCCGTGCGGAAGCGTCCGTTTTTCTGGCACGTGCAAAGAAGAACGTTGGATTGAATTACGACGAATGACGGACTATCAGATACGTCTCGATAACTTCACAGGTCCCCTCGACCTTCTCCTCTTTTTTATCAGGCGCCACGAAATCGACATCATGGACATCCCTATCGCTCGGATCACTGAAGAATATCTTGCATTTATTCAGGTAGCTCAGACTCTTAATGTCGGCATTGCGGGGGAATTTCTTGTGATGGCGGCCACTCTCATGCGAATCAAAGTGAGGATGCTGCTTCCGATCGTTTCCGATGATGACGGCGAAGAGATGGAGGACCCGCGCACCGAACTGGTTCAGCGACTTTTGGAGTACCAGAGATTCAAGGAAGCGGCTGACAATCTGCGTGAAATGAACGATCATCAGAGCCGGAGATTCAGTCGTCCGGCGCTGGCTGAATATGACCAGTTGGAGGGAGATCCTGCTGTCTATCTCGAGGATATATCGGTTCTTGAGGTGGTTCAAGTTTTCAAGGAACTTCTGGAGAAGATGCCGCCTGCTCTCTCTTACGATTTGGAGAGGGAGGCGGTTTCGGTAATGGAGAAAATTGCTTTCTTGATGACAAAGTTTGTTGAGAGTAGTCAATATAAGTTTTCCGAGTTGTTCCCTACTTTTGAGTCGCGGCGCGATCTGATCGCTACATTCATTGCTGTACTCGAGCTCGTCCGCGACGGTAGAATCCGAGTGGTGCAGAAAGCGATCTTTTCTGATTTTGTAATTGAGAAGATCATGTCAAAGGAACAGGCCTCAAGTCTCCATACGGCAGTGGCAAGGGCGTAATGATGAAAAAACCGGTCAAAGAAGAAGAGGCCAGAATCGTAGAGGCTCTGCTGTTTTCTTCTCCAGATGTCCTGACACAGTCGAAAGTGGATGTCTGCTTCGACGGTGGAGTGGCCCCTTCGCTGGAGGAAATAGTGCCGAAGCTGCGGGCGGAGTATGACGAGGGTGCAAGGTCATTCACCGTTGAAAGAGTGGCAGGAGGATATCGTCTCGTAAGCCGGTCAGAATATGAGCCGTGGATCCGGCGTTTATATACCCGTGCAGGGAAAGTGCCTCTTTCCCGAGCGGCCTTGGAGACACTGGCAGTTGTGGCATATAAAAGTTCAGTCAGCAGAGCCGAAATTGAGAGTATCAGAGGCGTGAACAGTGCCGGTGTCCTCCAGACGTTGATGGAAAAAAAGTTGGTAAAGATTCATGGGCGTGGAAAGGGTCCCGGTCGCCCGCTGCTGTATAAAGTAACTGACGCATTCATGGTCTCTTTTGGTCTCGATAAGCTGTCTGATCTTCCCAAGCTCCGAGAACTTTCAGAATTGATGTCTGAGAGTGCCGCCGCCGAGGCGGATAATGAGGCTGAATAGGTACCTCGCCGCATCTGGAATCGCATCCCGTCGCAAGTGTGAATCCATCGTAAAGTCTGGTCGTGTGACAGTTAACGGTCAGAGAGTGACAACCCCCTTTTGCCTGCTGGATGAAGATGATCTCGTCTGCCTGGACGGAGAGGTCGTGGCGCTGGCGCAGGAAAAGGCTGTCATTATTCTGAACAAACCGAAAGGTACGATCACATCAGTGGGGGACAGTCGCGGACGGCGAACGGTGATGGATCTGATCGGGGAACATAATCTGAGACTCTTTCCTATTGGCCGGTTGGATAAAGATACTACGGGAGTCTTGCTGCTGACAAACGACGGTGATCTAGCCCACAGACTTACTCATCCGAGTTTTCAGATCGAGAAGGTGTATGAAGCGCTTATCGCTGGTCAGTTAAGTTCGGCAGAAATTGATCGCATAGAAGAGGGGGTCGATATAGGCGGAGGAGAGATGGGTGCGGCCCACGTTGTTTCTCAGAAGGTGTCCAAGGAAGGAGACGCTGAGGACGGTTCCACAGTTATTCGATTGACATTGACGCACGGAAAGAAGCGTGAGATCAGGAGAATCTTCTCTGCTCTGGACCGTCACGTAGAAGCTCTGCGCCGTGTCAGTTTTGCGGGGATCGGTACTGGTGATCTCGAACTTAGCCAGTGGCGCTATCTGCAACGGGATGAGATTGAAAACCTGATGTTTAGAGCTTATAGTGACTGATCTTGGAAAGTGTAATTGTGTTTGGCTCTTCTCAGGAAGTTGCATAACTTTCTTGGCTTTTTGAAAGGTATGCACGCAGCACTCCGGGAACGACTAAGTCTTTAACAGTATGATAGTAGCTATCGATGGTCCGGCAGCGTCCGGTAAGAGTACTACCGCACAGGGTGTGGCCAAAAAACTCGGTTTCCTCTATCTGGATACGGGTGCCATGTATCGAGCGGTGACATTGGCGGTGCTGGAAGCGGGTGTGAAACCTTCTGACGAGGCCGGTGTCGAAACTGTCCTCGGTGAAGTAACTCTCTCCTTCGAGCTGGAAGATTTGTCAACGCAGATTCTTCTGAATGCTAAAGATGTGTCTGGACCTATCAGAGGGCTCGAAGTGACGCGGAATGTCAGTGCTGTCAGTGCATTGCTGGTTGTGCGGGAAAAAATGGTAGCGATCCAGCGCCAGATCGGAGGCGGCCAAGATTCAGTTGTTGAGGGGAGAGACATTGGAACTGTGGTTTTCCCTCGTGCGGAATTCAAGTTCTATGTTACGGCGGACTACGAGACAAGGGCAGCGCGGAGACAGTGGGACTTGAAACAGTTGGGCATAGAGCGTTCACTACAGGTAATAGTGGAAGATTTGAAGAGGCGCGACATCAAGGATTCGCAACGGGAGCATTCTCCTCTAACAAAGCCTGAGGATGCCATCGAGATTGATACAACAAAACTGACCATTCAGGAACAAATTAATACAATTGTTGACAGTGTGAAGAGTGAGTCAGAGTAAAAGGAGGTTATCAAGCTGTAGATGACTGAAGAAATAGGCAGGCAAGAGACGGTCGAGAAAGAGGATGAGGAGCTTGTGGCGGAAACGGTTGCAGGTAGTGTGGAAAGTAGTGTGAACGTTGACACCGTTGGAGAGGAGACAGCCGCAGAAGAAGTGAAAGATTATCTTAGCGAATCGATATTTAATGATGTCCGGCAAACCACAAAGGATGAGCTCTCTGCATCTGAAGATATTAGTGAACTTGTTGCTCCCGAAGTTCTTCATCAGTATAATGAGACCATCTCTGATATCGCTCAGAATCAGATCGTGAAGGGACGGGTGATCGGGCAGAACGAAAAAGAGATCATCATGGATATAGGCTTCAAATCAGAGGGTCTCATCCGTCGCAGCGAATTTACCGATATAGAAGTACCGAGTATGGGTCAGGTTCTCGAAGTTTATCTTGAGAAGATGGAAGATGAGAACGGACAGACTATTCTATCGAAGGAGAAAGCCGATTGGATGAAAGGATGGCTAAGACTGATCGAAATCCACGACAACGGTGAAACAATAAAGGGTACCATTTCTCGCCGGATCAAGGGGGGCATGGTTGTGGATGTGGACGGCATTCAGGCGTTTCTGCCAGGCTCTCAGATTGATGTTCGACCTGTGCAGGATTTTGATCAGTATCTGGGCGAAGAGTTGGAATTCAAAGTGGTCAAGGTCAATCAGCTCAGGAAAAACGTAGTCCTCTCAAGGAAGGCGCTTCTGCAAGATTCACTCCAGGAAGAGAGAATATCGTTCTTTGAGGAGATAAAGGTCGATGATATCAAGGAGGGCAAAGTTAAGAACATCACCGATTTCGGTGTTTTTGTGGACTTGGGACGTGTGGACGGTTTGCTGCACATTACAGATCTTTCCTGGGGCAGGGTGAAACACCCTTCCGATATGATTGAAGTTGGTGAAACACTGACAGTAAAGGTTATCGGTGTGGATAAAGAGAAACAGAGAGTCTCGCTCGGGCTTAAGCAGCTTACGCCCCATCCATGGGAGAACGTGCCCGAAAGGTATCCCGTTGGTACAAAGATCGAAGGAAAAGTTGTAAGTCTCACTAACTATGGCGCCTTTGTTGAATTGGAGACCGGCGTAGAAGGGCTTGTCCATGTGTCGGAAATGTCTTGGACTCGGAATGTTCATCACCCATCTGACGTTGCGCAGTTGGGGGACGAGGTGGAAGCTGTCGTATTGGAGCTGAATCAGGAAGAGAAGAAGATTGCTCTCGGTTTTAAACAGCTTTTGCCTGATCCGTGGGAAGGCGTCGAAGAGAGGTATGAAGTCGGATCGATTCAGAAGGGGATTGTGAGGAATCTTACGCAGTTTGGAGCTTTTGTTGAACTGGAGGAAGGAGTGGACGGTCTTGTTCACATATCTGATCTTTCTTGGACAAAGATTATTCGGCATCCAAGGGAGGTACTTCAGAAGGATCAGGAGATCGAGGTGAAAGTGCTCGAAGTTTCGCGGGGAAGCCGAAGAATTGCTCTCGGACTGAGACAGGCGATGGAAGATCCGTGGCCATCTATCGTTGAACATTTTCAGGTCGGTTTATCAGTTTCCGGTGAAGTGATCCGTTCTCTTGAAAAGGGTGTTATTATTGAACTGGAGATGGATCTGGAAGGTATTATTCCATCCAGGACCTTTCCTCACAGGGAGAGGGGAGAGATTCTAGACAGATTTCTTCCGGAGATGAAAGTGACCAGTGAAGTTGTAGAAGTGAAACCTGATGAAAAGAAAATTATTCTAAAGGCTATTGAAATCCCCGCCGAGACGGGGAAACGGGAGAGCGATGACGCGGGAGTTAAGGCAGAAGATGCTGCCGAGTCCGATTCATCCGCGCCTCCGTCTGAGGAGACTCAGTCAGAAGTGACTGAAGAGATCGGTCATCATGAAGAATCAGAAGCTGAATCTGTGGGAGAAACGAGCGGGGAGATCGCTGAGGACCGAACCGAAGAAAAGGAATAGTTTCTCAGTTTCTTCCCAGCAGCGGGTATTTTCCGAATAAAGACTTGTGAATCTGGAAGCGTTCAAGAGAATCATGAAGTCGGGGCACCTGTCAACTTGGTCGGGTGCTTTTTTTTTCGCCGTCATTCTGTGGCTCTTTGTTATATCAGAAAGGACGTACGTTTATGTGTTGGAGGTGCCCATTGAGGTACGCAACATTAAGGAAGGCAAGACCTTGCGGGGAGAAGTTGAACCCACTGCGGACGTAAGATTTCGTGCCACGGGCAGGGCGTTTCTGAAGACGCTCCTGTTGAAGTCCGTTTCCGATTTTAAGCTTGTTCTTGATCTTGAAAAAATCAGCACCAATTACGACTTTTACTTGAACGACTATTTTAGCAGATACAGCCAGAAGGTCGTTATCCCCTCCGGCTTCGAACTTGACTTTATTGAAGTAGTCCGTCCGGATTCGATCCACATTTCACTCGACGACTATATGATCAAGCCGCTTCGCGTCGTTTCCAGAGTCTTCATTCAGCCGGATGCTGGATTCGTGCAGGTGGGATTGACACAGCTGTTTCCTTCCAGTATCGAACTCAAGGGACCTAAGGAGATTGTCAGGTTCGTGGATCAGTTAGAGACCGTTGCGGACTCTTTCATGTCTCTTCAATCATCTGTTCAGACCTTTATTCTCCTGGAATTCGACTTTCCGAGAACAGTGGAGGCTTCACCTCCTCAGATCAGCCTCTCCGCAGACATCCAGAGCATCGGAGAGCGAATCATTACGGAAGTACCGGTTACAGTCTTGAATGTGCCGCAGAATATCCGTGCCTTTCCCAATCCATCTACGGTATCACTCACAGTTACGGGTGGGGTTCAGTTCATCGCAGAACTTGAGGCGACTGATATCGAGGTGTATATAGATTATGAGAAGCGTCGTATAGATCAACCTTTTCGAGAACCGGATATCGTGGTACCCGAAGATGTTCTCGAGTGGAGTGATCTTTCGCCCAAGACACTAGAACTGACGGTACGCAGAATCCCGGAATGATCGTTCTGGGAATCGAGACTTCCTGCGATGAGACGGCCGCTGCTGTTTGCCAAGGTGGCTCTATACTCTCTTCAGTGATTTCTTCACAGAAAATCCACGGTCAATATGGAGGCGTCGTACCCGAAATTGCTTCGAGAGAGCACGAAAAACAGATTGTCCCTATTGTAGAGGAGGCGTTAAATGGTGCCGCTGTTTTAAAGGAGAACCTTCATGCAATAGCCGTTACGCGAGGGCCCGGTTTGATGGGCGCACTCTTGACTGGTGTCAGTTTTGCGTCCGGTCTTTCCGAGGGGTTGGAGATACCTTGCCTCGGCATGAATCATATGGAGGCGCACATTTTTGCGAACTTTATCGCCGATCCTAAGTTGAATTATCCGTTCCTCTCGCTGCTTGTTTCGGGAGGACATACTCAGATTTGGAAAGTGAACGGATTCGGCACCTATGAGCTTCTGGGAGAGACAAGAGATGACGCTGCAGGAGAGGCATTTGATAAAGGGGCGCGCATCCTCGGTCTCGATTATCCCGGCGGGCCGGCTATTGAAAAAGCGGCAAAAGGCGGAGATGAGACTGCCGTGACATTCCCGCAGGCATTCCGAAAATCAGATAACATCGAATTCAGCTTCAGCGGACTGAAGACGGCGCTCCTCAATTACGTTCGGCAAGAGGGGAAAGATATGATCAGTCAGAATCTGGCTGATATTGCGGCCAGTTATCAAGCCGCTATTATCGGTATTCTTCTGAACAAGCTGCGGTTGGCTGTCGATCAGACCGGCATCAGAACAACCGTCATGGGCGGAGGTGTGGCCGCTAATCAAGAGATGAGAGAAAAGGCTGAGGCAATCCTTGGTGACTGTACCGTTCTATACCCCGATGCAAGCCTCTGTACCGATAATGCCGCTATGGTAGCATTCACCGGTGAACTGTATCTTAAGTCTTCGCCGGAGCGCTCGGGAGATCTCGCCGTCATCCCCAACTTGAGACTGGCCGGTCAGTAGGCGGCTCTCGTTTCCACCGAAGCTCTGAAATGTTGATCTGGTCTTTGATCGTTTTGGGCGCCGTACTGGTATCCCTTGGCTTATACGCTTATAAGGTTCGTTTCGCAAAAGGAGAGAGCAAGAATACAATACCTTTTCTTCTCCGCAGTATAGCATTTCTAATTTTTGTTATTGTCTTAGCGGAACTCGATATTTCTCGCACTGTCACATTAGCAAAGAAGCCGCTTGTCAGGGTGTTTTTCGATAATTCGGTCAGTGCTTCTTATCACCGCGCAGTTTCGGCAGAATCGCTTCTCGGCGGATATCAGGAGATAGCTTCATCCCTAAAAGATGCAGCTGACAGGAGCGGTTCAGACGCCTTGGTAGAACTCTATACTTTTGGATCAGAGGTTCGACAGATTGAACATGATGATCTGAGTCTCGCTCTTTCGGAGTCCACAACAAGAATGGACGACTTGCTGGAAAAGAGCGGTTCGACGCCGTCAGATACCTTTCTGGAAAGCATTGTGTTGGTGACGGACGGCCAGTATACCGCAGGTGATGATCCGAGACATCTCGGTGCTGACATTGCCTTTCCCGTTCACACAATAGGAATAGGTGAACTGAAGCCGATGGTGGATGTTCGCATCGAGAAGGTCAATGTACCCGCAGTCGGTATTCAGGGTGACATGGTTAAGGCGGAGATAGATGTAGTCTCTATCGGCACAGAAGGTGAACGGATTCATGTCACTCTATCAAGAGAGAAAGAGTTGTTAGGTACTAAGGTGCTTGCTTTGGAGGGCGATGGATCACTCCAGACGGTGCGATTTCAGTTCGAATTGACCAGACCCGGAACACTACCATACTCCATCCACGCGACGTCAGTCAAGGATGAAGTCAATATTGCAAACAACAGATCATCATTTAACATCACGACGCTGAAGGACAGATTCATCGTTGCCTTGATATCAGGTGCTCCTTCAGCCAACACAGGATTTCTTAAACGGGTGATGGAGAGGGAACCAAAGCTTTTGGTCAGTCACTATATTCGACTTCAGAACCGGTGGCAGTCGTCAATTGCATCCTTCTGGAGAACGAACTATGATCTCATCATTCTTGATAATCTCCCCACCAGTTCGATCAGTGAAAAATGGATACTTGATCTCAAGAAGAAGGTTGAGAGAGAAAAGGCCTCCTTACTGTTCGTTGCGGGACCGAATGTCTTGAATGAGAGAGCTGGAATGTTTTTTGATGTTCTTGGTCTTCAGGTTGCGGCTACTAATCTTAGGGTTGGGGAGAGGTATGCTCTTCAGTTCCGCCCGGCAGCATCAGTCTTAGCGAATCTGAGATTTCTGGCCGAGCAATCTCCTGCAGCAAATGAAGACTTGATGCTCCCCCCAGTAACTCCTCTATTGTCTGTGGAACCTGGCGTTCCCGGGGTGGACGTCCTGGCTTTCCTTCAAGGACCGTCGCAGATCCCTCTTGTGCTGGCTGGGGAGATACGCAGACCAACAGGTACGCTTCAGAGGAGAGCGACATTCACATCACCAGACCTGTGGGAACTCTATTTCCGCAGCATCAATACAGGTGCATCTGAAAGTGTGGTTGACTTCTGGCAGAGGATTCTCGGTTGGCTCGTGAGAATCACCGGTGAGCAAACTGCCTATTTCAGTTTCAATAAGAATAAGTTTCATCAAGGTGAACAGATCGTTGTTGAAGGATCTCATCTGACGAGAGTTCGTACGAAAGAAGGCCTCCCGAGCTTGCAGCTTCGCCTTCTCACTACTGAAGGAGAAAGCCGATCGTATCCCCTCTCTTATGACCGTGCCTCAGCACTGTGGAAAACAACTTTCTTTGCCGGCAGAGGAGGGAAGTATTCGTATGAGATTATTGAACTGTCATTGCCGGATCTGCCGCTTCAGGCGGGAAACTTTATTGTTGAGGAAAGCCAGATTGAGCTGAACAGAGTATTCCTTAACAGACCTCTCTTACAGGATCTGTCAGACAGGACAGGCGGTACCTTCCTCCAATGGGACAGCCGGGATCGAGTCGTTGATCTTGTCGCCTTTGAGAAAGAATTCTTCCTCTTCAAGCAGACAATTCAGCTATCACACTGGTGGCCATTGTTGCTCGCTGGATTTGTGCTGCTGGCAGGCGAATGGGTGATTCGGCGTATGACCGGTCTTCAATGAGGAGTTGCTGCAAACAGTTGACATTTAGGATTCGGGAGTGGTAGTTTTGTTACCGTTTCACGATAGAATAGGATGAAGAAGATTACTATAATCGGCACGGGCTATGTTGGGCTGGTGAGTGGGGCCGGCTTGGCGGATTTCGGCAATGAGGTAGTTTGTGTCGATATAAACAAGGAAAAAGTTAGTCAGATTGAGGATGGGATAATCCCGTTCTATGAGCCCGGGCTCAATGAATTGGTGGCTAGGAATGTGGAAACAGGGCGGCTCTCCTTTTCTACAAATATCGGTGAATCTGTACAGGAGTCTGAGGCTGTATTTATCGCCGTTTGGACGCCTATGGGGAATGACGGTGAAGCGGATCTTTCGGCTGTGGAGGATGCCGGTCGGGTTATCGGTCAAAACCTGACAGACTATAAAGTTGTTGCCACAAAGAGTACTGTTCCTATCGGTACGGGGGAGTTCATTCGGAGTATCATCCGTGAAAATTCAAAGGGTAGAGCTGAGTTTGATATCATATCCAATCCGGAGTTTCTGAGGGAGGGGGCGGCGGTCAGTGATTTCATGATACCAAACAGGGTGGTTATCGGGACAGATTCGGAAAGGGCTTTGGCGCTAATTAAGGAGGTTTACCGGCCTCTGTTCATCAATGAGACGCCAATGGTAATCACGAACATTCAGACTGCGGAGACAATCAAGTATGCGTCGAACGCGTTTCTGGCGGTGAAGATTTCGTATGTCAACGAATTGGCAAATCTGTGCGATGAGAACGGGGCTGACATTCATACTGTGACACGGGCTATGGCGCTCGATGGCCGCATCAGTTCAAAATTTTTGCATCCGGGTCCGGGCTATGGCGGATCGTGTTTTCCAAAGGATACAAAAGCTCTGGTACATCAGGCGAAGGAGAGGGGAGTCAATCTTGAGGTGGTCAAGGCCGCCATAAGAGCTAATGAGTTCCAGAAGAGCAGGGTGACAGAGAAACTTGAACGGCTGATGAAGAATGATCTTGATAACAAAACAATTGCTGTCCTCGGTCTGGCATTCAAGGCCAACACTGATGATGTTCGGGAATCACCTGTCATACCGCTTCTCACTTTTTTGGCGGAAAAAGGGTGCAACGTGAGGGCGTATGATCCTAAAGCAAATAAAAATATGGCAAAACTGTTTCCTGATGTGAACTACTGTTCGTCGATTGAGGAGGCGGTAAAGGGTGTGGATGCAGCCGTCGTGATGACCGAGTGGCACGAATTCAGGGGGATGGATCTGGCAAGGGTAGGCGAGCTGATGAATGAAAAGGTTCTGTTTGATGCAAGAAACCTCCTGAGCCCGAATGAGTTGAATCGAATAGGTTTCAGGTTTGAGAATATAGGGAGATCGAGCGTCAGGTGAATATTGAAGGCGTGAAAGTCAAAGATATGACAGTTCATCAGGATATACCTGATATGGAGGAAAGCATAACGAAAGAAGGATTTCTGATGGAAGTCTTGCGCGATGATGACGGCCTGTTGCGCAAATTCGGCCAGACCACTTTCACCGTGGCGTATGCTGGCACAATCAAGGCCTTCCACTGGCATAAAAAGCAAGACGATCTCTGGTTTGTAGCTTCCGGCAAGGCTGTCATAGTGTTGCACGATATGCGCCGCGACTCCCCAACGCACGGCGTAACGCAGACTTTTGCAGCTGGCGTCGATGATTACAAGCTGATTCTGATTCCCGAAGGTGTTGCTCACGGATACAAGGTTGTCAGCCGTGAGCCTGTTCTGCTGTTCTATCATACGACCGAAAGTTATGATGCGCACGACCCGGACGAGGAACGAATCCCGTGGGACGATCCGTCTATCGGTTTCGATTGGGATGCCGTATCGTGAAGACTTATCTGATTACAGGCGGTTGCGGGTTCATCGGCAGCAATTTTGTTCGTCATCTGATGGCATCTGACAAATCATCGCGGATCATCAATCTTGATAAGCTGACATACGCCGGCAATCAACAGAGTCTGGAGGACTTGGCGGACAGCTCGAGGTATCACTTCGTCCATGGCGATATTTGCGACAGAACATTGATTGAAGGCGTCTTCAACGATTACTCGCCGGACGTGGTGATCAATTTTGCGGCGGAGAGTCACGTTGATCGCTCCATCGGAAAGCCGGACGATTTCATTCAGACGGACGTTTTCGGCGTCTTTGTCCTGCTGGAGGCGGCAAAAGATCACGGTATCGATCTGTTCTTGCAGATCAGTACGGATGAGGTCTACGGCAGCATCGATGACGGCAGCTTCAGTGAGACAGACACCCTCATGCCCAGCAGTCCTTATTCGGCCAGCAAAGCCGGCGGTGATCGATTGGCTTACTCGTATTTTGTTACTTACAGGATTCCGGTAATCGTGACAAGGGCCAGCAATAACTTTGGTCCTTACCAGTACCCGGAAAAACTCATCCCGCTGTTTGTAACAAATGCCCTGGAAGATGAACCGCTCCCACTCTACGGGGATGGTAAGAACGTACGCGATTGGATTTATGTTAATGATCATTGCAGCGCCATCGATTTTCTTCTGAGAGAAGGAGAACTGGGTGAGACTTATAACGTCGGGGGCGGGAATGAGAAGCAAAATGTTGACATCACTCATCTGATCCTGAAGCAGTTGGAGAAACCTGAAAGCCTCATGCGGTACGTTGAGGATCGTAAGGGGCACGACCAGAGATATTCACTCAACTGTGATAAGATCAGATCGATGGGATGGGAGCCGAAACACAGTTTTGAGGCAGCCCTTGAGCAAACCATCGAATGGTACAAAAGTCACGAGGAGTGGTGGAAGAGACTTAAGTCCGGGGAGTTCCTCGAATTCTATAAAAGTTACTATGGCCTCGAACTGACATGACGGTTTTCGACATTTTGAAAAAGAGGTCAAGATGAAGCGACGACCAGGTATTGAACAGTATTACATGGAGCGGCGGATGAGATTAGTGCTGCTTCTACTGTTGATGATTTGCACGAACAGCCCCGCGATTGGTCAGACTTCCGGCTTCTTCCGCCCTTTCGGGGAGATGGACACCAAATTTGAAGAACCTCGCATTGAACAGGAAGCGCTTCTTAAGTTGGGAGAGTTTACACCGGTAGAACGTCCCATCAATCCAGATGAGTACGTCTTAGGCCCCGGTGACGTGATCGGAATCAACATTGTGACAGCTGAAAATCTCCTCTTTACTCTGAGGGTCAATCCTACAGGTGATCTGCTGATTCCCACCGTAGGGATCGTAAAGGTCACTGGTTTTACTTTGAGCGATGCAATCAAATCTATCCGAGAGTTCGTCATTAAGAATGCCTACCGGAATTCAGTTGTTGATGTGACGCTGGTGAATGTCCGGACTTTCCGGTCGCTTGTGGTGGGCGCTGTTCAGGATCCGGGCTTTGTACTGGTGACGGCGGCTGATCGTGTGACTGAAGTAATTTCAGAAGCTGGAGGCTTGCACAAATACGCTGATGAGGAGTCCGTAGAAGTGATCCGGGCCGACGGTTCCGTTCAGCCCATTTCTCTGAAAACGTTTTTGTTATTTGGTGATTTGGAGCAAAATCCCATGTTACAGGAGGGAGATCGGGTGGAAGTGCCGTTTCTCAAGGAGTATCGTCCCGGCGCCGAGGAGTTTACCACCTACAACGAGAGTGCAGTACTGGTAACCGGATTCGTGAAGAAGCCGGGCGCCTTCCGCTATTTTCCGGGCTACACC
>DCAL01000113.1:24163-37821 GCA_002311975.1 Fidelibacterota bacterium UBA1134 | reverse complement strand
CGTGACTACATTGGTATGGCCGGCGGGGTCCTCGAAACGGGAACCGTCAAGAAAGTGGAGGTATTCCGGTCTGAGAAACCGATGAATCTCAGCTTCGCAGATTTTGTCAAGCCGGGTGATACAGTTTACATACCACCTAATATCAAATATGTTTTCTTCGGCAAAGGGAGCATGATTCAGATCATCTCGACCACGGTTGCCATGCTGTTGACCTATGATAGGCTTACTCAGAAGTGAAGTGATGAACAGAGAAGTTAAATATTGTCTGCCAGTCCATGAGAGAGGTTTCTTAGCGTGAAAGATCTCACCCCACACGAAGAGCGGGTCCTGACCATCGCCAAGAAACACCCGAAAATCATTCAGGACCGGGCAGAGAGAGAAAAAGTGGCTCAAGCCCACGGAATGACCGAGAAGACGATGCGGAATCGGTTAGCCGATCTTAAGCGATACGGAGTGATCGGTGTGAGTAAGGAAGGTTCACCCGGAGAAGAAAAACTCTCAACGAACATCGAAGCCTTCTGGAGACGGAGGAAGCTGGTCATCTTCAATACGCTCTTCTTTGCTCTGGTTTCCGTGGCGGTGGCATTTCTGCTTCCAAAGTGGTACAGGTCGCAGGCTGTGATTATCTCAGCCGGTGCGGGACAGACGCCGAACTTCCTTTCAGCCCTTTCAGGTCTCCCCATGGGTAATTTCGGTCTGAGCGCTCTGAATGAGGACATCAACAACTACATCGCCATCCTCGAAAGCAGGACAGTAAATGAGCATATGGTGCACCGATTTGATCTGGTGGAACGATACGATGTAAAAGACGTGGAATTTGCACTGGAAGCCTGGGCAAGCAACGTAGAACTGGAAGCTACTGAAGAAGGTTCGCTAATAATTGGTGTGCTGGATAAAGATCCTGAAACAGCGCGCAACATGGTGAACGTCCTGCTGCAAGAGCTTGAAATCATGAATCACTATCTGGCGACACAGAAAGGAAAGTTCAATCGACAATTCCTTGAAGAAAGACTCGAACAGAACAAAAAGGATTTGGCCAAGAACGAAGAGTTGTTGAGACAATTTCAAATGCGATACGGAGCAGTGGAGATTCCGGGCCAGGTACTGGCGGGAATCGAAGTCTATTCTCAGCTTCATGCCCAAAAGGTGGAAACGGAAATTCAGTTGAAGGTTGCTCAGGCAACACTGCCTTCCAATGATCCGAAGACAAAGCGATTTGAGATTCTCCTTAAGGAACTGAACAGCAGACTCGAAGACATGATGTCCGGTGCGGATGGGAAATCGGTACTGCTGCCCTTTGAAGATGTTCCCGATCTGAGCCTGAAATTTTCCCGGCTGTTGCGGGAGGTTGAGACGCAAAACCAGATCATGCAGATAATTCTTCCTCAATATGAGCAGGCGCGCATGGAAGAGAGCAAGAACGTGCCATCACTGCAGATCATTGACGAACCTCAAATTGCACTCAATAAAACAAAACCGCGCCGGGCCCTCATCGTAATCGCTTCGACACTGATGGTCCTGATGCTGTCCTCATCTTACGTCATAATCGAATACCGCACGCGTGAGATTAGATCAAGCCTTAGATCGCTCTAACACGACCGCTTTTCATCCGGTCACGATTCTCGGCCTGTTACTGTTGCAGGCTGCCATCGTTTATGTGGGTGTCTCAATTCATCCGCTGCTGATTCTGGGGATTCCGCTTGCAATCTTCTTGTTCTGGTGGGCCGTCTCTCATCCGGAATTCAGCCTGATCCTCATGACCCTCACAGGAATAATAAAAGGATTTCTGGAAGAGAGTGTACCTATTCTCGCTGTTGTCGATTACACACTAGTGTTGACTGGCATTGTCTGGCTCGGTGTTGCAAAGGCTGTCATGGAAGGCAGATGGGAAATCCCACACTGGAGCGGCAAAGTTGTCACCTCATTTTCTCTGTTTTGTCTCCTTCTTGCATTCTCAGGTTTCTATACGCCTTCGCCTCTTTACGGTTGGGTGAAGATCGCCAGTTATTGTGTCTTTGGCATAACCCTTTTTCTGGTTCCCATCGCCCTTGTGAAGACGCGGAGTGATTCCGTTAGAGTGTTGAACTACTACAGGATTCTCTTGCTCATGGTGGCGCTGGGACTGGCTGGTGCTCTTCTTTATCTTTTCCTGCAAGGAGGTCTGAAGACTTATCTGATCCGCGTCAGTGTCCTGGGCGCCAACCCTATTCCCATCAGCCGCAATCTGGCCATTCTCGCCTCCATGATTATTGTAATCGTTTTGCGCAGAGGCGGTCTGTCCCAGTTATGGTGGATTCCCCTGCTTCTGATAACGCTTCTCGGACTTATCTCCACCGGTTCACGCGGGCCGCTCCTGAGCCTCTTCCTGGGCGTTGTGGTTTACACTATTTTCTTTGAACCCAAGAGAAGATTGAAACTGATTTCGTATTCACTCTTTGCTTTCGGAGTAGTGCTGGTATTGCTTCTGTCACTACCTGAGAGTCTCACAACGCGCTACCTTCAGGCTCTCGAGGGTGATGTAGTTGTGGTTGCCGGCGGAGTAAAACGGATGAGTACGATCGCCATGCGGCTGGAATTCTGGCAGATGTCCGTCGCTTCGTTTCTTTCAGATATTCGTCATATGTTGTTTGGCATGGGATCAGGTGGATTCAGCTCACTCTTCATCTGGCGCGATTTCAAGTGGTATCCCCACAATATGTTTATGGAAGTGACAGCTGAACTGGGTCTGTTTGGTCTCATTTCATATCTGGCATTCCTTCTTGTTTCCGCACGGACGATCCTAAGTGCTAGACTGCCCGAAGGTTTTTCTATGCATACATCGCTCTGGATAGTTGCGTTGCTGGTGATGTTCTTTACGGCGCAGTTTTCTGGCGATCTGAACAACAACCGGGGATTCTTGTTTCTGCTTGCTATGGCGATGACATCGGCGAGGGCGGATGAGGCGTCTGCCCAGAATAGATTCTTGGAATGAACAAGGCGGTGGACAGGTTCAAGTCGGCGCTCTATGTCTTGCCCAAGATTGATTTCTTCAGTGACGGAGGGAGAGGGCGGGTGACGCACGCTATCGGCCTCGGAAACGGTCTGGCCCGCAACGGCCTCAGGGTGACAATGATATCAGGGCCCGGCCTGGCACAGTTTCGTCATCAACTGGACAGTGATATCAAGATCATTGAAATCGGGGCACAAGATCGGAACGTGGTAATTTTCTCCAAGTTCTTCTGGCAGTTGAAGCTGTACAGCCGGCTGAAGGCGTATCTTGAAAACAGTGATGGACAATTGGTCATTACAAGATATGCTGTGGGCAACATACTGTTGCAGTTGTTGATGACGCGGGGTTCTCTTGGAAATCAGATCCTGGCTCTTGAGGTGAACAGTCTTGCTTTTCATCAATACACCGCCTTTCCGAAGCGGGTGAGAGGTTCAATCCTCAAGGCTGAGATCGGTCTTCTCAACCGTTTTGATGTTGTTTATGCGGTGTCCGAGAATCTCCGAGGTGATCTGTTGGGAGGGGGATTGAAAGTCTCCGCTGTTGTTGCTCCCAATGCTTCAAATGCCGTACAGATGGAGACGCCGGGCAATAACGGGACTGAAGGTCCCGTCCGCTTCATCTACTTTGGCCAGTTTCACAGTTACTACGATTTCGACTTTCTTGTTTCAGCCTTCCTAAAACTGAGACAGACGAAACTGAGTACAGAGCTCCATTTCTGGGGTGGGGGCGAACTTTCGCATATCGTCGAACGCCTTGCCGAAAAGGATGACGCCATCCGGCTCCACGGCAGGTTTAACGAGTACGATCTGCGGAGTCTCTTCAATCCCCATACGGACGTCTTCGTTCTCCCCTCCAAGCCTGCAAGTGCGGCGAAAATCACTTCACCCATCAAACTCTTTGAGTACATGTCATACGGTGTGCCTGTTCTGGCAGCTGAGGTTGGGCAGGTGCCGGAAATCCTGGAACACGGGAAAACAGCCTATCTGTATAATCCTCACGATCTCGATTCGCTGGTCTCTCTCATGGTGTGGGTGGTAGAAAACGTCGCCGAGCGCAAGGCGGTGGGTATTCGTGCTAGAGAAGAGCAGCTCAATCATCACACATGGCAGAAGAGAGCGGCGACCCTGTTGAGAGACATCGGCAACCGCGTCGAAACAGGCAATTTGACCAGAAAGGCGTAAGGATCAGCTTCAATGGATTCGCCCTCAGGACAGAAATCAGATTTCAGCAACTTGATCTTCATTGTCGGTGTAGGCCGGTCGGGCACTTCTCTGCTTCAAGCCATGCTGAATGCCCATTCGAAGATCGCCTTCATTCCGGAGATCAACTTCCTGCGCCGTTTTTTGTTGACTGATGCACTGGAAGTTCTGAAAAGAGACGAAGGAGAGGAAGCGCTCGAACAATTTCTTCGATCTGATCGCCGGCTGGCGCGGTTGGACCTGGATCTGACTGAAATTCTCGAAAAGGTTAACTTGGACGGCCAATCCGTCTCGCTCGCCATCTACGGCCAGATTCTGAAGGCTTGGCTGGCGAAAGAGGAGAAGGTAATCATAGGAGACAAGGACCCGCGCAGCATCGAATTTCTGCCGCAGTTGCACCGTCTGTTTCCGCAGGCATCGGTTATCCACATCTACAGAGATCCGAGGGATGTATTGCTTTCCAGAAAGAAAGCGGAGTGGTCGAAGGATCGATCAATATACAACCATCTCTTTGTGAATACGGTTCAGTTGAAGCTGGCGCGCAGGCAGTTGAACATGTTCGGGAGCAAGTCAATAGAAGTAGCGTATGAACAGTTGACCGCTTCGACTGAGGAAGTGCTTCAGAGAATCTGCACCTTTCTGACTGTTGACTATGAAAGCGGCATGCTCGATTTTACCGGGTCGGCGCAGAAGCTTGTTTCAGCAGAGGAGATGCAGTGGAAGAAGGAGACCCTCGCTCCTTTGACGGAGTCGAGAGTGGGGCGGTGGAAGAAGGAGCTAAAACAGTGGGAAATCGCTCTTGTGGAGGAAAATGTGAGTACCGCCTTCAATCACTACGGCTACAGTGTGAGTAATCCCTCTCTCAGTCTAGTCAAGAGAATTCTGGCTGGACCAGTAAGTGCCGTACTTGCCCTCGCTTCATCCATATATGTGTGGTGGAGATCCCGACTCTTGTGAAGCTGCTGCGTAACTATTCGGTGCATTATGTTACCGGAAATGGGGATGCGATTCTTTCGCGACGGAACAACGTTTGCCTTTACCATCATGAATCCGCCGAGATTGAGGAACTCTTTTCCTTGCGACACAGGAGAATCGCCCATCGGCTGTTGAACAGGGGCGCTCTTGAGCGTCTTCTGAGGCTGGAAGTGAGTCATATCCTTGAACTGCAGGACGGTTCCCTGATCGTTTTCTTCGACGGTCGCATCCTCAAAGTGGAAGATGGGAAAATTACGGTGGACTATTCCATCGATACCTGCCGAACGCCCCTCAATGTGTTTTACGACCGGTCCCGAGGCGTCCTTGCTTGGGGTGATTATGTGAGGCCGCGGGAGGATGGACATGTCCATATCTATCGATCAGATGACTTGGGGAAATCTTGGCATAACTGCTTCACTTTTGACGTGGGGCAAGTGCGTCATATTCATAATATCGTTTTTGATAAATTCAGAGATCACTACTGGATTCTCACAGGCGATTCAGATGCCGAATCAGGTATCTGGGCGTCGGAGGATCTGTCCAATGTGGATTCCGTTTTACATGGCAAGCAGGCGTACCGGGCCGTTTCTGTTATCCCAACAGAGGAAGGATTGATCATCCCCACAGACAGTGAACTTCAGCCGAACTTCATTCAGTTCTATTCCCATGAGTCCAAGGAGGTTCAACAGGTGCATCCGTTGACCGGCAGCGCTCTCTACGCCGGTCAGGTTAACGACTGGATGTTTGTTACGACAGCGTATGAATTGAGCCCGGTGAACCGTGACAAACAGGCTGATCTGTGGTGCTCCAAGGGCGGGTCGCGCTGGCAACTTCTCGCGTCGTTCAAAAAGGATCGCTTGCCCGTCAAATACTTTCGCTATCCTGTCATCAAGATCCCCTGCTACGAGCAGCACTACAGTCAAGATGTTTACTACTTGTCCACCAGAAGTGTGGATGCTGGACAGAACGTCTTGATTTACAACGGCCAAGAAATAACGGACGTCTGGAATGAACAGTCTTGAACGCTTCATATACGATCGGGTAAAATATCTTCCGGGCCTGAAAAGAGTCCTCGTTGACAATTACCAGCGACTCTTCGCCCTTTTACCGGCACAGTCTCCCGAGACTGACTATGAAATAGTCGTTCGTGAAGGATTTTATTACGGTTTTCACGATAAGTGTCCCTGGTCGCATGACGACAGCGCACTGCTGGCGCATCGATTTGAAGATCCGCTGGCGATGCCGGGGCCGGACGACAGCGTGGAGGCAGGCTACTTTTCTGGCAGCGAGCAGACAGATTTCCAGAAGATTGGGGAGACGCGAACATGGAACTGGCAGCAGGGGTCAATGCTTCAGTGGCTCGGCAATTCTGACACTATCCTCTTCAATGATCTGCAAGATGGTTCTCATGCAGCCCGTATTGTGGACATGAAGGGTGCACCGGTGCGGCTGCTTCCCCGTCCGGTGGCGGCTCTGAGTCCCGATGGGAATCATGCTCTCAGTTACAGTTTTGTCCGGCTTCAAAAGAGTGCTCGTGCGTACGGTTATGCCAACGGTGAAGATCTGCAGGCGGATCATCCAGCGCCGGCTGAGGACGGACTCTTTCTGCTGCATACGCAATCAGGCGAAGACGAAAGACTGTTCACTCTAAGCGAATTGGCGGCCAAGGATCCGGTACTCACTATGGAAGATGCTTATCACTATATCTCTCACTGTCTCTTTTCTCCCTCAGGAGAACGGTTTGTCTTCTACCACAGATGGGTGACGCGGCGGGGCGTCACCTACACCCGCATGTTTTCTTCGGATCTTGACGGCAATAATCTTTTTGTCTTTCCAACTGACGGCACTGTTACACACGCCGCTTGGAAAGACGACCAGAAGATCATGGCGTATGCGTTCACCGAGCTGGAGGGCAGCCACTACTATCTGTTTCGTGATCAGAGCGATGAATATTCAATTGTTGGCAGAGATCAGTTCAGCTCCGATGGACATCCGCAGTTTTCTCCAGATGGGAGAAGATTTGTAACTGATACCTATCCAGACCGATCGAGGGTCCAGCGGCTGATCCTCTACGACGTGGACAGTGGCGAACGGACCGACCTGGCCCGCCTGCGATCACCCTTCGAATATCGGTATGACGTACGCTGTGACCTTCATCCTCGCTGGAACAGAGGGGGGACAGCCATGGCATTTGATTCCGCGCATACAGGTGTGCGAGCCATGTGCACGCTAAACCTATAGTGTGATGTCAAGACCGTAGATCGGTCTTTTCAATTGGATGAAGCGGATAACAACGCGGAGGCTAAGGCGCAGGTCAAGGGACAATGCCTATCAATGAATCCTCCAATTCTGCAATCATTTCAACCGTTGGTTTGCGCAAGACAACGCGAGATTTTTCGTACTCGATTTGAAGCTGCGCGAGAACGCTTGTGTCTCACTGATCTCGAATGGAATGTAGAACATAATTTCACTGGCGGGAATTTCCGCTCAGGGATAAGTTCTATCTCAATTTTGCCAGAAAAATGGTTGTAACTGGGCAAGATTCGCAAAGTGACGAATCCCACGGTATACATTTGGCTGACGAAATGCTTCAGAAAAAGATCGCCATACTGGTTCTGAGCCACTATTATCCTCCTGAGATGGGAGGTGCCGCGGCGAGGATTCACGGTCTGAGTCGGTGGCTTGTGAACTATGGACATGATGTTACAGTCATCACCGGTTTTCCCAACTACCCGGCCGGTATCATTCCCAATACCTATAGAAGAAAAGTGAAACTGAGAGAGGAGGTGGAGGGGGTGACAGTGATCAGAACATGGGTGCACGCCTCTTCGCACAAGAAGAGTTTCGGTCGCTTAACCAATTATCTCTCATTTGCGGTCTCATCGATTCTGGCTGGTATTACGCTGCGGCATCGATACGATGTTGTTCTGGCCACATCACCGCCCCTCTTTACCGGAGTTTCCGGGCTCATCCTCTCGCGCATCAAAAGGATTCCTTTTGTTCTTGACATCCGCGATCTCTGGCCCGATGTTGCAGTTGATTCAGGTGCATTTAAATCAACCGATCTCTTCATTAGAATTGCCCGCAGGGTGGCACGCTTCCTCTACTCGGAGGCGAGCCACCTGACGCCGGTGACTGAGAAGAAGTGTGAAAAGGTTGCCCTTGAAGGGGTAGATCGCGAAAAGATTACGTTGGTTTCCAACGGTGTCGATCTTGACAGGGTTCGTACGAAGAAAACGATAAACTGGCAAGGACAATTCAAACTGGAGGGGCGCTTCGTCGCGGTTTATACGGGGCTTATCGGCATCGCTCAAGGTGTAGCTGTGGTGGTGGCTGCTGCTGATGCTCTCCGTCGTAGCGGCAACATTCATTTTCTCATTGTTGGGGACGGTGTGGAGCGCGATGTTTTAATGAAGAGGGCCGAAGAATTAGCTCTCGAGAATGTCACCTTTGTCCCCAGCCAGCCGAGGGAAGCGGTGCCGGCTATCCTCGCTGCGGCTGATTTGGTTCTCGTCCCCCTTGTAAGCGCCGATCTTGTAGATGCTGTCCCTTCCAAACTGATGGAGGCGTGGGGCTGCAGGAAACCAGTGGTTTTAATAGCAGACGGTGAACCGGCCGATCTCGTCAAGGAAGCCGGAGGCGGTGTAGTTATCGAAGCTGGTGATTCGGAGAAACTGGCGCAAAAGATCACTGATTTGTCAAAGAAAGCCACAGTCTTGGAACAGTATGGTGAAAACGGTTACGGATATGTATGTAAACATTTCGACAGGAAAGATCTGGCCAGGAAAATGGAGGATGTCTTGTTGTCGGTTTCAGGGACGCGGTCCAAATGAAGATTGCTCACGTCGTCGGCGCCCGGCCTAATTTTATGAAAGTTGCCCCTGTCTGGCGAGCCATCGAAAAAGAGATAGTCTGCCGGCAGATTCTCATCCACACGGGACAGCACTATGACGTCAATATGTCGGAGCTGTTCTTCACCGACTTGGGACTCCCGGAGCCGGATTATTTTCTCGGTGTCGGCTCCGGGACCCACGGTGTTCAGACTGCTGCCGTAATGCTCGCTTTTGAAAAGGTGGTGATGGCGTTGAAGCCGGACACGGTTCTGGTTTACGGAGATGTCAATTCTACACTGGCCGCCGCCCTCGTCTGCGCTAAGCAGATAATTTCCGTAGCTCACGTAGAGGCAGGACTGAGATCCTTCGATCGCACTATGCCTGAGGAGATAAATC
Source organism: Fidelibacterota bacterium UBA1134 (assembly GCA_002311975.1). Lineage (GTDB taxonomy): Bacteria > Fidelibacterota > Marinisomatia > Marinisomatales > S15-B10 > UBA2146. The sequence continues at coordinate 28,429 of DCAL01000113.1, read as the reverse complement.
GCGTCCTTACGGATCAGATTGCAGATCTGCTGTTCACTCCCTCGAAAGACGGTGATGAAAATCTCTTACAGCAAGGCATTGACCCCGAGAAGATCCACTGCGTAGGCAATGTTATGATTGATACCCTCGTCTCCCTTCAAGGGGCCATTGCTGAGGCAACAGTAGAAATTCCGTCGGAGAGGTTTCTGCTTGTGACGCTCCACAGGCCGTCAAACGTGGACCATGAAGAAAAGCTGAAGGAGATCGTTGAAACGCTCGCCGAGATAAGTAGGGAAGTGACTGTCCTTTTTCCTGTTCATCCAAGAACCGCTGCCAGAATCTCAGATTCTGGCTTGACGCTTCCGGAAGGAGGCAATTTTCAACTCCTGGATCCTCTCGGCTACATCGACTTCGTCGCTCTGGAGAAAAAGGCTGTTGCTGTCATCACCGATTCGGGGGGAATGCAGGAAGAAACCACATATCTTGGTATCCCCTGCCTGACAGTCAGAGCCAATACGGAGCGTCCGGTGACGGTCACAACGGGAACCAATATTCTCGTAGGCGGCGATATGAAGCTGCTCAGGGAAGAGGTAACGAAGATACTTTCTGGCGATGGTAAGACGGGTGAGATTCCGCCTCTGTGGGACGGTAAAGCGGGGAAAAGGATTGCGGCCGTACTGAAAGGGCATCAGGGGTAATACAGTGGATAGAATGAAGATTGCGAAGGGCAGCAAAAACCCTTGACAACAGTTTGCATTTCAGCTAAATTGTACCAAAAGGAGGAGCGTGTATAGAGATTTGCTAAAGGTTTTCAGTTAACAGAAACTGTTAAACAGCCATAAAGAGACCTTTAGCCGATGAAGAAGACGCTCGACTGCAGTGCCGAATGTGATCTAGCGCATTCGGTTTTTTATTTTTCAGCCGTACCTTTGCCTATAACGCTATGCTGAATCTCGATTTCAGAAGGAACTACAAGTACTGGCTGGTTGTCGCTGCGCTGCTGTTCGTGGACGGCGTTGGCAGCTGGCTGGCGTTTTCGAGAACGATCTATCCGAATTTTATGGCTGACTTGAATGCCACGATGGCCTGGCCTCTGTTCTTTTTGCTGCAAACGGTGTGGGTATTCCTTTTCTACGCCAACGGGCGCTATCGTGTTGATCCTACGCTGTCACGCTTCGCGGAGATTCAGACTCTTTTCAAGATCACTTTGTCTTTTGCCGTCATGTCTGTTATAGGCAACGAGTTGTTCCCTATGGCTAAGGGAATCCCCAGCAGCGTCGTACTGAAATACTGGTTTTTCCTCATTATCTGTCTGACATCAGGGAGACTCTTGGTGCGACAGGTTCAGAAAATTCTGCTGCGCAGAGGTTACGGCAGAAAGAACACTCTGGTGGTAGGAATTAATGATCGTGCCAGAAGGGTGGCGCGGCAGCTCGAAAACGGTTTTCACGGATACAACCTTGTGGGATTCATGACGCCCGATGAGAATGGAGATGAAACAGAATTAACGGAGGGTCCTGTACTGGGGTCGGTAAAGTCCCTTGAAGATGTGATTCAGCGGCATCATGTGAGCGAAGTGGTCATAGCATTGGAAAAGCCGAACCACGATAAGCTGCTGGATATCATCACAATGGCCAATGGTGCGCCCGTTTCGCTGAAGATTATACCCGACATGTACGAGGTGGTGAGCGGTCTGGCAAAGACGGAGCACCTTCAAGGTGTTCCACTTGTGCAGATTCACCCGGAAGTTATTTCGTTTCCAGAGAAAGTGATGAAGAGACTGATAGATATCATCACGGCACTCCTGGTACTTGTACCGTTATCCCCAGTCTGGTTTGTCGTTGCCGTTGCTATCAAGATCGATTCACGCGGACCGATCTTTTACCGTCAGGAGAGGGTAGGATTCAACGCTCGACGCTTCATCGCTTATAAGTTTCGTTCCATGGTGAAAGATGCAGAATCGATGACAGGGCCGGTCTGGGCCAGTCACGATGATCCCAGAATTACCCGTATGGGGAGATTCTTGAGACGATTCCGGTTTGATGAGGTTCCTCAGTTCATGAACGTCTTAAAAGGTGATATGAGTGTTGTGGGCCCGAGACCTGAACGCCCCTATTTTGTACAGAAACTGATGGATGAATTTCCTTTCTATTATCGGCGGTATAAGATGCGGCCCGGCATAACCGGCTGGGCACAGATTAAGCACTCTTACGATTCGTCGCTGGATGATGTACGTCAGAAACTAAAATACGATTTTTCATATATTGAAAACTACAGTTTATCTCTCGATTTTGTTGTCATGATCCGGACAATAGGGGTAATGCTGTTGGGAAGGGGACGCTAAATTTCTCACGTTCCAGGGCCACAAGTCCGCCTCAATTTCCTTTTTGAAAAAACAGTAACTCGCAATAGCTTTTTCAGCATCCAATTCCATTTGTGGAGCCAGTGCCGGAAGATGCCGTTTATTCTCAAGCAAAAGCAGGTCTGCAAACTCATTCTGTTGGGGACGTGGTTCAGCTCGCTTCAATTGGCGGGGCAGGTGATGATCCGTTCAGGTCCCGTCAATCTTTATTCAGTGGGGAGAAACGCAATTGTTGAAGGAGTTGTGGATCGATACCTCTCCAGCCGATTCGATCATGAGTGGCGACAGTCACTTTCTATGGGGCGCAGCGGGCTCATCGAGTCAGATGCCGGCGACAAATGGTTGCGGAAGGAACGCTTGAAATGGTATCCCGAGATCAGGGTGCACGCATCACTGAATGGGGGTGATCTCAGAACGGAGGGAGCGGTTGTCGATGTCGCACCCATCATCACAACTGCGGCTTACTACCGGCTCCCATTTCCCGCTCGCCTCGGTTTAGTCACATGGATGCGTTTTGAAAAACACTCGGTGGTGGGGACAGAATCCCTTTCTCCATTCGAGTACGATTTCAGCAGTAGGAAAGAGGCGGGGAGAGAGAGTTACCACAGCAGTGATTCCGGCTGGGTGGAGTACGACATAGGCGATGCCGGGATCCAGCTGATCTATCCGAGCGGGGAGATTATCTTTGCCAAGAGTAATCCCATCTGGGGAACGGGGTATTCCGGCCAGCTCTGGTTCTCGGACAAGGCGCCCAGTTTTCCACTCTTTAGCCTGAGGCATTGGTTTGGCGATAGGTGGCTCTTCTCTTTCATGCACGGTTCCCTCAATTCCACCTTTAGAGACTCCGCTTATCTCGAACTCCATCCTGTCAAAAGTGGGCTCCCCATGATCAGGAAGTACAGCGTGGCGCATCGACTGGACTTCTTTTTGCGACAGGATATTCGCTTCGGTTTTGGTGAATCGGTCATTTACGGGGGGAGAGGCGTAGAGATGAGTTATATGCTTCCCTTTCTTTTCTATTGGTCGGCACAGCACGATTTAAGCGACTCGGACAACCTGCAGATGTTTCTCGATTTTGAAGCCATCAGCAAGAACAAGGGTCGTCTGTACGGCTCTCTTTTTCTGGATGAGTGGGACTTTATAAACACTTTTAATAAGGAAAAGAGCCACAACTGGCTGGCCTACCAGGCGGGGGTCACCGCTTTGCTGCCGCTGTTTCAGGCGTGGATGCCTCTGCTGCGAGGAGAGTACACATATCTGTCGCCGTACGTCTATATCCACAGGAGTAAGATTAACGCGTTCGAACATCACGGCTATCCGCTGGGCTTTTGGTCGGGCCCGAATTCGGATTCGTTCTTCTTTGGGGTGGAGGCGGCGCCGTCAGACAAGTTGTGGTTTCAGATTTATGGCGTCATTTCACGCCGCGGGGAAGTGACGGAAGAGACAGTTGAACGTCAGTATAGCAGGGAGAGAATCGACTTCCTCTACCGAACGTATAGTGGCCCCCCGGAAAAGAAGATAGTCATGGGTCTCAGGGGAGACCTTCTCTCTTCCCGTCCCATTCGCATCAGATTTGACTTCTCCTATCAGATCTGGGATCAGCATCTTTCTCTAACTTCGCAGCAGCGGCAGAAGAGTGCAAAGATGGGTGGAACGGTGGAAGTGTCTCTCGGTTTCTGATATCCCATTATATTTTATAGAAACTGTCTCGCCAGTGCTGTGCAGAACAATTTGAAAATGGCATAATCCAGCAGAAGATCTTGGACAGACTTTTTCATCTGTTTTAACAACAATCCTCCCAGATGATGAAGAGAATGAAATATGAGAGTATTCTGAGCACGTAAGCCAAAGTATGCTTGCCTCCTTCGTCGTGAGCAGGCGGGAAGCCCTTCATTTTCGGTATTGCCATACCCCGCCATAAATGA
>DCAL01000113.1:22826-24141 GCA_002311975.1 Fidelibacterota bacterium UBA1134 | reverse complement strand
TGACCCGCGGCTCAGACGTCTGAGCAGAGGACGTCATGTCGGAACGAGACGGCGCCCCAAGCAGACCGGCAGTGATGCCGGCGAGGATCGCGACGAGTCGGCTGAAACGCATGCGTACCCTGATGATGTGCGCTGTGGATGTCCCCCGAGTGATACTCTCCGGCTGAAAGGGACCCAGTGTCCCAGGGAATCAGAAGACCTGCATGGCCTATATCATCTGCGAACCCTGCATTGGAACGAAGGACAGCGCCTGCGTGGACGTCTGCCCGGTGGACTGTATCCACCCTATGAAAGAAGATTGGGAAGAGAAGGGCTATGATGGAGAGAATCTGGAAGGGAAGCAACTCTACATTGATCCTGAAGAGTGTATCGACTGCGGTGCTTGCGAGCCTGAGTGCCCTGTAGAGGCAATCTTCGAAGAGAGCGAAGTCCCGGAAGAGTGGTCTAAATACACAGCTATAAATTATGCTTATTTTGGGAGAGAACAGTAAGTTCAGATCAGACATGAATGCAGACGGTTGTTCTTCACAGGAGCAGCCGTTCTTGTCTTTGACACCCATTAAGATAAAATGAATAAAGACGAGGTTACAGAACTGCTAAAGACGGTCATCTATCCCGGATTCAGCCGCGATATTGTATCGTTCGGTCTTGTGAAAGGGGTGGAAATTGCAGACGGCGGAGTTGTTGTGGAGCTTCAGGTTTCCACAGAGAATGAGGAGAGCAGACAGGAAATCCACCACAGAGTTGAGACAAAACTGAAGGAAAGCGGACAGTTCGATAAAGTGGATGTACACATGGGCGCACAGGTCGAACGTCAAGCGACTCAATCGCCCGGTGCCGCAGCTAAATCAGCCGTGGATTTGCCCGGTGTGAAATATACGGTGGCAGTGGCCAGTGGAAAAGGAGGTGTCGGGAAATCGACGGTGGCAGCGAATCTTGCGGCACAGTGGGTGGCTCGGGGCTACCAAGTGGGCCTTCTTGATTTGGACATCTACGGCCCCAGTCTCCCTATCCTGCTCGGAATCAATGAACGCCCGGTCATGACGCCGGAGAAAAAACTCATTCCGCTGCAGAAGTTCGGCATGAAGGTCATGTCTTTTGGATTCATCAGCGGAAATGAGACCCCCGTTATCTGGCGTGGCCCCATGGTGGCCCGGATGACAGAACAGTTTTTCACTGATGTATTGTGGGAGAATCTCGATTTTCTTGTGCTCGATCTCCCGCCGGGAACGGGAGATATACAGCTTACATTGGTACAGAAATTGAAGATTTCAGGTGCAATCATGGTCACAACACCACAGGATATGGCCCTGTC
>DCAL01000113.1:0-22734 GCA_002311975.1 Fidelibacterota bacterium UBA1134 | reverse complement strand
GGTGTGATTGAAAATATGGCGGGCTATCTCGTTTCCGGCATTGTGAGAGACAGTAAGGGGCAGCCCGTTGAGAATGCCACGGTCTCATTTGCTGAAATGGACGGCTTCAAAGAGGTTCGCATCGATGAGAAGGGGAAGTTTCAAGTGGGGATCGATCTTTTCAAGCGCGGTGGAGGTATTGCCGAAAGTAAACGGCTCAATGTTCCACTGCTCGGCGAGATCCCCATCTCTCAGGAGCTAATGGAAGCCTGTGATGCGGGCGTTCCGCTTGTAGTGAAAGATCCCAATTCACCGGTGAGCCAGCTGTTTGCCTCCATCGCTGAAAAAGTAGAACAGCTTGTACGGAGTGAGTGAGCCCTGTTTCCCACAGGTTTAGCAACGCCGGATTCCAACCCCGCCCGATTCTGAATTCCGGACAGACTGCCGGCTAGAGATGCTCACCATTCTCGTGGCGCTCACATTCATCCTCTTCGGAGTGCTATATCCACTGTTTCTCTGGGTGATCGCGTCGGAAAAAGTTACTTCAGGGATTCATCGTTTTACGCTCGCCATGAGCAGCCTCCTGGGCGGTGTGGGTATTATCTTTCTCTGGCGCCTCGAACTCGAGCAGTCCGTCAGAATGTTGGCATTCATCTGGTTAATCTCCCTTCTGACGGTAACATGGTTCTACTGGAAAAGGAAGAGTTCACAACCGTGGGTGGTATCGATACCTTCTCTCTTGGGAGCCGTTGCTTTCGGGTTGGTGTTGAACGATTTGATCGGCGGCAGTACAGGCGTCTTCACTGTTTCCATCCTCGGAGGACTGATTGTAGCGTCAAGTGTCTTCTCAATGGTTCTGGGACACTCGTATCTGAATCAGGTAGAGATGCCGATCTCTCTGCTCAGGAGATCTGTGCAGTTGCTCGTTCTGTTTCTGGTTGTGAGGATGGTGTGGGACGCCGTCTCTTTTCTGACGGTGGAAGTGGAGACAGAAGGATTCGTCCTTTCTCTCTTCCAGTTTCTGCAATCTTTCAACGGTTTCTTCCTGTTCATTGGGCTATTTTTTGGCATATTTGTACCTGTTGTGCTCTGTCTGCTGACGCTGAGGACTATCGCAATCCATTCTACTCAATCGGCTACCGGTCTCCTTTATGTGATTGTACTTTCTGTGGTTATGGGGGATCTCTTTTACAAATTCTATCTCCTTCAGTTCGGTCTGTCTCTGTAGCCTGGATTCTTCATGACCGCCAAGCCTCGCCACATATTGACTTCCGCTATTCAGCGCACTGTTAATCGCTTGCGGTCCGATCTATCCTGCTTTCAGGCGCGCAAGTAATCTGACGGCATGGCTGCAGTCAGCAAAGAGTGCGAAGTCTGCCGCCGTTTCTATACGCTGACCGCCGGCCTTGAAGAGAGTTCACTCAAATCCCCTTGCGGACATGAAACAGCAAAAGTATCATCCTGGCCCTTCACTAATTGTCCTTTCTGCGATTGCAAACAGTTCTACCGGCGGAAAGGGTTCAATCAGATAGTTGGGTGCAGCATTATTCTCCTGGGTGCTTTGCTGGTTCCGGTAACATACGGACTGAGCCTGCCCCTTCTGGTTCTGGTGGACTGGCTGCTCGCTCGCCGGGTGCCGGATATCATGGTCTGTTACCGTTGCGGTACCGAATTCAATGATTTTGGTGAAATCCCGCAGACGGTTGCCGCGTTCGATCATCATACGGGGGAACTATATGAGGCTGGTTGAATTCAATGGAATTGAAAACAGGAGCCTGAAGCATGGCTGGCGTGGGCAGCCTCTCATATCTTGATATTGCATGTTACAGAAGTTAACTTGACGCAATATAAAAGTCTCGCAATGAACGAGGAACCACTGAAACAACAGATTGAGACAGACGGCAATCTTCCCCGGCACATCGCCATCATCATGGATGGGAACGGACGGTGGGCGAAGAAACGGAGACTTCCCCGCATTGCCGGACACCGGGAAGGGATCAACTCAGTCAGGGAGATCACACGAGCCTGCGGTGAGCTGGGAGTCCAATACCTGACACTTTATACATTCTCGCAGGAAAACTGGCGCCGGCCGGTAAAAGAGGTGTCAGCTCTCATGAAACTCCTCGTCCAGACGATCCGCCGCGAGATCGATGATCTGATGGAAAACAATGTCCGCCTCAGCGTAATAGGGCGACTTGAAGAGCTTCCAGACGGTCCAAAAGAAGAGATGGAAGAGGGCATCAGAAGAACTGCGGGGAATACGGGCCTTAATCTTGTACTTGCCCTGAACTACGGCGGTAGAACTGAAATCATCGATGCGGTGAGAAAGATTTGTGAAGACCTAATGTCGGAGAAAGGGGCAAGTCCGGATATGACAGAAGCGCTGTTTGGAGAGTATTTGTATACCGCCGCTATTCCTGATCCCGATATAATTATCCGCACCAGCGGAGAACTGAGGATCAGCAATTTTCTTCTCTGGCAGATGGCGTATGCGGAAATTTATGTCACCCCCGTTTTCTGGCCAGCTTTCCGCAGGATGGAACTGTACGAAGCTATTTCCGATTATCAGAAACGGGAACGCCGTTTCGGTAAGGTGAGCGAACAAATGAAGGGGTTGGCTTTGTGAAATCGATGCTGAAGATTCTTTTGACGCTAATAACTGCAATGATATTCACGTCAGCGCAGACGTTACAGACGATCCATCTGCTGGGTGTTGAAGTGGAAGGGAATGACGAAACTTCAGCCAATGTTGTCAAATATACATCGGGGCTTGTAGAGGGGAAGGAGATCAAGCCCGGTGATTTTGGTAATGCCATAAAAAAACTGTGGGAAACAGGGATCTTCGCGGATGTTCAGATTCATCTCGATCGTGAAACGGCCAACGGAATCTACATTATCATAGAAGTGAAGGAGAACCCAGTCCTCGGCGAAGTGAGATATGAGGGTGGGAAAAAGAAGAAAAGAGACATGGAAGAAGATCTGGGTCTCCGGACTGGACAGCGCATTCATCCTCATCTGGCGAAAGAGTCAACCGAAAAAATAAAGAAACTCTTTGCCGAGGACGGTTATCTGCGAGCTGAGGTTGAGGCAGAGTTAACGCAAGGATCTCTCCCCAATGTTCGAGACATTACGTTCAAGATTAAAGAGAATAAGAAAGTTAAAATAAGAGACATTCAGTTTATCGGTGCTCCGGCTTTTAAGGCCAGCAAGCTGAGGCGCCAGCTGAAAGATACTAAGGTTCAGAAATGGTATCTCTTCTGGCGTTCGAACTTTGAAGACGATAAGTTTGAAGCAGACAAGAATCTGCTGGCATCTTTTTATAGAAACAACGGCTACAAAGATTTTCGCATCCTTTCAGAATCCATCGATTATGAAGAAGATGGCAAAGGAATGATCATCAAGTTTTTGCTCTATGAAGGGCCGCAGTATTATTTGCGCAATATTTCCTGGGAGGGAAACATTCTCTACACAGAAAATCAGCTCGCCTCTGTTCTGAATCTTGAGAGGGGAATGCTGTACAATAATGAGGAGTTTACCACCGCCGTTTTTGAACATGTCCACGGACTCTATATGGATAAAGGATATATCTACAGTACGATAGAGCCGCAGTTTATCCCTGCGCGTGAAGATTCTCTGGATGTCCACTTCAAGATAACAGAAAACCATCAGGTGTCAGTAAGGAACATCGATATTGCCGGAAATACCAAGACGCGAGAGAATGTGATCAGGCGGGAAATGAAGATCATGCCGGGAGACATCTTCAACCGTGATTTGCTTATGCGCAGCGCAAGGGAGATCTGGATCCTGAACTATTTTGCCGATGTGAGACCGGATGTTATACCGGTTGATGACGATGAAATTGATCTTCTTGTTACTGTTGAGGAAAAATCTTCGGATCAGGCTAATGCATCCATCGGTTTTACCGCTGAGTACGGCATCATGGGTGGAGCAGGCGTGCAGTTCAACAATTTTATGGGAAAAGGGCAGCAACTCGCCTTCAACTTCAATCAGGGGACACAATTCAGCTTTTACAGCTACAACAGGCCTTCTCAGTATCGTTCTTATTCATTGAGTTTTACCGATCCTATGGTGAATGATACCCCTGTACTTGCGGGTTTCTCAGCCTTCTATTACCTGAGGGGTCAGAACAGGTTTTACTCAGGCATCCCGTTGGATAGGGAAGTGTTCGGAGGTTCCGTCCGCTTGGGGCGCAGACTCAAATGGCCCGATAACTACTTCAGAGCTTCATGGATGCTGCAAGGTACCAACAAAAGGTATCGCGGAGACCAGACAGATCTTGAGGCTTTTCTTCCTCAAGGTATTGCCGAAACGGTTGGCCTCAGTTTAACGCAAGTCGTTTCACGAGACAGCAGGGACCATCCGGAATTCCCATCGCGAGGATCGACCTTCTCGTGGACATCAACTCTGTCCGGCGGACCTCTGAGCACGCCGCTGCTACCTGTTCATGAAAATTTTCATAAGCACATCTTAAAGTTTGATTGGTTTACTCCCGTCGTATGGAAATTCGTGCTGGTCAGTTCATGGCAGATGGGCGCCATCAACAACCTGGCTGCAGATGAAAGTGATGTTTCTGTAGTACCTTGGGATGATTTATTCATCATGGGCGGAAGCGGCATACCGTACGGTACAATGTTGCGAGGATATCTCGATAACACCGTGGGACCCTATAATCTCTCGCGGCAGTATCCCAGAGGGGGCAAGGTGATGATGAAGTATGTCTCCGAGCTGAGAGTTTCGTTATCGGAGAACCCGACAGTCTACGGTGTTATTTTTGGAGAGATGGGAAACGTATGGAGAGATTTCTCCGAGGCTGATCCCTTCGAGATGAAGAAATCTGCGGGATTTGGCATCCGAATGTTCATGCCTATGCTGGGGATGCTCGGGTTCGATTTGGGGTACGGTTTCGACGACGTACAGGCCACTGAAAGGTCTCCTGAGGGGTGGAGATTCCACATACTCTTTGGAATGCCGTTTTAAAAACTCTTTTGCTTATATTACGCAGATTGTAGAGAGCTGAATAGAGAAGATTCGATTTTCCACAAAGCCACAAAGGTTTCAGAATAAGATCATTAGACAGGAGGTTGAGGTGAAATCTTTATTAAAGCTGATAGTGCCGCTTGTATTGCTTCTCATCCCCGCGTGGGGGGTAGCCCAGGTCAAAATAGCCTTTGTCCAGTCAGACAGGATTCGCGGTGAATACGACGAGTTCAAGGAGGCAGAGAGCGAGCTGCAGCTTGAGTTCAGAAAAGTACAGTTCGAGTTTCAAACCATGGCACAGCGACTGGACAGCCTGAAGCAGGTTTTTGAAACGCAGCGGCTCGTGAGTTCTCCCGAGCGCCGCAGGGAGAGAGAGCAGGAGATCGCCGCCCTGGAGCAGCAGGTTCAGGATTTTCAGGCCAGGAAGGTGGGACCCGAGGGAGAACTTTACAGGAGACAGCTTCAGTTGGAAACAGAGATCATCCAGAAGGTTCAGCGGGCTGTTAATAAGGTGGCAATCGACAAAGGATACGATTATATCCTCGATTCGGCGGCATTGCTTTACGGCAAACCTACACACAATCTGACTGACGATGTTCTGTATGAGTTACGCAGATTGAGTGAAGAATCTGAAAAATAGATATTGACTACACTCAAGGAACTGGCCGATCTCGTAGGCGGTGAGATTGTTGGCGATCCTGAGACTGAAATCTCAGGGGTCTCGGAGCTCGAAAACGCTCCTCCCGGAACCATATCTTTCCTCAGCTTTCCGAAATATGAGAGGTACCTCAAGTCAACCAAGGCATCGGCTGTGGTTATGTCTAAGGGAGCAAAGCTTGACAATAAGAATGCTGCCATCCTTGTGAAAAATCCGACCCTCTCTTTTTCGACTATTCTCGATTATTTTTCTCCGGCACCTCCTCGCGCACGGGAAGTACATTCGACGGCAAGTTTGGGGAAAAACGTGAAGTTGGGCAAAGATGTGGCTGTAGGTCCCTACACGGTGCTCGAAGATGATGTAACTGTTGCCGATGGTGTTGTTATAGGACCGAACTGTGCGGTGGGGCGCGGCAGTTCCATCCGGAGCGATTCTGAGCTTAAGTACCATGTCACTCTTAACCACAATTGTGTGATCGGCAAGAATGTTCTGGTGCATAGCGGAACGGTTATCGGGAGTGACGGATTTGGATTCACTGCGGAAAAAGGCGTTCATTACAAAGTTCCCCAGACAGGAGGCGTTGTTGTGGAGGACGATGTGGAAATCGGTGCAAACTGTGCCATAGACAGGGGCACTATGGGGAACACAGTTATCGGTAAGGGAACCAAACTTGATAATTTGGTTCACATCGCGCACAATGTTAAATTAGGTAAGGGTTGCCTAGTGACAGGTCAAGCAGGAATTGCTGGAAGTACCGTAATTGGTGATTATGTAGCTTTCGGAGGTCAGTCGGGCGTGACTGATCATGTTGAAATAGGAAGCAATGCGCGTATTGCGGCGAGAGCGGGTGTTACAAAATCCATCCCGGGCGATAAAACCTACGCCGGCATGCCAGCCAAGGAGATCAGACAGCAGAACAGATTGGATGGTCTGTTCAATCGTCTGCCGGAACTTGTGAAGAGAATAAATGCACTGGAGCAAAAGATCAGTGAATTAGAGAGAGAATAATGAATATTGTTCAACAGACGATCAAGAAATCCGCCTCGTGTTCCGGGATTGGCCTTCACACAGGTGTAGAGAGTACAATTACATTCAAGCCGGCGCCTGAGAACACAGGGATTCGCTTCAGGCGGGTAGATGTGGATGGATGTCCGGAGATTAAGGCTGACATTGACCACGTGGTGGATATCTCGCGCGGGACAACGATTGCCGAAAATGGTGCAAGAGTTCATACGGTAGAGCACGTTCTCGCCGCGGTGACGGGGTTGGAAATTGACAATATCCTGATAGAATTGACTAACAAAGAGCCCCCGGTCATGGACGGCAGCTCGCGTCCATTTGTAGAAGCACTCCAGAAAGCTGATATTATAGAACAGAATGAGCCTCGCCAGTATCTTGAAATTGACAAAGTCGTCAGCTATTCAGATCCCAAAAAGAAAGTGGAAATATCCGTACTGCCTTCTGACCGCTTCAGGATGACTTGCATCATTGATTATGAGTATGCCTGGCTTGGCACGCAATACATGACAATCCACTCAATCAAAGATTTTCCCGAGCAGATTGCTCCGGCGAGAACTTTCAGCTTCCTGAGCGAAGTGGAGGCACTGCGTGAGGCGGGTCTGATTCAGGGAGGCACTGTGGACAACGCCATTGTCATCATTGATAAAGAGGTTGATGATGCTGAACTTAAACGTCTAAAGAACCTCTTTGGCATAGAGGAGTCAGTTTCGCTGGGATCCAACGGCATTCTCGATGGGGTTCAACTGCGGTTTGAGAATGAGCCTGTACGTCACAAAGCACTCGATGTAATTGGAGATCTTGCTCTTCTCGGCATGCCCATCAAGGGACATGTAATTGCTGCTAGAACGGGACACGAGTCTAATGTGGAGATTGTCAAGAAGATCAAGAAAGAGTACGAGAAAAGTATTCTGATGAAGAAGTATCAGGCGACGGTCTCAGCCGATTACCTCTTTGATATCCATGCAATCATGAAGATACTTCCTCACCGGTATCCCATCCTTTTGGTAGATAGGATTATCGATATGAAGCCTGGGGAATCTGTGGTGGGAATCAAGAATGTGACAATCAGCGAACCTTTTTTCACCGGCCATTTCCCCCAAGAACCGATCATGCCGGGCATGCTCATTCTTGAGGGGATGGCTCAAGCCAGCGCATTTCTTCTCCTCCATACCGCTGATCATCCCGAGAAAAAACTGATGTATTTTTCCGGTGTCGAAAAAGCCCGTTTTCGTAAACCTGTTATCCCCGGCGATCAACTCCGGTATGAATTGAAACTGCTGAATTACCGGATGAGTACATGCAAGATCAAAGGGAAGGCCTACGTCGGTGATAAGGTTGCCGCAGAAGCTACCTTCTTCATCACTCTTGTTGACAAAAAGGTCTAACCATTTCCACAGATATCCATCCAACTGCTGTCGTCAGTCCTGACGCAACTGTAGGCTCAGATGTTCGCATAGGCCCCTTCAGTGTCATCGATGGTGATGTGGTTTTGGGAGAAGGATGTCAAGTGGGGAATCACGTTTCCCTTTTGAGTGGGACGCGTATCGGCAACGAGAGCAAGATATTCCACGGAGCGGTTATTGGTGAGATTCCTCAAGATTTGAAATTTGAGGGTGAGGAATCGACTGTCGAGATTGGCGATGGCGTCACAATCAGAGAGTATGTTACTGTTAATCGGGGAACAAAGGCCCTGGGCACTACTAGGATAGGAACAGATTCTCTGCTGATGGCCTACGTTCATGTGCCGCATGATTGCCAGATCGGAGAAAATGTAATTATTGCCAACGGTGTGCAGATGGCGGGACATGTAATTATCGATGACTGGGCGAATATCAGTGGACTAGTACCGATCCACCAATTCTGTAGGATCGGCAAACACTCCTTTATCGCGGGAGGTTACCGTGTTGTTCAGGACATTCCGCCGTACATCCTGTCTGCCGGTGAGCCCCTTGAATTTTCCGGTATTAATTCAATTGGTCTAAGACGAAGAGGTTTCTCGGCCGAAACGAGAGGAATCATCAAGAAAGCTTATCAGATCATCTATCGCTCTTCCCTCAATACCAGCGAGGCTCTGGTGAGAATTGGAGAAGATCTGCCATCCACAAATGAAATCAGGGAAATTGTAACCTTTGTTGAAAATAGCGAGAGAGGCCTCATCTAAGACAGGCCTCAAATTGCTTTTCGTCTTCCTGCCTACACTTCAACTATCTGCCCAGGTTCCGGACTACGATTTAGGACTCTGGACACAGGGAGATTTTGAGAAGAGCTCCGTAGAATTCTTCCGCGTTCTAACGTTACAGCTCTCCTCAACGCCATCCTTCGTCATGGGGAAAGAAGGGACCTTTTCCATCAGCGGGAATTTATCGACTGCAGGGCGACCCGGTAGTAAAGACTTTGCTATGATCAGCGGTAAGGCTGGCGTGTTGCCCGCCTTTACTGGAGCCATGACCGTGACCCATAATCTGGCCCTTCTCGGATGGTATTCAGGTTTTATGAGCGGTGGGGATGTTGTAAGCGGACTTGGATTTGGAACGGTATTTCTCCTTGCGCGCGATGAGAACGGGCCGCCCAGCTGGAATGTGACACTTTCGCAACGTTCTCTTTATGGACCGGATGATTTCTTTCTGAAAACAGTTGGATTCGCTATTTTCAGGCGGATAGATTTGGGATTAACGCAAGTTTGGGGCGGTATTGTCTCGGACTATTTCAATGCGGGTGTACATATGAATGACCAGGAAAGCGACACAAGAATTTCAAAGAGAATGAAGGGACAGGTCAATGCACTGGCCGTTGAGTTTGGTATTCCGGTCGGATCACGGAGTTCCATTTCGATTGGTTTCAAGGCGCACAGTTCATTCGCTGCACTATCCCTGGGAGTTGAAACAAACAGTAATTGATGGCGAAGTCGGTTTCAATCCTCGGATCTACCGGTTCAATCGGCGAGAATACGCTGAGGGTGATCCGCGCACTGTCTGATCAGCTGGAAGTGAAATACCTCACCGCCGGTAGCAACTGGGAAGCACTTGCCGGTCAGGCAGAGTCTTTTCATCCGGCCGCTGTATGTATTGCAGATGAAAATGGTGCTGAAAAACTCAAGAGTGCCTTGGCGGGAACCGGCATCGAAGTTTTATCCGGGCGTGGTGGAGTTCTGGAAATCGCTGGCAGAGATGATGTAGATATCTGCTTCAACGCTCTGGTAGGCAGCACGGGAATGGAGCCGACGATCCGCGCCCTTGACGCCGGTGTGGATGTAGCTCTGAGCAACAAGGAAAGTCTCGTTATGGCGGGAGCGATCATCAGTCAGATCAAGCGTGAGAAAGGTGGTGAGATCTATCCAGTGGACAGCGAACACAGCGCCATCTGGCAATGCATGGCAGGAGAAGATCTGGCAGCCGTGAAACGGCTTATTCTGACGGGATCGGGCGGTCCGTTCAGAGAAATGCCTCTCAGCGGCTTCTCTGCCATAACGCTGGAGGAGGCTCTGAACCACCCCAATTGGAAAATGGGAGATAAGATTACCATAGATTCCGCCACGATGATGAACAAGGGGCTGGAAGTCATCGAGGCGCACTGGCTGTTTAATCTCGAGGCGGCACAGGTCGATATAGTAGTGCATCCCCAGTCCATCATCCACAGCATGGTGGAGTTTACGGATGGATCCATAAAGGCGCAGCTCGGTCTTCCGGACATGAGAATTCCTATTCAGTACGCCCTCACTTATCCGCGGCGATTTGAATCCGAGTGGGAGGAAGTGGATTTTCCCGCCATCTCTCCCCTGACATTTGAGGAGCCTGATCTGGAAAAGTTTCCGTGCATAAAGCTGGCCTACGGTGCGCTGGAAAGGGGTGGGTCGGCGCCGGCGGCTCTAAATGTGGTCAATGACAATTCGGTGCAACAGTTTCTGGACGGTCGGATTGGATTCAATGAGATAGCCGAGATTAACGGTTCGGGCATGGAAGAGCACGAGTGGGCGGCGACTCCGGGTCTGGAATATTTGCTGGAACTTGAAAGATGGGGCGAACGTTTTGTTAAGGCAAAAGTAAACAAAAGGGTTACTGTATGACGACTATTCTTGCAATGTTATTTGTTCTGGGTCTGCTCATTTTTGTACATGAGCTGGGTCATTTTATGGCTGCGCGGTCAATTGGAGTTCGTGTAATCAGATTCTCATTGGGTTTCCCGCCGCGGATTTTCTCTTTCACGCCGACGACCAAAGGTCGGCTTTTCAAGCTTTACTTTTTTAAGAAGGGAGAGAACGGCAAACTGGTGTGGGGACCTGTCTATGAGAAGGTTATTTCATCCGCAATCAGCAAACCCACGGAGACAGAATACTGTATGGCGATCGTCCCTTTAGGGGGATATGTGCGCGTGGCGGGTATGATTGATGAAAGCCTCGATGAAACTCTCACCGGCGCACCGGATGAATTGAATTCGAAGAACAGAGTTAAACAGGGGTGGTTCATGAGTGCCGGCGTTATCATGAATATCCTTCTGGCGGTATTTCTCTTTGCCGGTCTCACCTACACCACAGGAATTGCAGAGGTCACCGATGAGCCGGTGGTGATGGAAGTTGAGCCGTCGTTTCCGGCGCAGGAAATAGGTCTCATTCAGGGTGACCGGATTGTCTCAATCAATGGTGAGTCTATTGAATCTTGGCGTGAGTTGTCAGACATTATTCACGGCAAGCCGATGGAGGAAATTTCTCTGCGCTGGGAGAGGGGCGAAGAGATTTTTTCGGCCACGGTGACCACGCGCGAGGGCCGGATTGCCGCAGGCGACAAGTTAGAGCAAGTGGGAATGATTGGCATCAGCGGCGGTTACGAGATAAGGCGAGCAGGTGTAATAGAATCGTTATCGAGCGGCATCGAGAGAACGGGATTCTGGCTTGGCGTTATCGTTAAGTCACTCAAGATGATCGTGACGGGAGAGGCGTCCATGAAAGATATCGGCGGGCCCATCCTCATTGCCCAGTTAGCGGGTCAGTCGGCACGGGCAGGAATCGTGGCGCTGCTTTCGTTTACGGCCATCATCAGCGTGAACCTGGCGTTCATCAATATCTTACCGGTGCCGGGACTCGATGGCGGACACATCTTTTTGCTCCTTATCGAAGGAATCTCCCGGCGGAGGATTACTGTGAAAGCGAGGATGATCATTCAGCAGGCAGGGATGGCTCTGTTGCTGCTGCTGATGCTGGTAGTGATTTATAACGATATTACGCGGCTGTTTACTCAGTAGCAGAAAGTGACTGTGATCGGCACGGTCGGCCCGCCCGGCCACGTTGTTCGGTCGGGGAGACCGTGCCGGATTTGGGTTTTACAGAAAAACAGCAGGCGACTTCACACCATTACTCTCCCACACTCCTGAGTCGCAGGATTACCGAACCGAACTTCGCCTTGGAAACCACCTTTACCGGCAGCCGCTTCTCATCGTCTGAAAACCAGATAATCATATCGCCCTGATTCTTCAGCAAGGCTCTCCCTTTTCTGAACGGTTCAATGACGATACAATCGAATCTGCCCGCCGGAACACGGACCGATTCGGTGCGGTGCACAGTTACCTGAAAATCCGTAAATCTGTTGTTGTCAAACGTGGTGAATGACAGCAGATCGCCCACCTGCAGCGGAAGCGTCCGCAGGTAGTAGAAGAGTGAGTAAGGATCCCTCAGCTCTTGAGTGAGGGGAAAAGACTTCTTTCCCGAGACAACTACCGAATCCTCGTAGCTCATCTGCGCGAGAAAGTCCTTGCTGTAATTCTTCTCTCTGAGCTTCTTCCTGTATTTCCTTGTGAATAGGCCGTCAACATCAATCCATGTCTCCACTTGATCTCTCACTCTGTAAAGCCGATCCAGAAACCGGTTGCTGGTGAGGGAGAAGATGATGTGGAACACCTGCGCATCCTGTAACGACTCCTGAGAAGAGACCTCCAGCACAGCTGAGCCTGCTCTCAGGAAATTAATGCTGGCGTCGTAACGGAGAACTTCGCCTACTCGGAACGGATGAGTTTCCTGAGCGCCGGCGAGGCAGAGGAGAATCGTGAGTACGAATGGTAATAGTTGCTTAAGACTCATGGGAATTTCGAACAGTTTTTATCGTCTCTCCCGATAAGTCATAAATACGGGAACCGGCTGAAGGGGGAAGGATTCCCGCATCAATGATGAGATCTACCTCCGCCCCAAAAAGTTCGATGATAGTACCGGGGTCGTTCAGCGGTGGCTCTGCGGTGCGGTTGACGCTGGTGGAGGTGATGGGGAAGTCCAATCGTCTCACCAGTTCTATCACAAAGAAGTGATCCGGAGTGCGAATGCCGACTGTTTGTAAATCTGATTGCACCATCTGAGAAAGAGAAGACTGAACAGCCGGGAGTATGACAGTCACTTTCCCCGGCAGATGGGATTGAATGAACTCTTCTCTTCCGGCCGGTACGTGTGCATACTGCTTGAGCATCTCCATGTCCGCTACGGCCACTGACCACGGTCCTTCTCTCCCCTTCATGCGTGACAGTCTCAGGATGGCGTCGTCATCTCTGGCGTCCACACCTAAGCCGTAGAGAGTATCGGTAGGGTAAACTACGACTCCCCCATCTTGGATCACTTTGGCCGCTCTTATGAGGGAATCTGGAGAAGTTACGTCGAAAGTCTGTGCCATATCATTCAGGATGAGTTGGGCGGGCGCGTTTTCCATCTTTTGTGGAACCAGAAATACTGTTCAGGATTCTGCCTCACTTTTGTTTCCAGAAAGGAGGTGAAATTCTGCATAATGGAAGTAACAGGATCGCCGTATTCTTCATCGGCCGGGAGTGTGTTAAACTGCAGCTGATAAGTGCCGTCACTGTTGCGTGAGCAGATGCTGATAATGATGGGGGCTCCCGTTTTCAGATGCAGAACTGCGGCACCCCTCGGCGTTGCAGCGGACTTACCGAAGAAGTTGACGAATACGGCTCTCTTCCTGGCGTTTTGATCAGCGGCGAGAGCGAGGATTCCACCGCTCTTTAAGCTTCCTAACATCTTGCTGGCTGGGGAACTTGCATACAGCGGAAAAGTTCCGCACCGCTGACGGAGCTCAATGAGAAAACGGTTGGCGCCTCTATTTTTCTGTCCCCTTGCGACCGCGTACAGATCGAATCCTTCAGCGGCGAACCAGACCGGAATCATCTCCCAGTTGCCGAAATGTCCCGTGAGAAGGATTACCCCTTTTCCCTGCTTGCACGCTTCGTCCAGGATATGCCGGTTTTCTACGGTAATGTTTCCCGATGGATCCATCACGTCTGCCCTGAGAGCATCCAGCAAAATATGACCGAAGTGACGGTAGGTTTTCCTCGTTACTTGCTCGTAATAGTCTTCATTCTTTTCCGGGAAGGCCCGTCTCAGATTGTTGAGAGCCACATCTTTGCGAATGGGGAAATAGTGGTAGAAGAATGATCCCGTACGCGCCCCCAATCTTGAGACGGCATGCGGCGGCAACCGTTTCAGGTAGAAGTGGAGGAGGCGAAGGGCCCGGTAGGTGACTTTATCTTTGATTCGCACGTTGTTTAGAGTTGGAAGTCAATTTATCTGGTGAAGAGAGGACAAATCAAGCTATTTCGTCCTGAATAATTTCGTCAGCTACTACAGGGAAAGCGTTGTCTTTTGTCGTGTCTCAAGGTAAACTTCTCTGGCCATGATCGTCAGGTTATTTCTACTTGCTGTCCTTGCTCTTAACTTTCTCTCCGCTGGTGATCTCGTTTACCGCGTTCCGATCCAAAGCACCATCGATCTGGGACTGCCGCCATTTATCGAGCGCTCCATCGAAGAAGCGGAGGAAGCCGGCGCCATGGCTATTGTCTTCGATATCGACACCTTCGGCGGAAGGGTGGACGGCGCCACGCAGATCAAGGACGCCATTCTCGGTTCCAAGATCATGACGGTGGCGTTCATAAATAGACGGGCAATTTCAGCCGGCGCCCTCATTTCTCTCTCCTGCGAGAAGATTATCATGACAAAAGGGGGAACAATCGGCGCCGCAACGGCTGTGGATATGTCCGGCAAGAAGGGGAGTGAAAAGGTTATCTCTTACATGCGCGAAGAGATGGCGTCAACGGCGGAAAGCCGCGACCGCAGTAAGGAGATCGCCCGAGGGATGGTGGATGAGGAGTTGAGTTTTACCCATCTTATCATCGACGGCGATTCTGTGGATGTCTCGGATTTGGAAGGTCGCAAGGAAGGCAAACTAATCTCATTAACCACAGAGCAGGCCTTGAAGTTCCACATCGCCGACACCACCGCTGAATCGTTCGAAGAAGTGCTGGCTTTTCTCGGACTGCAGGATGCGGAAGTGGTGGACCTGCGGGTGAACTGGTCGGAAAAACTGGTACGATTTCTGACGGATCCTACCGTAAGCTCTTTGCTTATGACTCTCGGTTTCCTCGGCCTCCTTTTTGAGATTCAGTCTCCCGGCTGGGGCATCCCCGGTACGGTGGGGCTCGTCTGCCTTACACTCTTCTTCGGCGCATCGCTGCTGACAGAATTAGCTACTATGACCGAACTTCTCATCATCGGTGTGGGGGTGGTGCTCATCGTGGTTGAAGTCTTTGTTATCCCCGGCTTCGGCGTGGTGGGGCTTCTGGGAGGACTTACCATCATGGCCGGTCTGTTCATGATGCTGCTGCCTGAACACTTTCTCCCGGCTGATATTTCGGCAGCTTCATGGGGGTTCACCATCGCCATCATCGGCGGACTCCTCGCACTCTATCTCATGGGCAAGGCGCTCATAAAAACGGATTTCTGGAAGAAGATCACTCTGCCCTTCAGTGAAAAAATTACCGAAGGCTACAGCACTTCTCTAGGATTGGGAAATCTCGTGGGTGAAAGCGGAAAGGCGGTATCGGACCTACGGCCGTCAGGATGGGCGACTGTGGGAGAGAAAAAACTGTTCGTTGTTACCGAAGGTGAATTCGTCGCTAACGGTGACAATTTGAAAATTCTTACTGTGGACGGCAACCGTGTCGTCGTTCGGAAGACTGATAATCACGATTAGACTAAATAATTCATGATAGTCTGGATGGTTACCTACTAAGTGTTGAACAATCAAGTTTTTATCAGACAGACCAACCTGATTAATTCCAGTGAATGATTCAGGGAGTATTTTTTCATTGTGTTCGTGAATAACCACGGATTAGTTGATAGTCAAGCAAAGCTGATGTTAGAAATCCCGATTCTTTCGGGGAATTAATCAGATTAGGAGGTAATATGTTTACACCATTCATTCTGTTAGGCATGATCATTGTATTTCTGGGTCTGCTGTTCTATTTCGTACCGCTCGGTTTGTGGCTGCAGGCTGTAGTTTCTCTGGGCGTCGGCAGGATCACCATCATTGATCTCATCCGGATGCGATTGCGGAAGATTTCGCCCCGCCTGATTGTGGACGGAATCATCAACTTGCACAAGGCCGGTCTGGAACAAGTTTTTACCGGTATGTTGGAAACGCACTATCTTGCAGGCGGCAACGTTCCAAATGTGGTGTTTTCGCTCATTGCAGCGGAAAAGGCCAAGATTCAGCTCGATTTCGCCACCGCCACCGCCATCGATCTTGCGGGCCGCGATATCAAAACAGCCGTTGAAACTTCGGTATACCCCAAGGTGATTGATGCTCCCACCGACGGGACGCTGGCAGCCGTGGCCAGAGACGGCATTGAGGTAAAAGCGCGCGCGCGTGTGACGGTGCGGACGAACATCCCTGGTCTGGTGGGCGGCGCCACCGATGAGACCATCATCGCCCGCGTGGGTGAAGGTATCGTCAGCGCCATCGGTTCCTCTGAATCGTACAAAGATGTACTGGAGAATCCTGACTCCATCTCCAAGTTCGTGCTGGATAAGGGCCTCGATGCCGGAACGGCTTTTGAGATCCTCAGCATCGATATTGCCGATGTAGACGTGGGCAAGAATGTAGGCGCACACCTTCAGGCCGATCAGGCGGAGGCGGATCTGCAGGTGGCTCAGGCCCGTGCCGAGACACGCCGTGCTATGGCGGTAGCGCAGGAACAGGAGATGATCGCCCGGGTTGCCGAGATGCGTGCTAAAGTAGTGGCGGCGGAAGCCCAAGTGCCCAAGGCTATGGCGCAGGCTTTCCGTGAAGGCAATCTTGGTATCATGGACTATTACACCATGCGCAACATCCAGGCTGATACCGGTATGAGAGATTCCATATCAGGAAGCGGTGAAAAGGGAGGAGCGGGATCCGCTGAGCGTCCTGCGGAGAAATAACCCCAAGTGGAAATCAACTACTGGATAATACTGCTCATATTCTTTCTCGTTTCTCGATGGTTGAGAAAGAAGAAGAAGGAGGAGGCTCGCCGCGGTCTGCCGAGGCCGGGTAGTGAGCAGCAACCTCAGCCGGAGCGCCACGGAGAAGAGCAGGCGCCAGAATCAATTCCCAAGTGGATGAAGGACCTGGGACTCCTCGATCTTCTTCAAGAGGAGAGGAGTGAAGAGGCCTTCGAAGAAGATCTGCAGGCTGAGGAGGAGAGGTCGCTCAGGGAAGGGCTAGAGTTATCTGATGAAGTGGCGCCGAGTGAGAAACCGCCGCTTTCAGAATCTCCAGCCTTAGATCCTCTACAGTTTCAATTGGGGGATGAAATAGACTCCTTGCAGGAGTCAAGGGAGGCCAGGAGAAGAGCCAAGGCAGTACCACGACGTGTCCGGCGTGACATCGGACGGTTCATCCGTAATTCTCAGAATCTGCAGGATGTCATCGTATTGAGGGAAGTTCTCGGCCCGCCGCGGGGGATGGATCGCTTCCGCTACCACCGGCTCTTCTGACCCGTCCGTCAGACCAGCGCGCTCTCGTGTCCAGAATCCTTTATGAAGAGACACGCTGTATCTGTGGCGGCGGCAATTTCATGCAGAGCATCGACCTCTAAGTCCACCGGAATACCGAAGATATTCAAGTCGGCCGCGAGTATCTTCTGAAGGTCTTCGGGGAATCGTCCGATGACAACTACATTTTCCGCATCCAGCGGAAGCCGGCCGCGCCTAGCGATAGCCTGCAGACCTCTTGACGCTTTGGCGACTTCGGACTGATCGGCAACCATCCGCACCAAGCGTAGAGTGCCGTTCCAGTTCCTTTCCAATTGAAGGGCGGTCAGGATCGAAAGGTTCCTGTTGGGGGATCGTCCTCTCATCCAGAGGTTAATGGTCTTCTCCTCGCGGAACCCCTCCTCAGGATGCCACCGCAGGACTATGATGCCCAGCTCCTCTCTGACCGCAATCGCCAGCAACTGCTTCAGACGTTGGTCTTTGGTCCTGTCATTGCTCATGGAGACGAACATGACATTGGGCGGCAGCGGCATACCCTTGAATGACTGAGTGACGACACTGATCCCTTCAATAAAGTGATTGGCCTCTATCACCGTAGCCGCCGTAAGTATGCCTTCCTCCTTCAGAGGATTGATCAATGTGGCCAGATCGTTTTGGAGCTCCTCGGAGGTATCGGGCAGGCCAGCGCCGTTCGCACTTCGGCTCAACAGGTGATCCACCATCTGACCAATCCTGTGCCGCATTCCGCTTTCCAAAACGCGTACACTGAAAGCTGTAACACTCCCTTTCGGGAAGACTATATTTCGCACCAGCTTTATCCTCTCTTGCCACTGTTCGGGCTCTTCCACGGGAACCATAAAGTTGGGCTTCCACGATTTGCTGCTGGCAGGCATTCTTCCCGCCATCCTGACGGCCCACTCGGCAATGGCAACGAAAATACCTGACCGGACGTCTCCCCACGGCGCCTGGTGGCCGAGACGGATCTGCCAGAGATAGACGAGTACGATAATCACCACAGCGGCTGATCCGAAGAGGGGATTGATCAGAAACATGGCTGTCCCGCACCAGAGCGTGCCAATCAAGGGGATGATCAAGGGAATATCGAAGCTGGGGCGGTAGCTGGTGATGCCGATTTTCTTTTCGATGAAGACCACCAGATTGATGGTTCCGTAAGTGATCAGGAAAAACATGGTGAGCAGGGGTGCAATGGTGTTGAGGTCGCCCAGAAGGAGCCCCAGTTCTATGATCACACCCGTAGTCAATATGGCAATCCTCGGTTCTCCGTTCTTACTCTGCTGAGCGAGGAATCTTCCCAGAGGGACTACCCTGTGCTGCCCCAGCGCCATGAGTGTTCTCGGACCGCCGATGATGCTCCCCAGCGCCGATGAAAGGGTGGCGCCCAGGAGTGCGGCTACCACAATCCACTCCCATCTGGCGACGCTTATCATAATGGTGTAGTCTGATCTCAGTGCCGCAGCGGAAATGGTGTAATCCATCCAGAACGCCAGAGCCACATAGACGACAAAAGAGATGGCGATGGAAGAAAGAAGTCCAACGGAGAGGCTTCTTTTCGGGTCCTTGAGATCGCCGGACATGGCGGCTCCCGCTTCAATGCCGGTGACGGCTGGGAAGAAGATGGCGAAGACAGTCCAGAAAGGTGCAGCCTCAGAACCTCCCCACAAGGAGATTTCAGTGGCGCCGTCCCCTTTGCCCATAAAAAAGGAGATTAGTGAAGAGACAATGAGAAACATGATGATGTACTGGACCTTCATGGCGGCCTTGGCGCTGATGAGTGAGAGCGTCAGTAGCATCAGGAGAACAGCGGATGCTACCTGGAACGGATCGTGTTGAGGGAAAATGGCGAGCCACCCCTCCGTGAAGCCGATGATATACATGGAAGCGCCCAGGGCTTGAGAGAGATAAAGCGGAATGCCGATAGCACCTCCTATTTCGAGGCCGAGGGATCTTGATATGATAGCGTACGATCCGCCCGCGCCGATCTTGATGTTGGAAGCCATGGAGGCGATGGCGAGGCCCGTGGTGACGGTGACGAGTTTCGCCAGCAGGATGATGATGAGTGCGCCGCCGAAGCCGGCATTGCCTACCACCCATCCGAGCCTGAGGTACATGATGGCGCCGAGGATGGTGAGGATTGTGGGCATGAAAACACCCTCGAAAGTGCCGAAGCGTTTGGATGAACTCATCAGCTCAGACAGGTTGTTGCTCTCTTGAGTTATCGGATGGAGATTCTGGCAGGCACGGACGCCGCAAGCATCGAAGTGAACAGATTATATCAATGCCTTGTAGATATCATCTACCTGTTTAATCAGATCCTCTTCGGTACCGTTATTATCGATAACATAATCAGACATGCCGATTTTTGACTCTTCCGGGAGTTGAAGGTCCATACGCTTCTGAATTTCCCGCCGATCCAGTCTTCCACGTTGGATGGTGCGTTGCATCCGGACGCCGTAATGGGCTGTCACCACGATGACGTAGTCGATGCGCTGATCAAGCCCCGATTCATAAATCAGAGCTGCATCCACGATAAAAACGGACGTTTTGCTCTGCTTCTCCAACTCATCGAATTTTTTATCGATTGCTTCGAAAACGTAAGGGTGAATGATAGCGTTGAGAACAGCCTGATTCTCTTCGTTTGCAAAGGCCGTTACAGCCAGTTTCTTCTCGTTGATGGTGCCGTCAGGATTGAGAATATCCGTCCCGAATTCCTCGATCAGGTCTGTCTGAACATTCTTGTTCGTTCTTAGAATTTCCTTGGCTTCTGTGTCCGCATCAAACACGAATGCGCCCAGCTGAGCCATCCGATTGCTGGCCACGCTCTTTCCAGTTCCGATTCCTCCGGTTACTCCTACTTTGAGCATGTTATTCTTCCATGGGCTGATGTTGGAGTTCACTTAGAATATTGTCACGGATTTCTTTGACGGTAGCGACTCCGC
The DNA here is from genome assembly GCA_002311975.1 of Fidelibacterota bacterium UBA1134. Taxonomy (GTDB): domain Bacteria; phylum Fidelibacterota; class Marinisomatia; order Marinisomatales; family S15-B10; genus UBA2146. The sequence goes on along the minus strand of DCAL01000113.1, from coordinate 2,333 downwards.
TGACAGTTTTCAGAAGTCCCCTGGATGAATAGTACTTCAGCAGTGGACTGGTCAGATCCTCGTAAACCTTAAGTCTTTCACGGATAACCTCCGGTCTGTCATCATTGCGCTGATAGAGCTTTCCTCCGCAAGAATCGCACTTCCCGGCAACGGCAGGTGGAGTGAAGATGAGGTTTGTAATCCGGCCGCAATCGGGACAGGTGCGGCGATTTGACAGGCGTTCTATCAGGACGTCGTCACTGCCTTCGAGAGAAATCACTACGTCAAGCTTCTGATGAATCAAGTCGAGGATCTTTTCCAGTCCCTCGGCTTGGGGGATAGTTCTCGGAAAGCCGTCGAGGATGTATCCTGATTCGGCATCTTCCTGTTTCAGGCGGTGAGTCATCATATCCAGCATCTCCTTATCGGGGACAAGATTGCCGTCGTCGATGTATGATCTGGCGAGGATTCCCAGTTCAGTCTCGCGGAAAATTTCGTCTCGCAGCATATCGCCCGTGGAAAGGTGAAGGAGAGAGAATTTCTTTGACAGAATTCTTGCTTGAGTTCCTTTGCCAATTCCCGGCGGACCTAACAGTATCAGCCTCATGGTCAAATCATGCTCTCTTTTCAAATCAGGATACCGGCAAGAGTTGCCGTGAGCCACGATGCCAGAGCGCCGGCGATCATCGCTTTCATTGCCAGTTTAGCCAAGTCTTTTCTTCTGTCGGGAGCCATACCACCGATGCCGCCAAGCTGGATGCCGATGGATGCAAAGTTTGCGAATCCACACAAGGCATAGCTGGCAATAATGGCGGTCCTGTCCGAGATGGCATCTGCAGCACGGAGTTCACTCAGGTCGCTGTAAGCGATTAGCTCGGTCAAAACAATTTTCTCACCCATGAGCTGCCCGAGGATATTCGCCTCTGCCCATGGTGCTCCCATGGCCCATGCCAGTGGCTGGAAGAGCCAGCCGAGGATTTGCTGGAGGGTCAGATCTATGAGCCCGAGAATGCCGTTTACCATGGCGATAAAAGCGACAAAAGCAATCAGCATGGCGCCTACGTTGGCAGCCAGTTTCAATCCGGCCGTCGCTCCGCGGGCGAGAGCCTCCATGGAATTGTCGTCCTCCTTCTCTACTTCGATTCTGATATCTCCTGCTGTCTCAGATTTGTCTGTTTCCGGGAAAATTATTTTTGCCATGACGAGTGCCGCCGGGGCGCTCATGATGGAGGCGGCCATCAGATGTCCCGCTATGCCGGGCATATCGCTTAACATCTTTACATAGATAGCCATTACGCCTCCCGCGACGGTGGCAAATCCGCCCGTCATGACCGCCATCAGTTCTGACTTGGTCATGCCTTGTATGAAAGGCCGGACCATAAGCGGAGACTCTGTCTGTCCCACGAAGATGTTTGCGGAGACGCTTAATGTTTCTGAGCCGCTGGTGCCCATGGTTTTCTGCATGCCTCTGGCAATCCACCGGATGATCCACTGCATAATTCCTAGATGGTAGAGGACGGCCATAAGTGATGAGAAGAAGATGATTGTGGGAAGGATGCGAAAGGCGAAGTTCATGAGTGGAGCTTCAACAGTTCCTGCTCCAAACGACTTGAAAAGGAAGTCGCTGCCTGCATCTGAAAAACTCAATAGTTTCCTTATAACAATGTCCACAGCGGAAAAGAACGGTTGACCCATAGGCGTCTTCAGGATGAAGAGGGCGAAAAGGAGCTGCAGTCCCAGCCCCCACAGCACAATCCGTTTTGAGATGGCGCCGCGATTGTTCGACATGGCGTAGGCGATACCCAGTAGCACAACAATACCCAGAAGACCCGTGAGTCTACCCATCAATCCTCTGGCGGTTCATAACAGTTGCGGCAGCGGGCTTCATAAGTCTCGCTTTCGCCAATAATAACCTGTTCAGTATCTGCTGTCAAACGCTGGGTACAGTTAGCTGGATTTCCGCATATCATACAGATGGCCAGCGTTTTGGTGATGTACTCCGCTTCAGTCAGAAGAGCTGGGATTGGATCAAACGGTTCGCCTCTGTAGTCTTTGTCGAGACCGGCTACGATGACTCGTTTCTTGTGCTTCGCCAGTTCTTTGCATACATTAATGAGACTTTTGTCAAAAAACTGCGCTTCATCAATTCCCACCACATCCGCATACTCAGCTTCCTTCAGGATATCTTTTGGACTGGGAACTGGTAGAGAGTCCATCTTCAGTTTCGAGTGTGAAACAATATGATTGAGACTGAAGCGGTCATCGATCTTCGGTTTGAAGATTGAAACTTTCTGCTTTGCAATTTTGGCTCTTCGCAGGCGGCGGATAAGTTCTTCCGTTTTTCCGCTGAACAT
>DCAL01000029.1:9394-9813 GCA_002311975.1 Fidelibacterota bacterium UBA1134 | reverse complement strand
TGATGCCGGTGGTCTGTATATAATTGGCACTGAGCGGCACGAGTCGCGGCGGATTGATCTGCAGCTTCGGGGTCGAGCCGGTCGCCAGGGAGATCCCGGTTCGTCACGATTCTACCTGTGCCTCGAAGACGACCTCATGCGTCTGTTCAACAGCGAGCGGATCGCCAGTATAATGGATAGACTTGGTGTAGAAGAGGGTGAAGTAATTACCCACAGAATGGTAACCCGGTCTATTGAGCGGGCTCAGAAAAAGGTGGAGGAGAGAAACTTTGCCATCAGGAAACGCCTGCTGGAATACGATGATGTGATGAACCAGCAGAGGGGAGTGGTTTACAGCCGCAGGAATCAGGCCCTTAAGCGGGACGACATCCGGGGTGAAATTGCTGTGCTGCAGGATGAATTTATAGAGGATCTATGGG
>DCAL01000029.1:8707-9329 GCA_002311975.1 Fidelibacterota bacterium UBA1134 | reverse complement strand
TCAGCATGCGGACGGAAGCGGTGATCCTTCCGACTGGAACTGGGATGAGTTTGCGAGTGAATTATCATCGGTCCTGACAATTGAAGCGGACGAAGAGATGCACTCTGTTACTTCCATGGACGGCATTCGCGATATGATTATGGAAAAAAGTGAAGCAGTCTATGCGGCGCGGGAGAGTCTTGTTCCGGCTGAGACCATGCGCGCGTTTGAACGTTATGTTGTACTGCGTACTATAGATGGAAAATGGAAAGATCATCTTTACGCCATGGATCAGTTGCGTGAAGGAATTAACCTGCGAGCCTATGGTCAGAAAGATCCCCTCCTGGAGTATAAGTCCGAAGGGTTTGACATGTTTGTGGAATTCCTGCGGGAGGTGAACCGAGACACGGTGCAGCGGCTCTATCGGACGCAGCTTCAGGGGATGGAACAGGCGCCGACGATGAGGGGTCGTGCCCCGGCTCGCCGTGTACGTACCCAACACGATGAGACAGTCGGTATGGGAATGGCATCGCCCACTGATGGCGATGGACAGTCTGCCCGCCCGGCACGCACAGGAAAAGCCCAACCTGTTCATGTGGGAAAGAAAGTGGGTCGGAATGAGCCGTGCCCCTGCGGCAGCGGC
>DCAL01000029.1:8101-8648 GCA_002311975.1 Fidelibacterota bacterium UBA1134 | reverse complement strand
GAAGTTCAAGAAGTGCCACGGGGCGTAAGTTCGCGCGATCTGGTTATCGGTTATTGGTAGCTGGTTATTCGTAGTTTCCGCCGGGGCTGACTTCCGTTTCACCAGCTACCACTCCATCAATCTGTTCTGTCCGATCTATTATTTCATTCCGCACAGCCCGGCGGACCCGGTATGCAATAACAAACTATTATCATTCTGATCCTGAAGTTTCGGGAGAAGAATCTAATGATCGTCTATCGAGAAATAGAACTGATGAGATTCTTTCGTTGCAAGCTCCTCAGGCTGACAGGAACACTTGATTTGTGATTGATTTTTCTTCTCGACCTGTCACGATTCCTTATCGGGAGCAATGTGACAGGTCTATCGCACGCCGNNTCTCCTCTACCATTCACCAACTACTACTCTCCCAGCTGTTTATGCATCGTAACGTAGTGTAGATGGACGATTCACGACTCACCGCAACCTCTGCCTTTGGCGAACCGCCATAATCCCCTATATTTTCCTGCCGTTCGATGGTCGCATATTGCCGGGATGGCGGAATTGGCAG
>DCAL01000029.1:7354-8026 GCA_002311975.1 Fidelibacterota bacterium UBA1134 | reverse complement strand
AGGATCTGGTGTCTTTTAAGACGTATGGGTTCGAGTCCCTTTCCCGGCACGTGGCGCGTGGTCCGCTGGTCATCCGAGTTCCCTGCCCGACGCTGATCATTCAGAAGAACAACCATTTCCTAGAGGTGAGGCAGGCGGGGAGTCTCGCCCGCGGCACATCTTGAGTAGAAGAGGAGGAGGCTCGGCGTTACGTGAGCGGTCAGAGCGGACTTTCGCGAAAATTGCTCTGAGACGAGACGAATTCTTTTTGCTCTTAAGGCAGACATGATTGTAAATTGTTTACTTAAAAACGTCTATCTATCATTTGGATATATGTCAGAAGAAATCGAGAAGAAATCCGCGCTAAGGGTAATTGTCCATTCCTTCTTTATTGTTCCGTTTCTCATTGCGGTATTCGGAGTGCTGATCTTTTTTATGTGGCGCCTGCTAACATATGAGCCGCGCGGAGCTGAAGATTACATAGCTGATGTAAGAATCGGCAGCGCTACAAAGCGTTGGCAGTCAGCCTTTGAACTATCTAAGATTCTCGCTTCACCAGATTGGGCGCCGCAGGGTGATCGCTTTGCGGCGGAGATGCTGTCGGCATATGAGTATGCTCTGAGAGATCCCGATACTCGTGTCAGACAGTACCTCATCCGGGCCATGGGGAATTCAGGCATGGCCGAATTCTCC
>DCAL01000029.1:6892-7283 GCA_002311975.1 Fidelibacterota bacterium UBA1134 | reverse complement strand
CAACTATTCAGAGTGCGCTTGAAGAGCCGCGTGAAGCCGTTGTTGCAGATGCAGTCTACGCATTGGGTCTCATCGCGGGGGAGCAGAACCTGGCGCCGATTATTGAAATGACGCAGCATCAATCGTCCCTTGTGAGGAACAGATGTGCTATCGCCCTTGGTAATCTTGGACTTCAGGATTGCACTCCTCCCCTGCAGAAACTATTGTACGATGTTGAGCCAAATGTTCGCTGGAATGCAGCTGTATCATTGGCAAAACTCGGCAGTCACAGCGGCCGTGATGTTCTCCTGAGTTTACTTCAGCGAGGATATCTGGAGAAGTTCGACGATGTAGATCCGTACGAGCAGACTGAAGCGATGCTGACGGCTATCGGTGCGGCTTCCCTGCTGGA
>DCAL01000029.1:6490-6813 GCA_002311975.1 Fidelibacterota bacterium UBA1134 | reverse complement strand
TAGATAGTATCTCAAGCTATGGGTGACGTGGACAAACAGGCGCAGCAGGAATCAGGAGCTAAAGAACCTTTGAAGGGAAAAAAGGCGCCTCAACTGCCGAAAGCTTCCATCGGAGAAGGTACATTTGAGGAGAAGATGAGACGCCGTTCGTTCATCTCCTGGTTGACAGTTGCCTGGATCGCCTTTTCGGCGGCTACGGGAGCTTTCCTCACAATGATCTTGCGTTTCATGTTTCCCAATGTACTTTTTGAGCCGCCGCAAACATTCAAGATCGGTTTTCCGGACGAGTACAAAGTGGATGAAGTAGATCTGCGGTGGAAGAA
>DCAL01000029.1:4553-6353 GCA_002311975.1 Fidelibacterota bacterium UBA1134 | reverse complement strand
GTGTCCCTGTCACGGGAGTGGCTTCCGTAAGACAGGCATCAATTTTGAAGGTCCTGCACCCAGACCGCTGGAACGATTCAAGATTGTATTATCAGGTGATGGCCAAATGCTGGTTGATAAGACGAAGAAGTATCAATATGAAAAAGGTCAATGGAGCGACCCGGAGTCTTTTCTGGTCGTATAGTCGGACTTAGGATTTGGGGAAAAAAATGAGCGAGAAGTCGAAGAAGAACATTTTTGAACGATTTGGCGAGTCGGCCGTATGGAAGTCGATTTTCAGATCCGGTGTGCCGCGATCCCGCCGTCAGCGGATGATGTCGGTTCTTAACAGTGTCTTTCTGCATCTGCATCCTGTTCGCCTGCCGAGACACGCCGTCAAGCTGAAGTTCACCTGGTGCATGGGCGGCCTGTCATTTTTTCTCTTCCTGGTGCTCACAATTTCTGGAATTCTTCTCATGTTCTACTACCGACCTACAGTGGAATACGCTTACACTGATATCATTGACCTGGCGGAGCAAGTCCCTCTGGGCATCATGCGCGAGATTCACCGCTGGGGCGCTCACGCCATGGTCATCACTGTCTGGCTGCACATGTTCAGGGTATTCATGACGGGATCGTACAAACCGCCGCGGGAGTTCAACTGGGCGATAGGTGTCATTCTTCTTGTTTTGACCCTGCTGCTCAGTTTTACGGGATATCTTCTGCCGTGGGATCAGCTTGCCATCTGGGCGATCACGGTAGGCACCAATATGGCTCGAGCGACTCCCTTCCTTGGTAGTGAAGGGCCCGGAGCCGCTCTGCTGAGCTTAGGCGATATCAATTTCGTCCATGCCGCCAGCGACGTGCGCTTTGCCTTGTTGGGCGGTCGCTTTGTTGGGGAAGCAGCGTTGTTAAGATTTTACGTTTTGCACTGCATCGGATTTCCGTTCATCATCATGATCCTGATGGCGGTTCACTTTTGGAGAATAAGAAAAGACGGCGGAATTTCGGGACCGACTTAACCGGGAACTCCTGCAAACAGACCCTCATGGAAGCAATCAAACATTTTATCAACGGAATCACCCAACCCACCATTATGCTGACGGCTATTCTTGTGGCATTTCCGTTTATTTTTCCACCCACAGATTTCTTTGAAAAGTGGAACCGCCGACTGCGATTGGACTTCTTTTGGACGAAAAAAGGGTTGATAGCAGTTCTGGCACTGTTCTTTGCATTCTTTGCCATCGGTGTAGTTGACGAAAACTCACGGCTGATTTTTCTGAAACCCGATAATGTACCCATTGTCGGTCTCCTGATTCTGGTGCATACATTCTTGTGGCTCAGCATGAATCAGGCCAAAAATAATGACCGCTTGCTGGAGGCGGGTGAGAAACCGGCAGAATATCACGAGCCGGAGGACAAAGTTCTGGTCTGGCCGGATCTCGTCTATATTGAATTCATTTCGCTTATTCTTTTGATGTCACTCCTTCTCATCTGGTCCATCGGGTTGGAAGCACCACTGGAAGGACCGGCAGACCCCACCAGTTCGCCGAATCCTTCCAAGGCGCCTTGGTATTTTCTTGGACTGCAGGAAATGCTGGTCTACTTCGATCCATGGCTGGCCGGCGTCGTATTCCCAACCATTATGATCATCGGCCTCATGGCGATACCCTATATTGATATTAATAAAGAAGGGAGAGGATACTACAGCTACAAGCAGCGACGGATGGCAATCTCCATCTTCTTATTTGGCTGGCTGTGGATATGGGTGAACCTGATTCTTGTGGGAACGTTCCTGCGGGGACCGAACTGGAACTTCTT
>DCAL01000029.1:4145-4442 GCA_002311975.1 Fidelibacterota bacterium UBA1134 | reverse complement strand
ATCCTCGTTTTCGGTTACTTTCTTGTTTTTCCGCCGCTTCTGGCAAAAACGGTATTCAAGAAGTTGTATCAGGCTTTGGGTACTTTCAAGTACAGTATTTTCGTCTTCCTCATTCTCAGCATGATATCTCTGCCGCTGAAAATGTACTTGAGATGGATTTTCAATCTGAAGTATCTCATAGCCATCCCGGAGTTTTTCGTCAACATTTAGCGAGAGAGAAGTGGAAAAACAGGAACGTTTCTATAATATCTTGAAGCTGAACAAACTGTTCGGCATTTCGAGTATAGTTTTTCTGCT
>DCAL01000029.1:0-3998 GCA_002311975.1 Fidelibacterota bacterium UBA1134 | reverse complement strand
GGTGCCTTGAATGCCGCCGAAGCCGCTCAATTGGAAAAAGAGACTGATCTGAACATACTGGAGAAGCAACTCAGGAAACTTGAGGCTGAACATTACAGAGTCGAACAGGATTATAACTTCACAAAAGCCGAGTACGATGTGGTCAAATATGAGCACGAAGAAGCCGTGGGGAGGGGGCACGGTAATCCGCAGGAAACCGGAGCGAAGCTTGATCGTTTTGAGGTTGACCTGAACCAGAAGCAACTTATCGTGGAAGAAGTGGTGCGTCGCCTGTCCGAGAAAAGTGATACAATCCGCTCTCATCGTGAGGAATTGAAGCAGGCGGACGACCGATTCTCACAGCTTCGGCGTCGGGCCAGCATTTTAAACCGGAAGCTGCGTGTGGTAGATCCGGCGTCCATGAGTTTAGGCAACAGAATCGGCGATATGGTGCGGGACCTCCCCGTTCTCGACTTACTTTCACCTTATTACAAGGTGGATCAGGTCGTTCTAAAAGATATTACAGAAGATATCAACTTCATGCATATACCGAAAGTGGACCGGTGCACAACGTGTCATCAGGGGATTATGCAAACCGGCTACGAAGATGCTCCGCAGCCGTTTACTACGCATCCGGACCTTGAGCTTTATCTTGACAGCGAATCACCTCACCCGTTGGAATCTTACGGTTGTACCAGTTGCCACGCCGGCCGGGGACGAGGTACCGATTTCTCAACCGCGGCGCACACACCCGGTTCGCATGAACAGGAGGAAGAGTGGGTTGAGAAGTATGGATGGCGTGAGATGCATTACTGGGACCAGCCGATGTTCCCCGTCAAGTACACCGAAGCGGGCTGTTTTAAATGCCATTCAAATGAGATTTTTCTCCGCGGTGCAGACAAACTGAACCTGGGGACGAACCTCATCGAGAGGGCTGGCTGCTTCGGGTGTCACGCCATCGAGCGTTATGAAGACAAGCGGCGCATAGGCCCCGACCTCAACAAGATTTCCGCGAAGGTGAACAAAGATTGGGCTTATCTCTGGATAAAGAATCCTAAGTCATTTCGCCATAATGCTTGGATGCCAAAGTTCTTCGGCCTCTCTAACAACAGTGATCCCAAGTCCATCGCCAGAACAGATCAGGAAATTCATGCTATGGTGCACTATCTGTTTAAGAACAGTGCCGGCTTTCCGCTTGACAGGATTCCGAGGCGCGGCAATCTCGAGCGCGGGGAGGATCTGGTTAACTCCCTTGGATGTTTCGGCTGCCACAGGATTGAGTCCGATGCGAGTGAGGAAGTTACTACCCTCCAGACGCTGCGGCGGGATCACGGCCCCAATCTCATTGGCCTTGCTTCCAAGACAGACCACGAATGGATCTACAACTGGCTCAGAGAGCCGGAACGTTACTTCCCGCAGACGAAAATGCCGAACCTGAGGCTCACAGTGACTGAGGCCGCCGACATTACTGCCTATCTTATGACTATGGACGATGAGGAATTCCTTGGGCAAAGTATACCGCCAATTGATGAAAAGCAGGTTAATGAAATCGTCATGGCGTTTTTGGGAAAGATGTTTTCGGACTACGACTCCAGGCAGAAGCTGGCGCAGATGACGCTGGAAGATAAACTCGACTATACGGGTGAAAAACTGATCCGGACGTATGGCTGTTTTGGCTGCCATAATATCCCCGGATTTGAAAAAGAGAAGCCTATCGGGACAGAATTGACCGAGGAGGGAAACAAGGAAGTCGTAAAACTGGACTTTGCTCTTCTGGACATCGAACACAGCCGGAAGGCGTGGTTTACACAAAAACTTCTGCATCCCCGAAGCTTCGATGAGAACAAGGTAAAAGGACCTTATGAGCGCCTGCGAATGCCGGATTTCAAGTTTTCCCATCAAGAAGCAGAAGCGATTGTTACGGCACTTCTCGGCTTTGTCAAGACATCTTACGGCGTGAAGCCCTCAAGATCCGTCAATCCTGATGTCCACGAGGGTCAGTGGCTGGTGAGAGAGAACAACTGCCAGGGGTGTCATCTCATCGAACATGATGGCGGCGCAATCCGTCCTACCATCACACAATGGCTGATGGACGTGAACGGTATCGGTCGAAATGCGGCGCTGGAAGTTACGGCAGATTTCAGTCCGCCCGACCTGAATACGCAAGGCGCCAAGACACAGCCGGACTGGCTCTTCAACTTCATCAAGAATCCAACCACCCTCATCCGGCCCAATCTGCGGGTGAGAATGCCAACATTCAATCTTCAGGATGATGAGTGGAACTCCATTATCAGATATTTCCAGTTTCTGGAGGAAGAGGTGGACGCCTATGAATCGCCACATGTGGTTGACCGGCGGTCCGCTCGATACAAGGCGGGAGAAAAACTGGAGGAGATGGGAGTCTGCAACAACTGCCATTTCTACGGATCGACGTTCCCCCTCCAAGACGCTCAGACTTGGGCGCCCAATCTTGCGCTGACCAAAGAACGCCTTAGACCGGAGTGGGTGACGGATTGGCTTCGTGACCCGCAGGGCATTATACCGGGAACGAAGATGCCCGAGCCGTACATTCCCACGGAGAACGAGCTGTCAACTGAGGACGCCTTCGACGTTTTTGGGAAGGAGCTTATTTCCTTCAAGGGGGACAGTCTGTCTATGCTATGGGGTTTGACGGACTATCTCTACGCGCTTCCCGGGAAAACTGATATCACGAAAGAAATTAAGAACTTCTTTGCCGAAAACGGCTATCAGCTGTTGAGCCAGGAAGAGGACGCGTGGGATGAATCGGGGGATGACGAGTGGGAAGACGAGCAGGAGTAATGAACGGTGCCTCACTCATAGGAATGAACCCCGACGCGCGTCTGATGTTAAACATTGGAAGTGGTGAAAGTCAGCGGATAATGGACCCAGAAGAATTACTCAGAACTCGTTATTCGTCACCCATTTCTCATTAAACATCACGATTGGAGAGGGAGGTAGTATAATGTATGGAATAAGGAAAGGGGCGTTGACCGCGTTGGCGCTTGTTATGCTGGCCGGTTCTCTGGATGCGAAGGGAAGCATCAAGGGCACCGTGAAGTACGAAGGGAAAGTGCCGAAAATGAAGGTTATCAGGATGGGAGCCGACCCAATCTGCGATGCGAAGCACGACAGTCCTGCCAGGGCTGAGTGGTTTCTGGCTGGACCGGACGGTGAACTGAAGAATGTATTCGTCTATGTGAAGGAGGGGCTCAAAGGGGATTATCCGGCTCCGTCAGAAGCAGCGGTCATTGATCAGAACGGGTGCGTTTACAAGCCGCATGTTCTGGGCGTTCAGGTGGGGCAGCCGATCAATATCTTGAACAGTGATGGTACACTGCACAATGTCCATGCACTGCCCAAGAAGAAGGGTAATGACAAGTTCAATGAGGCGATGCCGGGCGCCCGCAAGAAGATCACCAAGAAGTTCAATACACCGGAAATCATGGTGAGAATCAAGTGTGATGTCCACCCGTGGATGGGAGCGAGGATCGGTGTCGTTGATCACCCGTTTTATGCCGTGACGGCTGAAGACGGCTCATATGAAATCAAGGGGCTGCCTGTCGGAACATACACCATTGAAGTGTGGCACGAGAAGCTGCCGGCCAAGACTGCCACTGTCACTGTTAAGGGCGATGAGACAGTTACATCTGATTTTACTCTGAAAAGGCCGCCTAAGAAAAAGAAGTAGCAGGTTGATTCGAACATAGGGACGCCCCCCGATTTCAACATTATGCTTCTCAACCTAGAATCTCAACCGCAACCTGAAAATAGACGGGATACGATGCTGTATATAAGACCGACACCCATTCTGATATAATTTTTGGTATGAAACGCCTCTGGCTCAAATAGTCTCCTCACGGGGGCTTTTTTGTTTGTACCAAGGACAGGCTCACACCTTTTTATATATTGGGTCTAAAAAATTCTTTGTAATTTTCAGTATGAAGCATCTCTATACAATATTTGCTTTAATCCTCACCCTCTCAAATATAACCGCCCAA
>DCAL01000092.1 GCA_002311975.1 Fidelibacterota bacterium UBA1134 | reverse complement strand
CTGGCCACATGACCGAGCGCAATGATAACAGCACCGGTCAGAGTTGCAAAGTTGACCATATAGCGAGGCTCATATTTTTGCGATACATAGGCGAGTGCATCAGCCAGAACGAGACGCCCTTCCGCATCGGTGTTGAGAATTTCGATGGTTTTACCGTTGTAGGCCCGAACAATGTCTCCCGGCTTCGTGGCGTGACCTCCGGGCATGTTTTCTGTAGCCGCGATGGCAGCCACGATGTTCAGTTTTGGTTTCAGTTGACCCACCGCCTGCATGATGCCGAGGACCGTCGCGGCGCCGCACATATCAAATTTCATTTCGTCCATCTTGCCCGAAGGCTTTATGGAGATGCCGCCGGTATCGAATGTAATCCCTTTGCCGACGAAGGCGAAAGGCTTCTCCCCCTTCTTGCCGCCGTTATACTGCATCAGGATAAACTTCGGAGGTTCGTCGGTCCCCCTTGCCACCGACGCAAATGCGCCCATCCCAAGCTTGGTGAATTGATCCCTTCCCATCACTTTGCAAGTCATCCCGGATGATCTCGCAATCTTGCGGGCTTCAGCGGCAAGTCTCGAGGGCGTAGCCACATTGCTGGGGTGATTGGCCAAATCACGGGCCAGACAGACCGCCTCAGCCACCGCCCGGCCGCGCTCCACGCCGATGCTGCTGGCGCCGTTGATGAGGGTTATGGTCTCCATCACTTTGGCATCTTCCGTGTCGCTCTTGTAATCCAGAAATCTGTAGGAACCCAGGATGAGACCCTCTACCCAAGCCTGAGATATCTCTGCCGCTGATGACTCCAGAGCGTCGCTGCCCGGAATCTCGGACGCCATCGTATCAATCTTGCCGGCTTGAACCGTCTTCACCGCCGTCCCCGCCGCTTGGCGCAGCCTGTCCAAAGTGATGTCTTCCCTTTTGCCCAGACCCACGAGCAATATCCGTTTTGCAGGTTTTCCCGGGAAGATAGATAGCGTCTTCCCCGCCTTGCCTTCGAAGTCGCCGGATTCTATCCTCTCTGACAAAGAACCTTTGGACTTCCTATCAATGGTCTTCTGAAAGTCAGACAACTGGCCATCCTCGAACAGACCGAGAACCAGCACCTCCGGCGACACCACGTCCAAGCTCCGCCGTGTGATTTGAATCTTCTCCACGTAAGCCATAACCAAATCTCCTTTCCTCATTTGCAGGGGCGGAAAGTTAGTTCAATTCCGAGAAAAGAGAAACGAGGAAAGAGGCTCTGGACAAAAATGTGGAGCGCTGTGGAAAAACTACTAGAGTTGTAACTGGTGAGTAGTAGCTATTTGAGAGGCAGTGTGCTCCATCTCTACTGCGTTCTCTCTACACTTCGTTACGAGGGACAAGTACGATCCATCAATAGCGGACATCGGACTTAACTCAAGAACCGAAAGTGTTGAGTTAAGAACGATGATAAGCTCAAATCAATTGTTAAGTCAAATCTTGGCGAGGGTTCGGAGAACAATGATAGCGCACCGACTATCAGAGAAATCTCAATTGTTCTTGCAACTTGATACAGGCTTTGCTAACTTCTATACGCCTTTTGTATGCACGCTCACAATAATGAGACTCAAAGACTGACAATGGAGCACCTGATACTAGAAAATACAGAGAAGAGCACGCCTTTCTTCTTCATTCAGATACTGAAATGTCCACGGTGCGGACAATCGTGGTCCGCAGACTACTCTGACTACCGCTGGATGAGGGATGACGACGCTGTCGTCTGCTGCTGCGGGACGGTCATGTGTCATGTGGACGATCTGAAGGAAGACTAAAGCAGCTCACAGCGATACTATCGTTTTCCCCCGTACCGCCAAGCGCCGCCGATCTCATCAGCGGCAAAAACCCCCGTTCTATAACCTTTGTCTTGAGTTGACAATGTTGCTACCTTTGATTAGAGAACTTTAAGTCTTACCTCGTCAAATAGCGTGTCACAAACGAAAGAACTTCTGGCTGAACTTACCGCACTCCTCGGATTAGAGCGTGTCACTTCGGACCCGACGGAACTACTGGTCTTCGAATGCGATGGACTGACCTTGAGTAAGCATCCTCCGGACGCTGTGGTCTATCCCGAATCGACAGAAGAGGTAGCTGAAATCGTCAGAATTTGTCAGCGTCATACCACCCCTTTTTTGGCGCGAGGCGCCGGAACAGGTTTGAGCGGCGGTGCTATAGCTGTGCAGGGCGGCATCGTGATCCAGATGTCCAAGATGGACCGAATTCTTGAGATCGATTACGAAGACGAAGTAGCTGTGGTTCAGCCGGGACTGGTGAACGTGGAACTGTCGCTAGAGACAAACTCCCGAGGCTATCACTTTGCACCCGATCCGTCAAGCCAGAAGGCGTGCACCATAGGCGGAAACGTGGCGGAGAACGCCGGCGGTCCGCACACGTTGAAGTACGGCGTTACGGTCAATCACATTCTTGGAGTTAAAGCTGTGATGCCATCAGGAGAGGTGGTCCAGTTCGGCGGCAGAACGGATGAGACCTCAGGCTATGACCTGACTGGCATCCTCGTCGGATCAGAGGGGACATTCTGTATAGTAACGGAAGTGATCGTCAGACTGATAAAGAACCCCCAGACTCAGCGGACATTTCTGGCTGTCTTTGATTCGGTGGATGATGCCAGCACCGCGGTCTCAAAAATCATCGCCGCAGGCATCATCCCGGCCGCCCTTGAACTCATCGATAATCTTGTGATCGAGGCGGTGGAGAGTCACCTGAAGGCCGGTTTCCCCCTCGACGCCGCGGCTATCCTCCTCATCGAAATCGATGGGAACGAATCAGTCCTGGAAGACGAAGCAGACCGGATTCAGACCGTCTGTTCGGCAAGCGGTGCAGTTGATTTTCAGCAGGCACAGTCAGAAGAGGAGCGCCAGATGCTGTGGCG
>DCAL01000027.1:9482-10751 GCA_002311975.1 Fidelibacterota bacterium UBA1134 | reverse complement strand
AAACCTTGAAGCCGACGGATCATCGCCACTTAGCAACACCGTCACTGATTACCGCCTCGCCAGTTTGTCTTTCCACGGTAAAGATTTCTCCATCACCGTCTGACTCTGCATCAATCACCAACTCATCCCCCGGATAAACAGGAAATGAGAATCTCACACTAATAGACTTCAGCTTTGCCGGATCTTCGTTACCAATGAGCTGATTGGCGGCGATGCCCAGAGTACACATTCCCTGAAGGATGTTCCCATCCAAGCCTTGACGTTCGCCAAACTCTCTGTCGATGTGAATCAGATTGAAGTCGCCGCTGGCTCCGGCATAGTATATAGGAAGATACTTGTCAATCTTAACGGTAAACGATCGCTTCTCACTCATTGGACTGTTTCCCCCGCTCGATAAGCGTCCACGTCCCCTCGCACACCGTTTGCTCATTCTGGTTGAGTGAGGTTGTCTTTATCACCAGAAACTCGTTGATAGCACCCGCACGATTTGTTTTCTGAGAAATACTCTCAATCTTGACCGTAGTGGTGACGAGATCCCCGGCTCTCACAACTTCCCCAAAGACAAACTTTTGCTCGCCATGGACAATACGAGGCACCTTCATACCGAGGTTCCGATCTTCAACAATAATCTTCATGACATCGGCACTGTAAACTGCGGCAAAAGTGGGCGGGGCCACTACTGTGCCATACTCCGATTCTCTGGCGAATTCGGGATCGAGGTAGAGTGGATTTTCAGAAAAAGTAGCCATGGCATACTCCTTAATCTTTTCCCGCCCCACCTCATATTCAACGGCGGGGTACTCCTTTCCGATTAATTCTCTGTTCATGCGGGACTCCTCACCAATCGATTCAATAGAAAAGTTGGGCAGAATTTACAATGTCAAGCCCTCAAGTTGGGAGCTTTTCTCCGCCATACTACTCAACCCGCCGGCTCATTCTTCGGTAGACATACAGAACAATCAGTCCGGCCACGTTAGGGAGCCAGATCTCGGGACGGCCCCAAGAAAGCCCGTCCACAGTGAAATCTGACACAGGCCAGAACAGCTTCGTAGGGAAATACGCCCGAGTGTGAAACGGAAAGTCGAGCAAAATGTGGAAGGGCCACCCCAGCAGGGCGAAGGCGAGATCCTTGCGCCTCGTCGCCACAATGCCGATGGCTATAAAGGCGCAGACAAAGCTGTGGGAGATATCATAGTTAATAAAGAGCCACGCCGGAATGATGTTCAGCGGCGGCGGTCCAGACTGAAGCGTTCCGGATAAGAGACGCAG
>DCAL01000027.1:8324-9353 GCA_002311975.1 Fidelibacterota bacterium UBA1134 | reverse complement strand
AGTGCATGACTGAAAATATCCAACTAAGTCTGAAGCTCCGGGATATTCTTGTAGAGCTCCAGCGCCTCGGGATTCGCCAGAGCGTCCCGATTCAGTGCCTCATCGCCGTGGATAATCTTCTTCACCGCGATCTCTACCTTTTTCCCGTTAATGGTGTAGGGAATATCGGCAATGGGCAGCACCTTCGCCGGCACGTGGCGCGGAGAGCAATGGGTGCGGATGTTCTGTTTAATCTTTTGAATCAGATCGTCTGAAAGAGCATCGCCTGCGTTCATTTTCACAAAAAGGATCACCCGTTCGTCGCCCTCCCACTGCTGGCCGATGGCAAGACTGTCCCCCACTGCCGGTACGGCTTCCACCACACGATAGATTTCCGCCGTGCCGATGCGGACACCGACGGGATTGAGCGTGGCGTCACTGCGGCCGAAGATCTGGACGCCTCCGTGGTCATTTATGGTAATATAATCGCCGTGGCTCCAGACATCCGGGAAATCGTCGAAGTAGGCAGCGTGGTACTTTGTGCCATCGGGATCGTTCCAGAAGTAGATGGGCATGGAGGGGAACGGCGCGGTGCAGACGAGCTCGCCCTTGTGGTCAAGTTGGGGATTCCCCCTCCCATCGTAGGAAGCCACTTTCATTCCCAAACCACGGCACTGGAGCTCACCGCGATAGATAGGCAACACAGGATTACCGCCTGCAAAACAAGAGATAATATCGGTTCCGCCGGAGATTGACGCTAAGAACACATCCACTTTGACATCACGATAGACGTAGTCGAAGCTCTCTTCCATGAGGGGCGATCCCGTAGAGAGGACAGCCCGCAGCTTGCTCAAGTCGAACTTTTCGGCGGGCTTCATCCCAGCGGTCTCGGAGGCTGAAATAAACTTGGCGCTGGTGCCAAATACGGTAATCCCCAACTCTTCCGCCATGCGCCACATGGCGCCCGCATCAGGATAGAAGGGAGAACCGTCATAAAGAACAACCGTTGCGCCGATGGCCAGATTACTCACCAGCCAGTTCCACATCATC
>DCAL01000027.1:961-8284 GCA_002311975.1 Fidelibacterota bacterium UBA1134 | reverse complement strand
CATCATCCAGCCGCAGGTCGTGAAATAGAAGACGGTATCATCCTTGCTTATGTCGCAATGGAGACGCAGTTCTTTCATATGCTGAATGAGCGTACCACCGGCACCGTGGACCATGGGTTTGGGCAGTCCTGTCGTTCCGGAGGAGTACATGATGTAGAGGGGGTGATCAAAAGGCAACTGCACAAACTCCAGCGCCGGCACATCCCCACTCGGGAGGAAGTCCTCATAGTGAATGCCATTGATAATGTCGGCGATATGCGGGCTCTCCTGTGTGTACGGCACCACAACCACTTTCTCCACACTGGGAAGTTCGCCCAGGATGCCCCGCAGCATCTCAAGCGAATTGATCGTCTTGCCGTTGTAAAAGTATCCATCAGCAGCAAACAGCACCTTCGGCTCGATCTGGCTGAAGCGGTCGAGGATAACCTTGATACCGAAGTCGGGCGAAGAAGAACTCCAGATAGCACCCACGGATGCCGCGGCCAGCATCGCGATGACTGTTTCCGGCATGTTGGGCATGAATCCGGCTACACGGTCTCCCTCGTTGACGTCCAGCTCACGCAAGGCATAAGCAAGCTTTTCCACTTCAGCGTGGAGTTCGGCGTACGTGAGTGACCTATCGGGCTGGCCCTCGCCGCGGAAGATGAGTGCCGTACGATCATCGCGATGGCGCAACAGGTTTTGCGCGAAGTTCAGTCTGGCGCTAGCAAACCACTTGGCCCCCGGCATCTTTGTTGCATCGTCAACGACCTCACGATAGTGTTGAGATGCGATGATGTGGCTGAAGTCCCACATGGCGGCCCAGAAATCAGCGATCGCAGCGACCGACCAGTCATACAGTTCGAAGGCCTCCCGCAGGTTCAGGCCGAAGCGTTCATTGACAAACAGCCGGAATTGATTCATCTGAGAGCGCTGAACCGCTTCTTTGGATGGACGCCACAGAACTTCAGTCATTTGCCGTTCTCCCTTTCCATTAATTGGACAGATGGTAGGGAGTTCCAGCTACAAAATCAACCGAAATACGGTTTGTTCTCCCTCACCCACCTCTCTAAATTCACCGACAATTATGTACAGAAAAGGAGTTATCACATGAAATACGTTTACTTTTTTGGCAATGGCACGGCCGACGGCAGCGCTGACATGAAGGAACTCTTAGGCGGCAAAGGAGCCAATATCGCTGAAATGACAAACCTCGGCATCCCGGTTCCTCCCGGTTTCACCATCACTACAGACGTCTGCACCCACTTCTATGAGCACCACAAGGAATACCCTTCTGAACTGGAACGGCAGGTGACAGATGCACTTAAGCAGACGGAAAGCGCCATGGGACGGAGGTTTGGTGACCCTGCCGATCCTCTGCTGGTCTCGGTCCGCTCCGGCGCGGCCGTCTCCATGCCGGGCATGATGGAGACGGTGCTGAACGTCGGTCTCACCTCCAAAACCATTCCCGGATTGATAGAAAAGTCAGGCAGCGCCAGATTCGTGTGGGACGCCTACCGCCGCCTCATCATGATGTACTCTGACGTAGTCATGGAAAAGGCCGGCGGCGTAGAGCCGAAGGACGGAGTCGGCATCCGCGAACGGCTGGAAGAACTGATCGAGAACCGCAAAGAGGAGAGGGAAGTTGAACAGGATCTCGACCTCAACGGTGACGATTGGAAGGAGTTAGCGCAGGTGTTCAAAGTCACAGTGAAAGACGTGCTGGGCCAAGACTTCCCGGATGATCATCACGAGCAGCTGTGGGGAGCCACGGGCGCAGTATTCCAATCGTGGAACGGCAGACGCGCCATTTCCTACCGCAGAATCGAGGGATTGGCCGATGAGATGGGGACAGCCGTGAATGTGCAGGCCATGGTCTTTGGCAACATGGGTGATTCCTGTGCCACCGGCGTCGGCTTCACGCGCAATCCCGCTACAGGCGATAATCACTTTTATGGCGAATGGCTTGCTGACGCTCAGGGGGAAGACGTGGTGGCAGGCATCCGCACACCAAACCCTCTCAACGAATGGGGACGCGGCGACCAAAATGCCCACCTCCCGACCCTCAATGAAGCCATGCCAGAAATTTATACCCAGTTAGATGGAATTCGAATCAATCTTGAGACGCATTACCGCGATATGCAGGATATCGAATTTACCATCGAGAAAGACCGGCTGTGGATGCTACAGACAAGGGTCGGAAAACGCAACGGAGCCGCCTCAATCAAGATAGCTGTGGACATGCACCAAGAGGAGCTGATCACTGCCGAGGAAGCCGTCATGAGAGTACAGCCCTCTCAGCTTGATGAGTTGCTTCATCCCATGGTTGATCCCGATGCGGAAGTGTCAGCAGACGAGCTCGCCCACGGATTACCGGCGGGGCCCGGCGGGGCCACGGGACAGATCGTTTTTACGGCCGATGATGCAGAAGCGTGGGCGAAGGATGGAAAGAAAGTTATCCTTGTCCGAAAAGAAACTTCTCCGGAAGACGTTCATGGAATGCACGCAGCGAAAGCCATCCTCACTGCAAAGGGGGGGATAACCAGCCACGCCGCCCTTGTGGCTCGGGGCTGGGGAAAGTGCTGCATCGTCGGTTGCGGCACTCTCTATATAGATCGTCATCAGAAGACCGTCCAGGTTAACGGCCAAGTTCTCAGGGAAGGAGATTGGATCACGCTCAACGGCACGAAAGGAATTGTCTATGCGGGCGAGCTGTCCCTGACGCCGGCTGACCCGCTTCGTAATGAATCATTCAAGAAACTTATGACCATAGCCGACGGGGTGAGGACGATGGGCGTACGCACCAACGCCGATAGACCAGAAGATGCAGAACAAGCCCGTACATTCGGCGCCGAGGGGATCGGCTTATGTAGAACTGAACACATGTTCTTCGAGCCGGAGCGAATAACCGCCATGCGGGAGATGATTGTGGCGGAGACTGAAGAGTCGCGGCGGAAGGCAGTCATGAAACTGCTCCCCTTCCAGCGGCAGGACTTCTATGGAATCCTGAAGGCAATGCATGACCTTCCTGTCACCATCCGCCTCCTCGATCCGCCTCTGCACGAATTCGTTACCCTCACCAGTGAGCAGACTGTGGAACTGGCGCAAAAACTTGAGCTGGACCTGGATAAACTGAAGTCAAGAATCGAATCCCTCCACGAACTCAACCCCATGCTTGGACACCGCGGATGCCGCCTCGGTATCGCCTATCCTGAAATCACGGAAATGCAGGCGCGGGCCATCTTTGAGGCGGCGGCTCAACTTTCCGAAGAGAGCGTTAAGGTTCTGCCGGAAGTAATGATTCCGCTTGTGGGCACTGCCGCCGAGTTTGAGCACCAGGAGGCTATCGTGCGCAGGGTGGCTGAGGAAGTTAAGAGTGAAACAGGCGTGGACTTCCCCTACCTCGTGGGAACCATGATTGAAATCCCGCGGGCGTGTCTCACGGCCAACGAAATTGCACCGAAGGCTGAATTCTTCTCCTTCGGCACCAACGACCTGACTCAGACTACCTACGGTTTCTCCCGCGATGACATCGGCGGATTCCTGCCAAGTTATCTCGAAGAAGAAATTCTGCCGCACGATCCGTTCCAGTCGCTGGATCAGTCTGGTGTGGGGCAGCTCGTTCAGATGGGGGTGGAGAAGGGGCGATCAGTCAAGGCGGATCTCAAGATTGGCATCTGCGGCGAGCACGGCGGTGATCCTGATTCTATTGACTTCTGTTACCGTGTCGGCTTGGACTATGTAAGCTGTTCTCCTTTCCGCGTCCCCATCGCCCGGCTGGCCGCGGCGCAGGCAGTAATCACAAACGAATAGACCTACGTCACCGAGCCGCCATCCACGCCAAGCACCTGCCCCGTGATGTAGGCGGCATCATCGCTAGCCAGAAAGCAGTACGCAGCGGCGACGTCCTCAGGTGAACCCATCCGCCGCAACGGCACGCGTGTCATCATCATCTCCAACACCTTGTCAGGAATCCCTTCCGTCATAGCCGTCTCGATGAAGCCCGGCGTCACTGCATTCACGCGGATGCCGTCCTTGCCTAATTCTCTTGCCCACACTTTTGTCATACCGATGACACCTGCTTTCGAAGCCACGTAGTTAGTCTGTCCAAAGTTGCCGTACAGCGCCACCACTGAAGAGGCGTTGAGGATGACACCTGAACTCTGTTCCCGCATCACTGCCGCCACCTCCTGTCCGCAGATAAATGTTCCCCGCAGGTTCACATCCATGACTTGGTCAAACTCGTCATCGGTCATTTTCTTCAGGGTATTGTCGCGCAAGACGCCGGCGTTATTCACCAGCACATCGATGCAGCCGAACTTTTCCAGCACAACGGAGATCAGATTTCTGACACTGTCCCTATTGGCCACATTTGTCTGAACAAAGAGTGCCTCCGCACCGTTGCTCTCCAACTCCGCAACCACGCTCTTGCCGGTCTTCTCATTGAACTCGGCTACGACCACCCTTGCTCCTTCATCGGAAAAGCTCTGGGCCGTGGCCTTGCCAATACCTTGTCCCGCGCCTGTCACGATTACAACCTTTTCCTGTAAGCCCCTCATCTTCTCCTCCGTCTTCAGGCAAACCTTCAAGGTTTTCAAAACCTTGAAGGTTTAACTCTATTACTTCCATCAGAAATTAGCCACCCTTCCTTGCTCTTCAAATCCATTTTCCCGTACAATTTCAGCAGTTCCTAAAAAATCTGATGCGGTCTTTTTTCTCTGCTTTCTCCTCACTAACTTCACCGCATCTTGAAACGTCTCCTTTCATTCACTCTGCTCTCACCTCTTCTGATTCTCGCTCAGGCTGAGGTTTACTTTTCTCCAGTTTTCGACGTCTCTGAAGTGTCAGAAGGGATCACCTCTATCTCCCGCAGCGATCTGCAGGCTCATCTCACATTCCTCGCTTCAGATGCCGCCGAAGGACGGGGAACTGGCCAGCACGGACTCCAGGTAGCTGCCGAATACATAGCATCTTACTTCCTGCGTCTGGGGCTGACTCCCCTCGATAGAGACAGATCGTTTTTCCAGCGCTATGAACTGCTGAAAACCAAGCTCACGGAAAACAACACTCTTTCGCTTCTCTATGAAGAGAGCGAGAGTCAGGTGCGGGAAAACTTTCAGTTCAGGGAGGACTACTTCATCTCTCCCTGGGGACTGACAGGAAGCATGGAACTGCAAGCGCCGGTGGTTTTCGCCGGTTACGGCATTGACTCCCCCGAATATAAGTATAACGACTACGCCCAAATTGACGTGCAGCATAAGATAGTTCTTATCATTGATGGTGAACCGGAGTTTTCAGACCAAGATCGTTTTAAGGGAGAGAAAGATACGCATTTCGCCGATGTGCGTGAGAAGGTCGCTCTCGCCAAGAAGCAAGGAGCATCTGCACTTCTGGTAGTGTCGAACCCCAAGTCGAGCGCCCTGTTCTCAAAGAAGTTCAAGCGCTGGGAAAGGTGGCTGAAGCAAGAGAGTATGTCACTCCCAACATCTGACCGGCCCCTTCCCCTTCTGATGATCAGCACACGCACCGCCGACCGTATTCTTTTCGGCACAGGGAAAACTCTGGAAGAACTTCAGATTGAACTTGAGTCTGAAGGGAAGACTAACGCTCAAATACTTGCCAGTCGTTATGTACGGATTGCCGTTGATATCGAGAAAAAAGCGATCACAGCCCAGAATGTTGCCGGTTACTTTCCGGGAAGTGATCCCGAAGTTGGGCACGAAACCGTTGTCATTTCCGCACACTACGATCACATGGGGAAGAACGAGGAAGGAACCATCTGGCCCGGCGCTGACGACAACGGTACAGGTACATCTATTCTCCTGGAGATTGCTGAAGCGGTTGCATTGAACCCCAATCTGCCAAAACGGGGATTTCTCTTTCTAGCCGTCTCGGGGGAGGAGAAAGGGTTACTGGGATCAAAATACTACACCAGCCGGCCTCTCTTGCCATTAGCTAACACCATCACAGATTTGAACATTGACATGGTGGGCCGCAACGCGCCGGACAGTATTTATATTATCGGCTCTAATATGATCAGTGAAGATCTGCACGAAATAAATAAGTATGCCAGCACCAAAGTTCAAGACCTCTCATTGAATTACAGGTATAATACACTTGATGATCCCAATCGCTTCTATTACAGGAGTGATCACTACAATTTCGCCCAGCGTGGAATTCCCATCATCTTCTATTTTGCTGGGACGCACGAAGATTATCACAAACCTACTGATACAGTAGACAAGATTAACTTCAACAAGATGGAGAAGGTTGCACAACTCGTTTTCCTTACCGGGTGGGGCGTTGCACAGAACGAGATGCGTCCGCGCAAGAACGCCGGGCAATATCCGCAACTGCCAGACAAAATTAAGCTTTAGTTGTGACGCCGCGAGAGTCTCCTCAGCTCAACAGACAGTCAAAGTTCTTACGGAGGCATAAAGTATGGCACTCATTTCCATTAATCCGACAACGGGAGAGACCATCCGCGAATACAAAGAGATGATGCAGCGGGAAATCGAACAGATTCTCAGTCAGTCGCAAAACACCTTTCTCAAGTGGCGCAGGACAGACTTTGCTCATCGGTCAGGACTACTGAAAAAAGCGGCGGCGTCAAGGAGAGCGGTTACGGCAGGGAGATGTCTGAGTACGGCATCAAGGAATTCGTAAACATCAAGACAGTCTACATAAGATCGCGGCTGGGGATTGTGCTTATCCGTCCAAGTTGCAGTTATCATCAGTTTTTCGGACATTGTCGGAATCGAAAGGGTTAACTGGCTGTTGATGAGATAGTTGTCTCGATTCTGGACAAGCGGCTGCAAGAAAACTACGTATTGTACTTTAATACCATTATCAAATGTCCGCTTATATTTAGGTCTGATCGATAATCTGTAGTGAACTTACTCAGGTTTACCCCTGTAATCCTCAGCCTCCCACAGATAAGCAACACTTATGGAGACTCCGCCTCCAAAGCGGTATTTTCCCACCGCCACCAAGTTCAATCCGACTGTTGAGGGTGGTGGTGGAGTCATACGACCAGTAAGAGAGAAAAAACGGGGGAAACTTCTGCTGAGCCATGATGTCCAGAAGAAAAGAGGCACTTCCATTATGCTGATACAGGGCATCACTGAGCTCTCCCCGTTTATGAGACAAAGCCAGTTTCACTTCGCTGTCATTCAGAGTCTTGCTGCCGAAGTGAAGATCCCCGGCGTATTCCGCCGACAACGCTCCAGAGAAAGAGACAAGCTCCGTATTGCCCCCCTGTTGTTCTAGGGCCAGAGTTAAGCTTCTTTGCCACATATTGCTTTCAGCAATAAGTCCCTCAGCCGCAAGAATGAACGCCAGAAA
>DCAL01000027.1:0-917 GCA_002311975.1 Fidelibacterota bacterium UBA1134 | reverse complement strand
CTTTCTTTGTTCTCCCTCCTTTTAGAACTGTAAAAGGAGGGATATTAGAGTCTGGGAGGTTTGAAATAATTAACTTATCAGCTCTGACCCCAAATAGAACTTAGTTCATATATCTTCAGAGACTTAATTAATGCTTTCCCACCATTAGTAAAAAATCTAATGTTAGCGTCACCCTTCTCAGCTGAAGAACTGCCATTATAATTAAATGATAATGAAACCCTGCCATCATTGCCAAAAACTTCCATAGAGGAACGGTCTATAAGTAACCTCAGCTTCAACCGGCCATTCTGCAGCTTTAAAGCAGCGTTATTAAACTGACGGTTATGACGTCCAGCTGAAAGAACACCCTCATCGACATAATAGCGAACCTTTAATCTATCAGTCATAAAGCCTAAATCAGAAGCACCTCTTGGCTCAACCTCAAGGTGAACATCTAAGAGCTCTCCTTTAAATCCTTGAATAGGATCTTCATTAGGACTAACCAGTTTATTGGAAAGAGAGAAAGTGTTTACTCGCAGATTCTCGATTTCTTGAATAGGCTCCCTAAACATCCTGATACCGTCTTCTGTAGTCCGGAGAGTGTTTTCTGTTGGAAAGGTCATCTGCTGGTTAAACGGCATCCCTGGATATTCTCCTCCGGCCATCCATGCAATTTGGATTCTTCGGCCATCAGAGGCTGGAATATTATTGAACGTCTGGGAGGCATAAAAATTAGAGCCATAATCCCCTATATACTTACCAGATTCTCTAGTAAATGTCTTACCGTCAAAATCTCCGATAAAATAGTCACCGGGAGCATCCCACATAACCCACTTGGTATTGTTAGGATTACCATCAACAGGCAATTCAAATAATTCTGGGCACTCAAAAAGCTCTAAGTTCTCAAGTTCGCTGGTCTGTTCCCAGGTTAGAAGATC
>DCAL01000074.1:3148-4266 GCA_002311975.1 Fidelibacterota bacterium UBA1134 | reverse complement strand
GGCAGTTTGGAGGACATGCCTTTCAGTGATGAAGATCTGAAAGAAAGGCTGGCGGCACTGGAAGGACTGCCGGTCTGAGGCGAACTTAGAAGTTCAGTCCTTTGGGATTAGCGTGATGGGGGAGAGTAAGGTCTTTCTTTTTTGCGTACAGAGCCTAATCTATTTATTAACCACCAAGTAACAAAGAGACAAAGTCTTTATTGATAAAGTAATAACGAAAAAAAGGACTACTGAATTCTTGATTTTGATTCCGTTCTCTCCTCTCACGATAAGTTCCATATTGTCTCCAAAGGATCCTCCGGAAACTCTTCTTGGTGTCTTCGTGGCGAATTATGTAGGATAGAAGATTATAGCTGTCTCACCAATTTCAGGATCTGGTCCGCAGCTGATTCCGGTGTAAACTCATCGGTGGAGATTCTGGCGCCGGCTTGCTGATAGAAAGCTTCTCTCTCTCTCAGCATGGTTTCAATGACCTGTGACGGCTCTCCTTCCGGTACTATCGGATCTTTCATTTTTTTTATTCTATGGAGGAGTTCATTGGCCGGAGCATCGAGCCAGATTGTGATTCCTGTTGTCTGCATTGTCCCCATCTTTGACTCATCGAGAACAGAATCACTATTGCACGCAAAGACCTGGTGTTCACCCTGAGACAGTTCCTGAAGTGTCGTACTTTCCATATTCCTGAGAGACCCTTCGCCGAATGATTCAATAATCTCTCTTAAGCTTCGTCCATAGATAGCTTCCATAGTTTCGTTTATATCCACGAATGCCCACCGAAGGCGATTTGCAAGAATCTTTCCGACCGTAGATTTTCCGACGCCGGTCATACCGATAAGATAGATATTTCGCAGTTGACTCTTCATTGTTCAGTGGTGTTGAAGCCTGTCTGATTATACTATAAGTTTAGCCGCAAAGCAATCGGGAGTAACAGGGCGGCTAAGTTGGTCTACATGTTCTGAAAAGCTATTTGAAAGGGGATGAACTTATTGGTAACTTAGCCATCATTCTCGACGGGAACGAAGACATTGGAGAGGTGGCCGAGTTGGCTGAAGGCGCCCGCCTGCTAAGTGGGTGTAGGGTTAAAAGCTCTACCGAGGGTTCGAATCCCTCCCTCTCCG
>DCAL01000074.1:2409-2995 GCA_002311975.1 Fidelibacterota bacterium UBA1134 | reverse complement strand
TTCGAATCCTCTCGCCTCCGCAAACTGTCGCTTTCTTTGAGTGGCACTAACTATTATGTCAATATTACACTGACGGAAGTGTGACCAATCCTGATATGACGAAAACACTTAAAGTCCGTTTTGCGCCGTCGCCGACCGGTGAGCTGCATCTGGGCGGTGCACGGACGGCGCTCTTCAATTATCTGTTCGCAAAGAAGCACGGCGGTCAGTTTTACCTGAGAATCGAAGATACAGATGAGATGCGTTCCAGTTCGAAATACGTCGAGCAGATATGCGACTCATTGCGCTGGATGGGGTTGAACTGGGACGGTCCGATTGTCTATCAATCCGGGCGGAAAGAGGCTTATGGTGAAAGGGTGAACGAGCTTATCAGTGCGGGAAAAGCCTATCACTGCTTCTGTACTAAGGAGCAGTTGTCAGCAGAGCGTCAGAAGGCGGTTGAGGCGGGGGAGACATATTGGTACGCCGGCGCCTGCCGCAATCTCAGTCGAGACGAAGTGAAAAGGAAAATGAACGCTGATGAACCGTTCTGTGTCAGGATAGCAGTTCCCGCAGGCCAGACGAGTTTCTCCGACAGGGTGTATGG
>DCAL01000074.1:696-2362 GCA_002311975.1 Fidelibacterota bacterium UBA1134 | reverse complement strand
GAAGTTGACAATAAGGAGATAGACGACTTTATTATACAGCGGACGGACGGCACACCGATCTATAACTTCACGGTGGTCGTGGATGATTCTGATATGGAGATCACGCATGTCATCCGGGGTGAGGATCATCTGACAAACACACCGAAGCAGCTGATCATTTACGAAGCCTTGAACGGGCAGATACCACAATTTGCTCACGTGCCGATGATTCTCGGTTCCGACGGCAAGCGGTTGAGCAAACGCCACGGCGCGAAAGGGGTGCAAGAGTATCAGACAATGGGGTATCTTACTGAAGCGCTGTTGAACTACCTTGCTCTCCTGGGTTGGTCTCCTGGAGATGAGCGCGAAATATTCACAGCAGAAGAGTTAATGAAGGGATTCAGCGTGGCCAGAATTGTGAAGAAACCGGCCGTCTTTGATGAGCAGAAACTGACTTGGGTTAGCGGTCAGCACATGATGGGAAATTCTCCACAGACGCTGCTGGAGCGGATTCATGCTCTGAACCCTGACTGGCGCAAGGAAGTTGAGAAGGAAAGGCTTCTGAAGATTGTGGACATCCAGAAAGGTCGCGTGAAGACACTCGTAGAAATCATGGAGCGTTCGAATTTCTTCTTCGATGATCCTGAACTCTACGACCGTAAGGCATCTAAACAGTGGTGGAAATACAGGACAGTTAATGAATTGCTTCAAGTGTACGTTGATCAATTGAAAACTCTAGAAGAGTGGAATGAATCCGAACTCGAAGAGGCGCTGAGAGGGGTGGCGGATGAAAAGGAACTCAGTCCCGGAAAGCTTATTCATCCTACCAGATTAGCTCTGACTGGAGCCCCTCACGGCCCATCGCTGTTCCTGTTGATGGAGATGATCGGTAAAGAGACATGTCTGCGAAGGCTTGCCGCCGCGCTTGAGAGACTTCCGTTGAAGGATGAAGAAGTCGGGGGATCCTCTTTATGAATGCGTCGGAAAACACGTCAAGAAACTTCATTGAGCAGATCATCCATGATGATATGGAGAGTGGAAAGTGGGATGGCCGCGTTCAGACACGCTTCCCGCCCGAGCCCAACGGCTATCTGCATATCGGCCACGCCAAATCGATCTGCCTGAATTTTGGACTTGCGCAGAAATATGGGGGTTCCTGTAACCTGCGCTTCGATGACACCAATCCGGTCAAGGAGGAGACCGAGTACGTGGAGTCCATCATCGAAGACGTCCGCTGGCTCGATTTCGACTGGGGGGATCATATCTGCTACGCCTCCGATTACTTCCATCAGATGTATGAGTATGCGGTGCAGCTTACTTCGGCGGGGAAAACTTACGTGGATGACCTTTCCGCTGACGAGATTCGGGAATACCGCGGTACACTTACTGAAACTGGCAAAGAGAGTCCGTATCGCAATAGATCGACTGACCAAAATCTTGATCTACTGGAAAGGATGCGCAAGGGAGAATTCGGAAATGGCGACAGAGTTCTGCGGGCCAAAATTGACATGGGGGCATCAAATCTCAACCTACGCGATCCTGTTATGTACAGAATTGTGCATGCCCGTCATCATCGGACAAAGGATCAGTGGTGTATCTATCCCACTTACGACTGGGCTCACGGCCTGGAAGATTCCATCGAGGAGATAACCCATTCCGTCTGCACGCTGGAATTCGAAGATCATCG
>DCAL01000074.1:444-564 GCA_002311975.1 Fidelibacterota bacterium UBA1134 | reverse complement strand
CATCCGCAGCAGATCGAATTCGCCCGTTTGAATCTCAGCTATACGGTCATGAGCAAGCGGAAGCTTATGCAGCTTGTGGAGGAAGGGCTGGTGTCAGGATGGGACGATCCGCGCATGCCG
>DCAL01000074.1:0-155 GCA_002311975.1 Fidelibacterota bacterium UBA1134 | reverse complement strand
TATCCGGAAGGAGAAGTGGAGGAGATGGAGGCTGTGAACAATCCTGAAGATTCTTCCATGGGGACACGCCGGGTTCCATTCTCGCGCGTAATCTATATCGATCGAAACGATTTTCGTGAAGAGCCGCCGAGGAAGTTTTTCCGGCTGGCTCCCGG
>DCAL01000007.1:3020-5481 GCA_002311975.1 Fidelibacterota bacterium UBA1134 | reverse complement strand
AGGACCGGTGGTTCGAGTCCGGTACCAGGGGTTAACTTCCGTTTCCTCTTTCGCTACCGAGTCACCTACCACTGAAAACACCAGGTTACCTTCTGAATCGTAGATCTCAGCCTTAACCGAATCCACCTCTTCTCCCAGATAGTATTGGAGTACAGCAGTCTCCACACTGCGAACGGCGTCGTGGGGATTGAACAGTGTCAGCGATTCCACTGCTGTCCGGTTTGAGTATTCTCTCAACGGGTCATAGTCGTCCAAGATCCAGAAACCCCTGCCGTGAGTTCCCAGGACCACATCGGAGTTTTTAAGCTGGAGATCCCGGATGGGTGTATCTGGCAGATTGAGCTGAATGGACTGCCAGCTGTCCCCTGCGTCGAAGGATACGTAGACGCCGTGCTCTGTGCCGAGAAACAGGAGCCCCTCTTTCACGGAATCTTCCCGGACAGCGCGGGCGAAGTGACCATCCGCAACACCGTTCACAATCTTTGTCCAGGTCTTGCCGTAATCCCGTGTTCGCCAGACATAAGGTGCCCGGTCATCCACCTGGTACCGATTTGCCGCCACATAGGCGGTGCCTGGTGTGTGGGAAGATTCTTCAATGATGGAGATCCGGGAGAACTTCGGCATGTCGGGCGGGGTGACCTTTGTCCAGGTATTACCGCCGTCGCGGGTGATGTGCATGAGTCCGTCATCAGAACCAGCCCAAATGGTGTTAATATCGTGTTGAGACGGTGTCAGGGCAAAGACCGTGGCATAGATTTCCGGCCCATTCATGTCCATGGTGATGAGTCCACCGGTGGGGCCGAGCGTAGAAGGGTCAGCGTAGGTCAGATCAGGACTGATTTTCTTCCAGCTCTGGCCGTCATCTTCCGAAAGCCAGACATGCTGAGAACAGGTATAAAGCTTGTTCTCATCCAATGGGGAAAAAACAATGGGGAAGGTCCATTGCCACCGCTCGGGAAGAGCGCTTGCCGGTTCTCCGGAGAAAAAGCGGGGGTAGACCTGAATATCTCTGATCTGGCCTGTTGAGCGGTCGTAACGTGTTAACAGAGCGCCCTGGCTCCCGGCGTAAAAAATATCCAGCTTGGATGGGTGCTGTGTAATGTATCCGCTTTCACCACCACCAGCGGAATAGTACCAGCCGTGGTTGGGTCCCCGGGCCTGCATATTGTTCCAACCGTCACTTGGGACACAAACAGTACTGTTGTCCTGCTGGGCACCGCAGACGTGGTAAGGGAAGTCGTTCGTCACATTCACATGATAAAGCTGGGTGGTGATATAATCCTGTTCCGTCCAGGTCTCGCCGCCGTTGATGGAGACATTCCCTCCGCCGTCATTGGAGTTCGTCATCCGCAGGGGGTCGTTGGGGTCGATCCAGAGGTCATGCTGATCGCCGTGGGGCGTGCTGATCTGTGTATCAAATGTGACACCGCCGTCCGTCGATTTGTAAAGACGGGTGTTGAGGGCGTAGACCGTTTCCCTGTCCCATGGATCGGCCACAATCCGGGAATAGTAAAAATGGCGCTGGCGGATTTTCCTATCGTCATTAGTTCTTTCCCAGGATTTCCCGCCATCATCGGACCGGAACACACCCCCTTCAGGCGCTTCCACGATTGCCCAGACGCGATTGGGGTCAGCTGGAGAGACTGCCATACCGATCTTTCCGATGGGTCCTTCAGGCATACCGGGATTCTTGGTCAATTCTGTCCATGTATCTCCACCGTCCGTAGATTTATAAATTCCGCTAAACGGTCCGCCGCCCCACATTTTCCAGGCTCTTCGGTAGACCTGCCACAAAGAGGCGTAGATCACTTTGGGATTTGTTCTGTCGATGGAGATGTCAACACCTCCCGCTTTGGGACTCTTGTAGAGGATCTTTTCCCATCTGTTGCCGCCATCTTTGGAGCGGAAGATTCCCCGCTCCTCGTTGTCCCCGTAGGGATGGCCCAGGGCTGCCACATAAACAATATCGGGATCGGTGGGATGGATTCGGATTCGGGCGATGGCCTGTGTTTCACGGAGACCAACGTGGCGCCAGGTCTCACCGCCGTCCGTTGATCTGTAGACGCCGTCACCCTGGGTGATGGAGCCACGAAGCTGTGTTTCACCGCCGCCGATGTATACAATGTCTGGATTAGTTTCTGCCACAGCCACAGCCCCGATGGAAGAAGAGGTGATCTGTCCGTCGGTTACCGGAAACCAGGTGTTGCCGCCGTCTGTGGTTTTCCAGAGTCCCCCTCCGGTGGCGCCAAAGTAGTATTCGTTGGGCCGGCCTGGACTACCCATAGATGAGAGAGACCGTCCCCCTCGGTTAGGGCCGATATTCCGCCATTCGAAGTTGTTGAAAAAAGTTTCGTCATATTTTTCGGCCTGTAGTGCGACAATGCTGCTAAAAAGAATCAGTAAATAAGTTAACCGTCTCATCATCGTCTCATCCTCCGTTCTTGATGTGAACTTGCTCCAA
>DCAL01000007.1:0-2853 GCA_002311975.1 Fidelibacterota bacterium UBA1134 | reverse complement strand
TTGAAGAATCGCACAATTGTGGGTAGTTTCCAGTGAGAGTGATTTGAGGGGAAGAGTTAATACCATGTGAGCAGTCTAATTGATGAACTGAAAGACCGTAAGGTGATCCGGACGATGGTTTCCTATGCTGTGGTGGCGTTTGTTGTAATGCAGCTGGTGGAGATCATTTTTCCCATTTTCGATTTTCCCAATTGGACGGCTCAGTTTGTCATCATCCTGCTGGTGCTTGGACTGCCGGTGAGTGTGGTGGTATCCTGGATGACGACCGGACACCAGAGGGTCTTGTGAAGACGCCATTAACCTCGGAGCCCGCAGAGGGAGCGGAGTCGTTTGGAAGCACCCAAGCTGTGGCGGATAGCAAGCGGTTTTACGCCAGGACGCGAAACATTTTTCTCATGGCAGGGGTTGTGGGTGGCCTCGCCATCGGCTGGCTGGCGCCGCGGGGTGACAGGGAAGCGGAGCGGATCGCCGAACGTTCCATAGCCGTCCTTCCCTTCGATAATCTCAGCGACAGCAAGGAGGACGAATATTTCTCCGATGGTATCACTGAGGAGATCATTACACAGCTGTCAAAGGTGAGCGACCTGCTGGTCATTTCCCGGACGTCCGTTCTTCAGTACAAGGGGACCACCAAGACCATCAGGGAGATCGGAGAAGAACTGGGTGTGGCAGCCATACTTGAAGGGAGCGTCAGGCGTGACGGGGACAATCTAAGAATAACGGGTCAGCTCATTGATACCGACAGTGACCAACATCTCTGGGCAGACACCTACGATCGTAAGATGGAAAATATTTTCCAGATACAGACAGATGTGGCGACACGTATCGCAGAGGCCCTCGATGCTCGAATTTCGAGGTCAGAAAAGAGATCTATGGCCACGGTGCCTACTCAAAATATGGAAGCGTACACGCTTTACCTTAAGGGAAGAACCGAATATTTCAAGTACACGTATGAGGGCTTTGAAAAGTCCATCAATTACTACAAGCAGGCGCTGAAGCTTGATCCGTCTTATGCCCTTGCCTACAGCGGTATGGGAGATTCATACGGTCAGATGTTTCTTGACAATCAGGATGAATTGTACAGTGAACTGGCCATTCAGTCATCAGATAGGGCCCTTTCAATTAATCAGGATTTAGCCGAAGGATATAAAGCTAGAGCTCTAATCTCAAGCTATTTAGGCCATACCTCCGAAGCAATCGAGATGAACAAACGAGCTATTGAATTGGGTTATGTCATGGCCGAATCAAACTTAGCACTCTCTTATTGGTGGCAAGGTGATTTGAGTGCGTCTCTGAAGCATCATTTACGAGGCCGACAGAGTGATCCTTATAACCTGCGTGTTGTTAGAATACTTGCACTAGCCTACCATGCTCTGGAAGACTATGATGAAGTTCACAATCTTATTTCAAGTGCTTTGGATATACGTCCAGACGGTTTTGAACTTCATGATATCTTAATTACACAATATTGTGTTGAAGGGAACTGGGAAATGGCAAGATCAACCCTTGAAAGATTACAACTTCTTCGACCAGACGACAGTCAAGTCCATGGTACAGCTTCTGACTTTTACCTCTGGGCCAGAGATTATAATTTGGCCCTTGATCATCTGCAAAAAATGAAACGTATGCGGCCTCAGGACAAGACAGCTTTAGCTTATGTTCTTTTACAAAAGTGGGATCGGAAGTGGGCGAATACGATTTTGGATGAGGTTATTAACCAACTATTGAAGCGTATAGAAGTGAATGGAGATATCGGGTCTAGCACCCGTAGGATTCTGGCGGGAGCTTATTCAATCATGGATGACAAGGAATCTGCTCTAAACTGGCTGGAAGAAGCGGTGGACAAAGGGTGGACACTTTACAGATGGATCGAGATTGATCCCCGTTTTGACGCCATTCGTGATGACCCTCGTTACACAGAGCTTATTGAACGGATGCAGGCTGTTGTTGCCAGAGAGCGGATTGAGGCGGGATATGAGAGTTCAACGTCACCCTGACTGTAATTGTGAGTCTTGATTGAGTCGGGACTCGCAATCTCGTTATTGTTTACCGACCAAGAATGACGAGATGGTCATAAGCCTCCGGAATCGTCCTTCGCCATGACACCTTATTTAATATGTAATTGCGAACGGAACGCAGCAATCACCTAACTTAATGGTGAGCTACTGACAGTTGATCGATAAATCCACCATTTCTTTTCTGTGTGATCTAGCCAAAAATAATAAGCGGGAGTGGTACCATGTTCACAAGGGTGAGTATAAAAGTGCCTTGGAGAATTTCGCCGAGCTGGTATCAGCCTTGCTTTTCCGGCTATCTGAATTTGATCCTGATATTTTGGGTACGGAGCCGAAGGAGTGCATGTTCAGGATCTACCGGGATATTCGCTTCTCGAAAGACAAGACACCCTATAAGCCTTGGTTCAGTGCCCGCCTGGCGCCTGGGGGGAAGAATTATTCCGGACCCGGGTACTATGTTCGGGTCGCTTTCGATGGCTCCAGGTTGGCCACAGGTATTTACAGGCCTGAAAGAGAAAAACTAGATAGTATCCGGAAGGGAATATCGGCCTGGCCGAATCAGTTCGAGGAAGCTGTCAACGGAGGTGCTTTTAACAAATATTATAGGGAACTTATCGGAGAAAAACTGAAGCGTCCCCCTGCCGGCTTCTCAAAGGAGGATCCCGCCATCGAGTGGATCAAACACAAATCATTCGTAGGGTGGCACCATGTACCGAAACGGCTCATCACCTCTTCCAAATTTGTGGATCACGCTATGGATGCTTACAGAGCCGGGCAGCAGCTAATGGATTTCCTGAAAAAATGCTTTGTCTGAATAAAACGAGATGACAATCTTTTG
>DCAL01000048.1:9769-11470 GCA_002311975.1 Fidelibacterota bacterium UBA1134 | reverse complement strand
TTTACCCAGAATGACGGTGAAACATGGCAAACGGTCTCTCTTTTGAAGGGAGAATATGGTTATAACATTTTCGCCGTAGACAGCCTGGTTTATATTGCTACACGTAACGGTCTCTGGCGCACCCAGGACGGTCAAAGTTTTGCCCTTTACAGACCGGCTATAGACAAGGCGCGAAGT
This sequence comes from Fidelibacterota bacterium UBA1134, assembly GCA_002311975.1. Classification (GTDB taxonomy): domain Bacteria; phylum Fidelibacterota; class Marinisomatia; order Marinisomatales; family S15-B10; genus UBA2146. The sequence continues at coordinate 11,293 of DCAL01000048.1, read as the reverse complement.
GATGAGATTATTGATAACGATGTCTACGCTGTTTTACATGACAAACGTCCCTTTTATGATGATGCTTTATGGATTGGGACCGGGGACGGTCTGGCACGGTCACATACACCCAGTTCCAATGAATCTATCTGGCAGATCTACAGGTCCAATGTTTCCTCCAACACACCTTATGCTTATCCCAATCCCTTCTCACCATCTCTCCACAACCAGCTGGATGGTGATGGTCATGTGAGGTTTTATTACAAGGCGAAAAAATCAAACCTTATCAAACTGACCGTTCTCAGCTTTGCCATGGAAGAGGTGCGAACCATCAATTTTGAGCGTGGTGAGGGACAAGGAGCCCTCAAGTGGGACGGCAGGGATGAAGCGGGGAATCTGGTGGCTAATGGCACATATTTTTGTAATCTGTTCTACGATAATGCTTCCCACTGGGTGAAGCTGGTGTTGGTGAAATGAAGGGACGTTTAACAGTTGCCCTTTTTATACTATTGCTTCAAACTGTCTCCGCTGAAGGGATAGCCGGTTACGCCGGCAGCTTCCTCCGGTTCGGCACCACTGCATACTCCATGGCCATGGGCGGAGGCTTTACGGCTGCCATCGATCCCGGTTTTCCCGGTTATCACAACCCCGCCGCTGTAGCTTTTTTGGATAAAAGGAGCGGCTCAGTCCTGCACCATTTTTTGCCGCTGGATCGTTACCTTGTCTCAGCTTCTTTCTCAACCAAATTGCCGCCCACAGGTGGCCTTGGAATCGGTATCGTCAATGCCGGTGTGGACAAGATCGACGGCCGGAATGCTGCTGGCCATCAGACCGGAACTTTCTTAACAGAGGAGTATGGTGTTTACGTTAGTTTTGCCAATGAATTGGTGTCGGGACTCAGTCTTGGTGTGAATGTGAAAATGTTTTATCAGACACTTCCCATGGAAGGGACAGTAAGTGGTAAGGGGACGGGCGTTGATGCAGGGATCCTCTACCGACGATCCAAGAATTTTGAGATGGGACTGGTGATCCAGGACTGGGATGCTGCTTACGCCTGGAATACAGGCGATGTGTTTGAAGAAAAGGGAAGCACTTACGAAGATCGGTTCCCGCTTCAGGTCCGCGCCGGTTTTGTCTATCGGCCGGGATCCATCGATGTGATTGGTGACTACACCTACTTCCGCGTTGGGGAACATGTCTCGGCTCATCGTCTTCGTGCCGGTGGTGAATACAGACCTATTGAACGGGTGGCAGTCCGTGCCGGGATGAACAACTTTTCTCCCACGGTGGGCCTGGGTCTCAACTATACACTTCTCCAACGGGACGATGCATACGTGGACTACGCTTTCATCCTCGGACGTAGGGGAGAGGGGCTGACACACGTTTTCACCTACGTCCTGACTTTTTGATGAAAACTGTTTATCTCTGGCGAGCTGTTATCAGCCTTGCCCTGCTCACCATGCCTCTTAATGGGATTGGCACCTCGTTTCTTAATGTACCTTTCACACCTCGTCAATTGGCATTGGGCGGTGCGGGAACGGCCCT
>DCAL01000048.1:5755-9710 GCA_002311975.1 Fidelibacterota bacterium UBA1134 | reverse complement strand
GGCTTAATCCTGCGTTAGTGGTTCAGGAAGTTCCTGCTACTGAAGTTTATTTTGGATATAATGCCTGGCTGGCCGATGCTCGGGGCCACTCTGTTGTGGTGGCCCACCCTTTTCTGGGTGGCACTCTTGGCCTAGGACTACGCTCACTTACCATCAGCGATCTGGAATTGAGAACATCCCGACCCACTGATGATCCAATCGCCAACTTCACTACTTCCGGTACTACAGTTGAGGCCGCCTGGGGAAAAGGAAATGACAAGATTCGATGGGGCGGTACTGTGCGGTGGCTCCAGATGGAGTCTTACATTTATGCGTCTTCCGGTGTGGCGTTTGATGCGGGCGTCAATGCTTCTCTTCTGGACGGACGGCTGACGGTCGGTGCTACCCTACGAAATAGCGGTAAGATGAAGGCTTTCAAAGAGACTGTCCCATCATTGCCAACCACCATCTCTGCCGGTCTTGCCTTCAGACCGATCTTGAACGAATCGCCAATTTCAACTGTTGCAGCTTTAGCTTTCGAGTCTTCAGATGCCTATGGCACAGTTTTGAGAGTGGGTGGTGAAACGGGCGTAAAGGATATTACTTTAACCTGCGGTGTGAGGATTGGAGAAGAGGTGACATCTATTGCAGGCGGGATCACATTTCGGATCCGTGTTGTCTCCATAGCTTACGGTTTTGAAGTGGCGTCTCACAATCTGGGCATACCTCACCTTTTGCAGGTTAAGTTAATTTTACCCTAAGGATAGCGACCTTATCATCCAATGATAAGACTAGGTTCCGGCAGATGGCAGGACACCTAACCTGCGTATTTGAGTGATATTACGCAAAATTGTGGTTATTTTGCTTTTGTAAATTCATTTTGAATTTTACCCTTCCTCATATTGCTTTCACTGGTTGTCTAATCCTGATTTTTTTCCAGCCTGCTTCCGCCCAGACAAGTTATACGGTACGGGTCATGACATACAATCTCTGGAATTACGGTGGTGTGAGTGACAGCGACAATGACAGGGAGGATGACCTGAGGATGGTTATAGGTGAAACAGAACCCGATTTGCTGCTTGTTCAAGAGGTGGAAAACGAAACTGGCTACACCCGGTTTTTGGAGGATGTTCTGAACCACACTGGAAAAAACTGGGAGGGGGCCTCGTTCAAGGATCAACCAGATACTGATATCGATATTGCCCTCTACTTCAAGAGCGGCAGGTATGAGGTCGTTTCAACGGGTGTAGTGAACACCACATCAAACTGGGGCCATCGTGACGCTGTAGAGTTTGTGGTGAAGCATCTTCCGTCCGATCGAAAAGTGAGGCTCTACGGTGTACATCTCAAAGCCGGCTCCAGCGATAGCGACGCCGCCGACAGGGAATCGGAAGCCTCGAAACTGCGCCTGTATCTGAATGATCTCGATGCCGAGACCCACTTCCTCGTCATGGGCGACTACAATGTTTATGATGGGGATGAGGACGGTTTTCAGCGGCTGGTGGAATCACAGGATGACAACGACGGCCGACTGTTCGATCCCATTGATCAGATTGGCGCTTGGCACAACAATTCTTCCTTCGCCGCCATCCACACGCAGGCGACGCGTGCATCTTACGGCGGTATGGATGACCGGTTTGACTTCATCCTCACATCTGAGGCGGTTCTGAATGCCACCTCCATCAATTATAAGGAGGATTCATACTCGGCGTTCGGAAACGACGGTACGCGATGCTGTAATGAGGCCATCAACAGTGGGACGAATGGTGTCGTTTCGGCGGAGGTTGCCAACGCCCTCCACGATGCTTCAGACCACCTCCCGGTTAAAATAGATATGGAATTCATCGGCGCCGAGGCAAGCCAGTACAAGATTGTCATTAACGAGATCATGAAAAACCCTTCGGCCGTCAGCGATGCCAGCGGAGAATGGTTTGAACTCTTTAACGCCGGTGACACAAGAGTTGATCTCTGTGGATGGACCGTGAAGGACGACGACAGCGACGAATTCACTGTTACTTGCGAGTCCGACGTTGCAGTTGAAGCGAACGCGTACATGGTTCTCGCGCCCAACGGCGAAAGCAATTCCAATGGCGGCCTGTCTCCCGATTATGTGTACACCTATGGCGATTTCAAGCTAGCCAACAGCGATGATGAGGTTATTCTTCTTGATAATTCAGGCGGGGAGGTAGACAGGGTTGAATACGAGGGGTGGACGTTCCCAGATCCCACTGGAGCATCCATGGCCCTCGTGAATCCTACAGCGGACAACAATGAGGGCACCAATTGGACCGTCTCAACTCAGGCGTATGGTGTTGGCGACAAAGGGACGCCCGGTGAGGCCAACGTCAACATCGCCGTGCAAGCTCCGATAGTGCTCCCGATCCATTTTGAGATTTTGCAGAATTACCCCAACCCCTTCAATGCCGTCACCCATATCCGATTTAATGTAACTCAGAGGGCTGATGTACGCATTTCGATTCACGATTTACGTGGCGGGGAACTTACGGTACTGGTGAATGGTCGAATGGTAGCTGGTGAGCACAAAGTTATGTGGGATGCGTCTCAGTTTCCTAGTGGCCTTTATTTTTGTCGGCTTGACGCGGGAGAGGAGAGGGTCACGAGGAAGCTCCTCCTGTTGAAGTAGCTATTCGTCCGGAGTCACGTTTTCATCTACGGAGTTAGAGAGTCGGTATCTCACGATCCTTGAATTTGCTGTATCGCAGACATAGATAATTCCCCGTTCGTCCACGGCCACGCCCCGAGGCGTGGCCAGGATACCAGGCCTTTCCACGATTAGAAACGTGTCCACCAGGACCGAATCGCCTTCACTGAAAACCCAGATAGTGGTATCCACCGTCACTTCCACAATCCCCGCTTTCTTGAAGAAATCCCCGTTGGACTTGAAAATCTGAATTTCATCGGCCTCAGTGTTGGCAACGTACACCATCTGCTTTTGGTCAACCGCTACATCGGCCGGTTTCGAGAACCGCCAGAGATCCATGATGTCATTCGAGCCCTGTTGGAAGACCGAGGGATAGGTGGTGTATCCGCCGGAAGAGACCGGCCGAATCTTGTGAACGGAAAAGAATTCCCCCGATTGGGCGTAATAAATATTTCCGGCGAAATCGACATCAATCGCGGCAGGGGCGTTCACAGTGCCGGCTCCAGTTCCGTAGCCTACTACCGTTTGACCAAACACGCCTCTGTGTGTCCACACCTCCTCACCGGTGGTGAGGTGAATCAGCTGTGATTGCTGAAAATCAATCCTTACGATTCGATCGTGGGCTTCATCGGTGAGATAGATGTAATCGCCGTCCGCTGACGAAATGCCGGAGTAGAGTGACTGACCGCTGTTGAAATAGATGTCCTTCTCAGAAGTCTGCTCCACGCCGGCGTCAAAGAAAAGGTGCGGTTTGGAAAGGGAGTCGATCAGAGACTGTTCCGACGACCACACCTCGTCGCTCATTCCCCACTCCTCGCTATGGAGCTTAATGTACCACTCGGCAGTCCCCGCTGAGACAGACACTTCCTCTCCGGAGGAGACGTTCACAAAAACCGCTCCCACCATTACCTCTTCGATGCCGTTCTGTTGCCACAGTTGATTCCACCGGTAGACACGGCGGGAGCCATCGATCATGAAAATATTCATTTTCTGATCCACATCCACATCGATGGGGGCGAACGGCTCCCCCGAATGATCCTCCAGGTTCCGGAGGTCATGGAAGTCTTCGAGCATCGAACCGTCCTGCTTCAAGACGAAGACCGTCCGCGCAGCCGAGTCGGCGATGAAGAGGTGGCCGTCAAGCGCGATGGATATTTCGACGGGAGAAGAGAATCCGTAGTTCGAATCCCAGATGGGATTCATCAGGAGATAGGTGGTGTCGCCTGCGGCAAACTCCACATCTTCGTTGATGATCGCGGGCAGAGGCATCTTCTCTATACAACCGTAAGTGAGTAATAAGAAACCTCCGAAAGC
>DCAL01000048.1:0-5626 GCA_002311975.1 Fidelibacterota bacterium UBA1134 | reverse complement strand
GGGTCGGAGAGGTGAATCAGGTTGGTATAGGCAAAATCGATTTGTAGTCTCGCCGATCCTACTGGAACATAGAACCCCGCGCCGAGAGAGAAGTCTTCCTCTTCCACATTGAATTTGTAGCCTCCCCGAAGCGCCAGTGAATTCAGCAGAACGTACTCGAATCCGGTAACGATGTTCTCGGCGTTATCCACGGGGTGGTTGAGCTGAAGCGAAATAGTGAGCGAATGGTTCAGAGATTCGATAACCTCCATGGCGCTCCCCACCCGGAAAATGGTCGGTGGTGAGAACAACTCAAATCCAGAATCGATGATCACCTCATCGCCTGTTTCGCGATCAAGGATAAACCGCTTGTAGCTTCCCTCAGGCTTGGCCTGTGGCCCGAAGTTGGAAAGGACAGCCGAGAAGCGTAGCGTACGGAAACCTGTCCAGTAGAAGGTGCCCATATCGAGGAGCATGGACCGCATCCGATTCCCCGCCAGATTCTCCTCCACATGCTTCAGCGTTATACCGAAAGTGAAACGGTTGGACATTTTCACACTGTAGCTGAGCCCGATGAATTGATTCTGGAAGATGAAGTAGTTTCCCGTGCCATAAGGTAAGTACTCGGTGGTCTCCTTCATGGGCGCCATGTGGAGTATACCGGCGGAAAGCCCGAGATAATGACTTCCGGCCAGGTGGTGAGAGATCCCTAGAAAGTCGTATGTGACGTCAGCCGGCCACTGGACTCGCGAGGCGGAGAGTTGGGTGCCGGAGAGTTGTCCGATAGCGGCAGGATTGTAGAAAAGGGAAGATGCGTCTTGGTGCAGGGCCACCACTGCTTCTCCCATGCCTGCGGCGCGGGCACTGGCGCCGATTTTTAGGAACGTGAACACCGACGTCCCCACGCGCTGACCTCCCAAGATCGGAAATAAGTTCTGTTGTCCGAAAAGGGCCAACGGGAAGAATGTGAGTACGAGAAATCTTCTGAGGCTGAACGTCATCAGAACTTCACCTGAAATCCGATGATGGCCGTTCGCGGGGACCGGAAGCGGGAAGGATCGAAATTGGGATTGGGCGCCTCGATCATGCTGTAGGGAATGATGACGCCAGGATTGTACTCCCTTCCGGTGAAAGGATTAATCCGGCGGGGAATGTGCTGATTAAAGAGATTCTCCACTTCTGCCACCCACCGGAGATTGACACCGCCGACGGACATTTTCTTGTAGAGCTTCAGATCCACGTTCGAGACTGGATCTTTCGCGAGGTAATAGTAAGGCTTGTCATCCTCCACCGTGCCTATGAAGTAGGTGACACCATCCAGTTCGATGAGGCCGTCGGGATACTCCTGTGTGCCGGGGATGGATCGTGTGTACCGCCGCCCGCTCTCGAATTCGAACCGCCACGACATCCCCCATCCTGAAGGATGATCGTACGAGATGTTGGCGAAGGTCTGGAATGGTTTGTCCCACCTGAGAAACACTTCGTCCAACGGTTTCTCCCGAAGCTGACCGGCCTGGACAAGAAGATTGTCATCGGGGTTTGAGCTTTTACCCGTGGCGATGGAATAGTTGAAGTTCACATCGGCGTACCAGTTTGTCAGCAGACGGCTCTTGAGAATGATCTCGATCCCACGGGCTCTCGCATAGTCCGCATTGAGATACATGAGGAACCGAAGGTGGGCATACTTCGGATTGGAAGGCGTGATGTTCTGAGAAGTCTCGTAGTCGAACATGTCCTTCCAGTATGCCTTCATTTCGAGGACCTGATCTTCGCTGAAACGGTGCTTCAGCCCTATTTCATACTGTACCGTCGTTTTCGGGCTCAGGTTGGGGTTCCCGAAAACCTGATAGGTGGAGGGGGCAGTCGTGTTCAGTTTCGCGTAAACGTACTGAAATGTGGGGAGCTGAGAGAAGTGGCCGTAGTAAAAGTAGAGAACATCGTTGTCAGTTACGGGGTGAGAGATGCCGACTCGGGGAGAAAGCCTCGCCTTACCGCGATATCCCAGAAATTCGAACGTCTCCTCATTGAATCTGGCCCGCGCCTCGTCGGTGACGGTGATGGCGTCAGGATCGGCTATGGCGTCCTCCACATACTTCCCCGGGAACCAATAATCGTAACGGAGCCCGAGATTTGCGGTCATTCCTTCGAAAACAATCCTGTCTTGGACGTAGAATGCGCCGAACAAAGTTCTTGCGCGGTAAGCGTCATAGTTGATGCCGAAACCCGTCGTCCCCGTCCATGGTTCGTCTATGTCCACCACCTGTATCTCAGTGGAAGTCAGCTCCAAGCCACCCTTAATCTTGTGCTTACTCAGGGTCTGGTGGGTCCAGTCGAGATCGAGCCGCGTGTTGTCGCTGGAGAGATCATACCATTCCGGCGAAAAGCCCGTATCATAGAATTCGTCACCATACGTGATGCGTACATTTCCGTCCCTGTCCCGGATGATGTAATTGACAGGCTCGATGTCGAGGCGCTCTCGGTAATCGGTCCAGTGGAGGTCCTGAACTGCGCTGTGCTCCAGCGTCAGGAATTGTCCAATAGTGAGTTCGTAGAAGCTCCGTGGACTCAGAGTGTGAGTCCAGTTGATCTTCGCGAGGCGCGATTCCCTGGTGATGGTGTTGTAGTTGTCAAGCATCTTGCTGTATGCGTAGGGAAAGTAGGTGGTGGAGAAGGCTCTCGGCATAAAGAAGCCCTGATTGATGTTCAGAGAAATATCGTAGGAGGCTGATAGTTTTTTCACCTCATCCAGATGCCAGGAGAGTTTGTAGAGCGCATGCCAGTCGTTATTCTCGCGCGCGGCCAGTCTTCCAAGGAATTCGTCTGCTTTTTGTGTTGACAGACCAGAAGGTGGAATCCAGTTACGGTGAGGGTAGAGTTGCTTCGCCGCCGGCAGGTGTGAATCGGAGATCTTCCCATAGGCGTTGGCAAAGAATGAGAACTTCCCCGGAAGGTCCAGTCCCAGCCGCGGCGCCATAAGTTCGAGTAGAGGTGAAGGGCCGCCGAGATTCATCTCGAACCGGTCGCTGTTGAAGTGCTCGAAGGCGCCGGGCGCCGCACCCCAGTGATCACTCAGGTATTTGATGCTCCCCTCAAACTTGTCCCTTCCCTCCTTCAAGCGGATGTTGACAACGCCGGACATGGCCTGTCCGTATTCGGCATCGTAGCCTCCGGTGATAATCTCCAAATTCTCGATACTTTCGACATTGACGAACAGGTTTCCCGAGTAGCCCGAGAGAGGGTCCTTGATGGAGAGTCCGTCGATGACATAAAGGGTCTCATCAATCCGTCCACCGCGAATATGGATTTCGTTATTCACCTTCGTGACGCCGATCTGCTCAGCGAGAATATCTTCTACACTGTTGACAATCCTGTTCTCAAGGTCGTCGCTGGAAAGCTTGGTGATGGAGGCCGTTTCGTCCACATCGAAGAGCGGTTTCTTACCAACTACCACTACCTCTTCGCCTAACGCGAGGACAGTCTGCTCCAGCTGGAAATCGACTGTCGTCGTTCGTCCAGCGTTCACCTTCACACCGGTCCTCAGGATCACCTTGTAGCCGATCATGGAGACTTCAATGTCGTAGCTGCCGGTCGAAACGTTAGTAATTCGGAAGTAGCCATCAGCATCGGAAGCGGCGCCATAATAGGTCCCCTTCACGATAACATTGACGCCGGGGAGGGGCTCACCTGTTTCACTGTCAGACAGTCTGCCTTCTATAGAACCTTTTTCTTGCCCTATGAGTGGAAGCGCCACCAAAAGAAGTAGTGTCAACCACCGGTTCACAACCGAAACTCTTCCTTCAACAGGTAGCGGATGAATCTCGCCGCCGAGCCTGTTCCTTCCATTAGCGGTTCCGAACCATTATGAAGAGGCAGTGTCATGAAAACAGCCTTGCCTGAGAGGGTGGTTGAATTGACCCTGAACTGATTCACCGCACAGACATTTGGTGTACCGAGCCAGCCGTCTGTCACTCCCGGCTCCTGAAGTCGGTAGAGGCTTCTGAGGTATGGCGCTCTTGTGGTGTCCGTCTCAAAGCCCCGGACGCGGATGGCGATCAGTTTGGAGAGCGAGAGATCGAGCGATGAATCCCACTGGGCGTGGAGCTCGGTCCCCTTCAGCATCCGCCCTGAAGGGTTCAGGGTAAAAGTGGAATCGATGGGGAACCAGGCGAGAGTGGTGTCCTTCAGCTCGGCGGTGTTCAGGAAAAGGTTGCCGCCGTTGGCTAGGAAGTTGGCGATGTTTGCGCCTGCCTCGTTGTATGTCTCGGATCCAGTGTAGGCGGTGTACCAAATCACATGATCGAAATAATTCAGGTTGGCGTTGATGTCGGCATTGGCGTAGGGGAGCTTATCGCCGATCTCCCAGACCGAATACTCGCCGTTTTCAGTCAGTGTGTCGAGGATACCCTTGTACCATTTCTGGGCGCGGTTGTATCGGTCCTGAGGAAAATCGTCCACAAGAAGTGTGGCGCCCACAACAGGCATGACAACCCAGTGGTTGGAAGTGGTAAGATCATCAGTCTCCGGGAACCGGATGGTGTTACTCTGGGCGCCGGCGATATCCCTCACTTTCGCATAGAAGGTGTGGGCACCGACCTCAAGATTCGTTACCGTTACACTGGAGTTCAACGCTGCGTCCAGCCAGTGCCAGCATGTGGCACAGGTATCATCCACAGCGTAGAAAACATCGGGCACCGTCTCGATGCCGTCCTCGTCTTCGATATCCCAGACAAACGTCCGCGTAGGGAAGGTGAAATTGGTATCGCCGGGATCGTTCACCAGCGGGTTGCTCCTGTACCTGAAACCGATCTGGGGTGCCGAGTTTCGTACGGGGATCACCAACCGGGCCGCCGTTGAGTCCGTGAGGCTGTCGTTATCCACGGCCACCACTTCAAAGGTGAATACATCCATCTCCGTCTTGAGAGGCAGGAAGAAGAGACCTGACTCCTTCGTGGTGAATGTCCACCCGTCATTCACATTCCATTTGTATTGATACCCAATAACGTGTCCGTCTGAATCTTCACCCCACCAGTTGAGGTTCTGTTTGCTCGTGGTTATGGTTGTAAACGCGTTGCCGAGGGTGTCCCACAGATAGTCCGGGTCGGGCGCTTCATCCATAGAATAGACCCAGGCAGTATCGAGATAGCTTTCGCCGGTGACGGGATCTGTTTTCTCTTCCACTGACCCGATGCGGGCATAGAGCGTCTCCCCCGCTATCAGTGTGAGGTATGTTTCGGGTGCACGGTTTGAAATGGGTGCCGATGGATCGGCGTACTCCCAGAGATCGCAACTCAGTGTAAGAACCGCGACTGCTAGAATCGGCGAGAGTTTTCTCAAGTTACATAGTAAATGCGGGGCCCCGGTGAACCGGAGCCCCACACAACTTACTTTATCTGACCAGCGTCATCTTCTTATGATCGATGAAATCGCCAGCCTTAACTCGGTACATGTAAACGCCTGAGCTCACAAGCTGACCGAGATCATCCGTACCATCCCAGTTGATCACATGAAATCCGGGATCGAACGTCTTTTTTGACAGCGTCCGAACCTTGAAACCGCGGATGTCGTAGATCACGACATCGACCTGTTGGCGTTCCGCAATCTCGAACCGGATCCGTGTGGACGGGTTGAACGGGTTGGGGTAGTTCTG
>DCAL01000054.1:6139-9734 GCA_002311975.1 Fidelibacterota bacterium UBA1134 | reverse complement strand
AGTACTATCGGGAAATGGTGGCAGAAGTGGGTTCGCCTTGTGGAAATTCTACCCGCGCCAAAACTAATAATAGACGTGATTAGACGAACTTCAGATATGACCGCCAATGAACACTGGGCAAGACATATCATCCGCAGGTTGGATCCACGCTTCCGACAACGGTGGGAAGCGTATGACGATCTTCTCACTACTCATCTGACGGAGACGGAAAACTGGCTCGATATCGGATGCGGTCGCAACGAGGCGGTCTTCAGATTTGGAAACCGGAGTCGGTTGGCGGTGGGATTGGATATTCAAGAGTCTGATAACCGTCATCCGGCGCCTTTTCTTCGGGCCGATATGCAACACCTCCCTTTCCGTAGCGACTCCATCCATCTCATCACACTTCGCTTCGTGGCCGAACACCTTCCAGATTCGGAAGCAAGCTTCACNNTCAGGCCCATATCCAAAACCTTCCCTTCCGTAATGACTCCTTTAATCTCATCACACTCCGCTTTGTGGTTGAACACCTGCCAGACGCGGAGGCAAGCTTCACGGACGTTGAACGTGTGCTGAAACAAAATGGCAGAGTCATCGTCATCACTACGAATGTGTGGAGTCCGTTCGTCGCTGTCGCCCGTCTTCTTCCCTTCAGACTTAAGCAGCGCGTTCTTCGATTGCTCTACGGAGTTGAAGAAGACGATGTCTTGCCTACCTATTATCGTTTCAACTCGGCTTTTCGAATGAGGCGCGCCATCAAGGGCCTCAAGCTGTTGAAGTTGGACTACGTTCAGGGTGCGACCTATGTCAGGCGATGGCTCTTCCTGCTGTTTTTCTTCTGGCATCTCATATCTAAACGAGGACCCCTGAGACCTTTCAGAGACAACCTTCTATCAGTATTCGAAAAAGGATAGCATCTGCTTGCATTCTTGATGGCGGCTGATCTATTTTCACGCCACTAATCTGGTAGCCTCACATGACGGATCAATCCACTCCTTTCCCCGAAATCACCCTTAAGGCTGTGGTTCTCGGCGTCGTCCTATCGGCTGTTCTTGCGGGGGCAAATGCCTACCTCGGCCTATTTGCAGGCATGACGGTTTCAGCCTCTATCCCCGCCGCCGTTATTTCCATGGGAGTCCTCAGTTTTTTCAAAAAGTCGAACATTCTTGAAAACAACATTGTCCAGACGGCTGCCTCAGCCGGTGAATCGCTGGCGGCAGGCGTTATATTCACCATCCCCGCCCTTGTACTCATGGGCTACTGGACGGAATTCGACTACCTGGAGATAGCAAAGATTTCAGCCATCGGCGGACTCATCGGCGTTCTGTTCACGGTTCCGCTGCGGCGGGCACTCATCATCGAGGCGAAGCTGCGTTATCCCGAGGGGATCGCTACGGCAGAGGTATTGAGAGCTGGTGAGGCGGCGAAAGAGAAAACAACGGCTGACGCCTCAGAGGGAATAAGACTCATCGGACTTGCCGGTCTGGCGGGCGGTCTTATGAAGCTTGCCCAACAGGGATTCACAATGTGGCACGCCGCCGTGGAGGGAGCCAGATCGGTAGGCGGGGTAATCTTCGGCATCGGTTCCGGCCTTTCGCCCGCGCTCATATCTGTCGGGTATATCGTTGGTCGCAACATCGCGATTCTGGTTTTTTCCGGCGGACTCATTTCGTGGGCGTTCGCAATTCCTATCTACTCAGCCATATACGGGTATGAAGGAGATCCCATGGAAGCCGCTTGGCAGATCTGGAATTCTCAGATCCGTTATTTGGGCGTGGGCGCCATGGTGGTGGGCGGCATCTGGTCTCTTCTCAAACTGATGAAACCGCTGGCGCAGGGTATAAAGGCGAGCCTCGACGCTGTCAAACACGCACAGTCGGGTGCTGCCATACGGCGAGAAGAACGGGACTTTCCCATCAACTACGTCGGCATCGGTCTGCTAGCGCTGCTGGTCCCGGTGTTCTTCCTCTACGTTGGTGTACTAGAATCAGCAAGCATTGCGGCCCTACTCTCTGTCGTCATGATGATCTTCGGCTTTCTTTTCTCCGCAGTGGCAGCATACATGGCGGGTGTGGTCGGCTCCTCCAATAATCCTATTTCCGGCGTCACCATCGCAACCATTCTTTTTACGGCCCTCTTGCTGCTGGCACTCCTTGGGACAACCTCAAAGTCGGGAGCGGCTGGAGCCATTCTTGTGGGTGCGGTCGTCTGTTGCGCAGCCGCTATCGGGGGCGACAATCTTCAAGATCTGAAAACAGGTCACATTCTCGGCGCTACACCGTGGAAACAGCAGCTGATGCAGTGTGTCGGCGTCATCGCCGCCTCTGTCGTTCTCGGACTTGTACTCGACATTCTTCACACCGCTTATGTAATCGGTTCCCCTACCCTCTCGGCGCCTCAGGCAACTCTTATGAAATCAGTAGCCAACGGAGTCTTCACCGGCAATTTGCCGTGGAACATGGTGGCGTTCGGCGCTATCATCGGCGTCATCATCATTCTCATCGATCTTCGTCAGGAGAGTATGGGCTCCGATTTCCGCGTTCCTGTCCTCGCCGTAGCAGTTGGGATCTATCTCCCTATCGAGCTGTCGGTACCAATTTTTGTTGGTGGTATGATCGCACATATGGGTGACAGATCAGGCGCGGGTGAGTCAGCAAAAAGAAAAGGTCTCCTTATGGCTTCCGGACTCATCACGGGGGAAGCGCTGATGGGAATTCTCGTCGCTGTCCCCATCTTCATCACTGCGGAAAAGGACTGGTGGCCTGCCGTTGAGGGACTTACCTTCCTCGGTCCCATCCTCTTTCTGGCGGTCATCTATTGGGTCTATCGCACGGTGACTCGAAAATAGATGAAGATATCACTCGACTTACTGCACTCCTTGCCCAAGGTTGAACTTCATTGTCATCTTGACGGATCACTTCGGATCGAGTCCATGATCGACCAGGCGCAGAAAGACAAGGTGAAACTTCCCACCAGTGATCCCGACGAACTCCGCGGCATGCTCGCCATCGGCAAGAAGCGCGGCACGCTGGAGGAATATATCGACAGGTTCGAGCTGACTCTCAGCACCATGCAGACTCACGACAGCCTTGTACGAGCGGCCTGCGAGCTGGCAGAAGATGCGGCGGCGGAGAATGTACGCTACATCGAGATCCGCTACTCCCCCATCCTGCACACGAAGAGGGGGATGACACCTCAAGAATCAGTGGCGGCGGTGAAGAAAGGACTGAAGGAGGCAGAAAAGAGATTCGGCATCAAGAGCGGAATCATTATCTGCGGGATTAGAAATATCGGTGCAGAAGCGTCATTGAAGCTGGCTGATCTCGCTATTCAATTCAAGAATCGCGGCGTGGTAGGATTCGACTTAGCAGGAGCGGAAGAGAACTTCCCGGCCAAGCATCACCGCGAAGCATTTTACCTCATCCTGAACAACAATATCANNCTCAGAGAAGACCCCGATCTTATGCAATATGTGAACGATCACCGCATCACCATGGAGATCTGCATCCTCAGCAACTTCCACACGAAAAGCGTGCGGAGTTTGAAGTACCACCCCGTCCGCTACTACTACGACCAAGGAATCCGCGTGACGCTGAATACCGATAACCGCCTCATC
>DCAL01000054.1:3722-6068 GCA_002311975.1 Fidelibacterota bacterium UBA1134 | reverse complement strand
AATACCGATAACCGCCTCATCTCAAACACCACCATGACCAACGAGTTCATGCGGGCCCATGAACTGTTCGACTTCAATCTCTACGACTTCAGGGAGGTGACCATTACAGCCATGAAGAGCGCTTTCATGAACTACACCGAACGGAAGAAGATGATCAGATCACTCGCGGATGAGTTAGAGGGAGACTTCGGGCTGATGCCGGAGTACTTTCCCAGTCAGCAGACCAGCAAGGAGTAACGCAGCAACAGCACTACCCTTCTCGTGGCAGAATTCCGGCCCTGAGCTCACAGAAAGGAATAATCCAAGAACTGTTGTTTCGAAAAAGTCCCGAATACTCCGGGATGACTGTTGAAGGATCTTAGATTAGAAATCTGAACTGAGTAGGGTCGGCCGCTCCACCTACTCACGAATCACGGCAATCTTTGTCACTCTGGACTCGCCGCTCTCGGCGTAGATCGCAACTAAGTACACTCCAGTCCCCACGTAGCGGCCGTCGTCCGCCTTCCCGTCCCAGAAGGCTTGATAACCTCGGACTAAGCCCGAGGTTGATTTAATCTCTCTCAACACCTTTCCAGAGAGTGTCATAATCATGAGGGAGGAGTTGTCCATCAAGCCATCTATAACCATTGGTGTGGGGCTGGGAACTTTGAACGGACTCGGGAAAGTTTTCACCTTTGAGTAGGACTGCTTCTTCCTGGAAAAGGGGATTCGCAGCGCGTTGATTCCCTTTGACGTAGCGATGTAGGCGAGTCCGCGCTTGTCATCGATGGCCACCGCTGTTACGGCGTCGGAGAGAAGGTAGCTGTTGTTGTGGCGGAAACCGCTCCAGTCCGGCCACGGCGTGGCGTTGGCAAGCAGAACATAAAGTCCGCTGGTAACTGATGAAACCCAGATATTCTCCCTGCCGTCCATGACCACTTTCGACCCTTCTCCGAACGGGACGCCTGAGAAATAGGTGAAAAAGTAGGGTGTTACTCTGGAGTAGTCTCCGCTGAAAATCAGTCTCTGTAGGCCCTGTGCGGTAAGGACCCACACCATCTCCGGCTCCGGTGATATGAGAGACCAGATAGTGTTATTATCCAAGCCGTGGTTTGTTGAGAAATTTACCCACGTCACAGGCAAATCATCACTTTGATCCGGGATGCCGTCCCCGTCGTCGTCCAAGTCCTGTGTATCGGGAATGCCATCGTTATCATCATCAGAATCGATCGCGTCCGGTTCGCCGTCTCTGTCTGAACTCTGATCCAGTTTAAGGACGAACAGCCCGTCGTCCTTACTGCTGCCGATGAGAAATATGTTCTTCTCCGCCATGACAATATCGGTGGGGTTCTCGAGTGTCTGTAGAATCCCTCCTCCAAGTTGCGGAATATTGAACCATTCTCCGCGGGAAGTTACTACCGATATCTTCTTGTCAAGATCACCAGCTCCAAAGTTGGCGATCCAAAGATTACCATCGCTATCATGATGCAGACCACGGATATTCATGTAGCCGCGTTCATCGAAAGGCTCAAGACGTCCGTCTGTGGTGTCATAAACCGCAAGCCCACCGGGATCGTTCAAATCGATCCTTACCACGCCACCGCCTATGAGCTGATCGAATTCGTTGCGCGCTGGAATTACGCCCTGATACGAGAGAGTAATGATCTCACCTTCTTCCAGCAGAGACCATACGCGGCTCATGCGCAACTGAACAGTATCGGCCACAAACCTGTTGTAGGCTTCCGGACCGTAGCCATAAACGGCCCATTTTGTCTTCGAAGAAATGATATTATACCAGCCGTCCTCATTGAGGATAGATATTCCCTCCGGCCCCGCCGCCACAAGACGGCCGTCGTCCAAAACCGTCAGGGCGGTATAGACATTGCTGATGGGTGAATTATGCACCAGCCATTCGAACCGTGCTCTGTCAGGTCGCCAGATCGCGAATCCGTGGTCGCTGTCCACCACAATATTGCCGTCGTTAAGTGGCAGCAATTTCTGAGCGCTGGCACTCATTTTCCAAGTTCCATTGATACTTCCATCCATCGCAAAACGAACAAGTTTCCATTTTGTAATTCCGTAGAGGGTTCCATCGGTCGTCAAAGCAACATCCCGCAAAAGTGTGGTGTCTGCGTACGCCGCACTCAGGAGCGTTAATTTGTCGCCGTAACGCCACACTTTACCGTTGGCCACAACCAGCATATCTTCGTAAACATCTCTGAGGACACTCACATTCTTGCCATCGAATTCGGTAACACGTTCCCAATTCTGCGGATAGTTGAGAATATACTTTCTGAAATCACCAAAAAAGATGCCCCTGTCGGTTGCGGCGAAGAGTTTGTCCCCTCGTATGACAAGTCCGGCGAT
>DCAL01000054.1:3217-3709 GCA_002311975.1 Fidelibacterota bacterium UBA1134 | reverse complement strand
GCCGAGACGGTCCAGGGAAGGATTCAAGATCTGACGGTAAGTGAAACTGCCAGCCCGATTGGAGAATTCCAGAATCCCCCAGTCAAGATTTTGAGCGTAGGCGACGAAAACGACCGAATCCGAAGTGGCAATATCGGTAATTTGCGACAGCTCAAAATCGAACGTTTTTATGGATTGGCGATTAGCGAGGTCGTAGATCTGGACGATTCCCAGCGGCGCCGCACTGCCGAGCCAGAGATGACCGTTGACATCAATGGAAAGGGTGGCTAGATCGGTCTCGGCCAATCCGTCCACATTGGTAAGCGTCTCAAACTCCGCCGTAACAGGGTCATATATGAGGATGCCGCCGGAAGTGACAGAAACCAGCTTGCCATCAAGCTCGATGGTTTCACGTACGTTCAGAAAAGAGGTGTACGATTCCCACTGGCCCACGCGGCTCTGAGAAGCAGCCGAGATGATAAGGAGAGCAATCAGTGTCAGAATCTGAAGGGG
>DCAL01000054.1:1576-3201 GCA_002311975.1 Fidelibacterota bacterium UBA1134 | reverse complement strand
AACAGGAACAAAGCAGATTACGAAAATGACGAGACAGGCGAGTCCTACCGTCCTGTCATTGGATTCAAGTGGCGTCTCCATGTCGAGAATTGGGGGATGTTTCACGGATCGCATGAGGAGCAATATGAGGCCGCCCCAGACGAGCCAGTTCAGGGAGAAAAAACTCAGGGGAATCAGCATTAAGAATGCCCACTTTGCCATCTTATTGTGCTTCTCGCCCAGTATGGCGTAAGCTATGTGCCCTCCGTCAAGCTGACCGAGCGGCAGCAGATTCAGCATCGTTACCAAGAGGCCAATCCAGCCGGCAAAGGCGACGGAATTGAGCATAATGTCCTCACTCTCAGCCAGCCCGGGAAAAACCGCGGCGATTGCGAACTTCATCAGCAGAGAATCGCCAAGAATGATTGCGGAACCCGGTTCGATATGCACCACCTGCGAGTGACTCAGTCCCAAAAATAGAAGCGGTACTGCCACCACGAATCCGGCGATAGGTCCGGAAGCGCCAATCTCCAGCAACGCCTTCCGGTTGTGGATGGGACTCTTGATCCGAATGAGCGCACCCAGAGTACCGATGAATGTCGGCGCTGGGATGAAATACGGCAGTGTCACATCCACATTATGCTTCCTGGCGTAGAAATAGTGGCCGAATTCGTGACAACCGAGAATTAGAAGCAGTGTGGCTGAAAAGGGTATCCCCATCGTGACATCGCCGACACGTGCAAGCGGGTTGCCTCCTTCCAGAAGAGAGCCCGCCAGAAGAGTGGTAACAACAGTAGCCAGAAAGAGGAAGAGATTGATCTTGGGAATGACAATGACCGGTTCAGATTTGCCAGCAAGCTGCGGCTGATCCTTGACTTTCAGGCAGACGGTTCCGTCCTGATGACTCACATCTGCTTTCACTGGAAAAGTGGCTAGACGGCGGCGAATCTCCTCCACAGTCTTGCCGCGGTGCAAATCAGCCAATGCTACCCAGGTTTCTCCACTGGCGCCAACCTTTCTGATGCGCACCAACTCATCCAGCTCACTCAGGATTTCTCTGAAATCAGCTTCTGTCATTATTTCGTCCAATCTAACTTAACGCATGCAGGTCAGTTCCACAATCTTTGACCGAACAGGCCGTGCCGGAAAAACGGAGTGCTACAATGAGGCGGAGCAAACTTGTTTCAAAACTAACGGTAAACTCCCAACAACCGTTTCAAAATGATTCCTCCCGGAACTTCGGGATCCATCATTTTACTCCCGGCGGCGGCACTTGACTTGACGGCCTCGCCGCGATAAATTGACACTGTGAAAAGGCTCTCCCTTCTGATTGTCATCCTCCTCTCCCTTTCCACTGCTCAGGACAGGCCACTTTTCAATGTAGATGTGCGCATACGAATCGTTCAGGATGATCTGCTATACGTGGTCGTCCAGATTGATAACAATTCCGGTAGGACGCTTACGCAACTTGAAGGATTTCTAACTGAGTATGACCCTTCAGCCAATATTTCTTCCGAAGAAAAAATAGTGCACCTTCACGACTATGAGCCCCTGATGACCGATGGTCAAACAGCCGTGAGGGGTGTGACTTATCCATTCGATCGTGCGAAAGATCATCGCTACAGGTACCATATCAGTTACGTGAA
>DCAL01000054.1:473-1519 GCA_002311975.1 Fidelibacterota bacterium UBA1134 | reverse complement strand
ACCATATCAGTTACGTGAAGTTCAGAAATGATCTGAGGGTTTTTGCTTACAGCCCGCTGGAGGGCCTGATCAGAATCGAATAGGTCTTCCCGCTATTCCTTCTTTTTTTCGGTTAGCTTCTTCTGTTTCTTTTTCATGAGAAGAAACTGATCTTCTCCCTGCATCTGCAGCATCAGCCTGTTGATCCACTCCTTACTCTTCTCTGTATAAGCGTCAATCATTTGCATTGAATGCCCCTCAGCCTGCATGTTGACAATAAGGATCGCCGAGGCGACAGGAATGTAGTTGCGGAGGGGATCGTTGTAGAAATTGTCCAACACGCGGATAAGTTCTGACGTCTTCAGGTAATCAATAATTTCGCCTGCCAGAATAGAATCGGCCACTGTTGAATCGGCTGGCCATATCTTGAAGTAGTCATACAGCCGCCCGTCCAGCAGTCCGTTAACATAGGAGGACTTCACCAGATAGGCAAATTCGGGATAGCCAGCCGTCTGCCGTGACAGGCGGTTCCAGTCGTTGCCATCCCAGAATAGCTTATTTTCCTGGCACCACAGCGGCGCCAGGAAAAACAGAAGAAGCAACGATAAACTTTTCCTCAACAGCCGAGACACTATTCGATCACCGAACCATGTGCTTTATGGCTAATTCTACTGATTCCGAGAGCTGAAACCAAGTTACCGGCTGCCACCGCTTTAGAGCCTTTGTGAGAACCATTGAATGCCGGCCTCGCCTTAAGTCACTTGTCAAAATAACGAGAAACTTCAACAGCTTGGGATCAACTTGATCTGTTCGATCTTGATCATCCTCTAGATGAAGCCCGAAAACGAAAACGTCACAGAACCAACCCTCGGGCTCGATTTCTTCTCCGGGATTGTCCCTGTAGAAGTAATCAGGAGCCTTCTTCTTCCAACCAAACTTCAAGAACATCTTCTTTTTTCGCCCCCAAAACTGAAGTGCCGCAATCTGCCCGACCTGAATCCGAACCCGTTCGCTTCCCCTTCCTCGCTGTAGATCCCAAGGGTGTTAGTCCAAACCGACGAGCTTCC
>DCAL01000054.1:0-411 GCA_002311975.1 Fidelibacterota bacterium UBA1134 | reverse complement strand
CAATCTGGACCTAGAGCAGATAAAACTATCATTTCTACGACATCTCCGCGATGGGAATTGTTGAGGATTCAATCACTATACATATTCCTTACAACCATCTGAATTACATCCTCGCGGTTTGGTGGTGTCCTAGAAAGTCCCATCGTTAGGCTCGCCTGATATGGGCGTTAGCCACAGTCTGATAGAAAGCACTACTCAGTGACAGCCGAATCGAGACGGTCAAGTTCTTCCAGTAGTCTCTTTATGAAAATCACAAAGGCCATTGAGAGTACAACGCCAACAAATGCACCTATGATTGAACTTGCCATGAGTTCCTCCTAATGAGCAGTGATGAATACATAATCAAGTCCGTAATATAACCACACGCGGAAAGTTGTGCTATAACTGACAGGTCTTGGGAAACTGTCCCGT
>DCAL01000116.1:3515-3903 GCA_002311975.1 Fidelibacterota bacterium UBA1134 | reverse complement strand
ACAGACTTTGAATCTTTTTCATTCGAACACACTCATCTCGTGGAAACTGAAAGGGATAATGCACTCAGAAGACTCAACGACGGTGAATTCCACCGCCTTTTCAGTCTCGGTCACAACAGCGACTTAGGATTTATAAAGGAAGGCTCCAGCGGCACGCTCTCGTTGTCACCGGGATATCACACAGTTTCCATTCGACTGTTTGATCACAAAAAGAATGTTTCCCGAATTAAAGGCACGATTTACTACGCCCCCCCCTTCTCTCTCCGCGCAACAGTGCTGAATCAGGATAGAAAGACAGTGACCGTATCACTGGAAACTGTCGGCACGCCCTTTGCTGTGACCGATTTCGTCTGCTACAGTTTCAATAACAAGGGCTATGTGGAAGAAA
>DCAL01000116.1:2576-3412 GCA_002311975.1 Fidelibacterota bacterium UBA1134 | reverse complement strand
GCTATGTGGAAGAAAAGGTTGAAGCTCTCGCCACAAGGCAAAGCGAAAAAACGCTGATTATCGACCTCCCCGCCTCCAAATCCCGGGGGCGCATCCTTCAGTTAATCGGCATAGACAAACTGGGCGGCGTCAGCCTTCCCTTCCATCTTCCCCTTGGCGTAGCTGAAGCTGATCATATGCAGATGGCGATCGATTTCGACATGTCCCATCTCGAGAATTCGGTGATCATTCAAGTGGACTCTCGCGGATGGGTCGCCGATCCGCCGGAAGTCGTATTGATCAAGAGAGGGGCAGAGATCCCGATTCAAATGCATCAGACGAGACCGGCAACTTATATTTCCACTCCTCTCGCTCTGCAGGTAGTGGCCGATGTCACCGAGGCAATTGTCCTGTACCACGGCTCTCCCGTGCGGGAATCACACTTCATTCTCAAGCCGAAGCTGTTCACAGGCGATGGCTCAACAGCGGCAGTTTCACCTGACGGCAGCTGTTCCCTGCAAGCCACGCCCACCACGTTTTACGACACGACCGCCATCTGGATAGAGAACATCGAACGGCCGGTGCCGGTTGAAGGCGGAGAGTTCAGGAGTCGTGTCTATCAGTTGCAGCCGTTTGAGAGACCACTGCAGGACTCCGCCCGCGTAGCCATCGCACTGGCCAAATCGGTGGCCGATGCCGAGGGGATGGGTATTTTCTACTACGATCAGAAAGTCGGGTGGACCTATCTGCCGTCCCAATTTTCGCGCGGCAGGTGGATGTTCTTTGCATCACTTTACAGCTTGGAAGCGGTGGCCGTCATCGAAGACAGAATACCTCCCGTAATCGAGACAATCTTC
>DCAL01000116.1:0-2533 GCA_002311975.1 Fidelibacterota bacterium UBA1134 | reverse complement strand
ACAATCTTCCCGGGCGACGGCGGATTCTACGACTACAACGATCTGATGAGTTTTAGCGTTAGAGTCAAGGATTCTCTGGCAGGCGTCAAAAACGACAAAGCTATCCAACTCTCTCTCGATGGCGAACAACTCCTTTTCGAGTATCAGCCCGTCAAGAAAAAGGTCATCTACCAGCTGGACAGTCCACTGGAAAGCGGCTCCCATACGCTGGTCATCAGCGCCACAGATCAGGTGGGAAACATGACAACAAAAGAGATTACGTTTTCCGTAAATTAGGATTGGGGTATTCCACCGCTGTAACACACAAGAATTCGAGGTGCAGGTGACCAAGGCTAAGGAATAGGCTAAGAAGTTGAAATGCTCAAAGCGGCGGCACACTGTTTTCGAAGTGAAGTGACAGGAAATTAAGGATGCAGACTTGTAAGTCTGAGAGAGTGACAGCAATCGATTCCATATTCAGAATTCGTTGTTGGATATTCATTATTCAATTATCTCGGTGTCGTCAGTGACTCTGTGGCATAGCTAAGATGTTCCTCCCCTACCGAGACGACAATCCCCGGGTACTGATACCCTATGTTACCTACACTGTACTGGGCTTGAATTGTCTTGCCTTTGTGCTGCAGAACATGGGCGGAACTCAATTCACGACCGCCTTCGCCATTATCCCCAAGATGGCGTCAGTCGATTTCGGTTTCTATATCATTACACTCTTCACTTCGATGATCTTGCATGGCGGCTTGATGCATCTCGGAGGCAACATGCTCTATCTCTGGATCTTCGCCGATAACGTTGAAGGGATCCTGGGACACACAAAATTCGCCGTCTTCTATCTGACATGCGGCGTGGCGGCAGGCGTTCTGCAGACGGTTATCGATCCCATGTCAACGATCCCAATTATCGGTGCCAGCGGCGCCATCGCGGGAGTTTTGGGCGCCTACATGATCACCTTTCCCCGCGCAAAAGTCCATATCCTCATCTTTCTCTTTATCTATTTTACAAGGATCAGAATTCCGGCTGTCTATGTGCTCGGATTCTGGTTCCTCGTTCAGTTGAGCAGTGGACTGGCAATGCTGGGAATGGATACCACGGGCGGAGTAGCGTGGTTCGCTCATATCGGTGGATTTCTGGCGGGAATTGCCCTTATCCGTGTTCTGAAACTGATAAGACTGGAGATGATCTGATGAATCCTCTTACAGAAGCTGCTATCAAAGTGAGAGAGAACGCCCACGCCCCCTACTCCAACTACAAAGTGGGTGCGGCGGTGCAGACAGACGACGGCACAATCATCACCGGATGCAATGTGGAATCGAGCAGTTACGGTCTTACCAACTGCGCCGAACGTGTGGCGCTGGGTGCCGCAGTGGCCCGGGGATATAAATCGTTCACAGCTATGGCCATCGCCGGAAAGAATGGCATCAGCCCCTGTGGAGCGTGCCGGCAGGTGATCTGGGATCTGTGCGGTGATATCCCCATCACTATAATCGGCGACGCCGGAGACAAAACGGTTCACATGAGCAGTGTACTGCTGCCGCAGCCCTTCGATAACAGTCATCTGAAACAGTGATGAGCAAGCTCGTCGGCATTGCCGGAGGGACAGGTTCAGGAAAGACTTTCCTCACCAACGCAATTGTGGACTCCCTCGGCAAGAATCAAGTGACCGTTCTTGAACAGGATTCCTACTATAAGGATCAGTCTCACCTTTCACTTGAGGAACGGTCAAAGATCAACTATGATCATCCTGAAGTCATCGATTTTGAGTTTCTGACACAACAGCTGTGTCAGATTCTTGCGGGGAAAGAGATTGAGTCACCTTTATATGACTTTTCCACCCACACGCGACGGAGAACAACAAAGGTCATACAGGCACGCTCCACAGTTATCGTTGAGGGAATTCTCATTCTGACGGTAGCAGAGATCAGGAAAATGATGGATCTCAAAATCTATGTTGATGCAGACAGAGACATCCGTTTCATCCGCCGGTTGAAGCGGGATACCGAAAAGCGGGGCCGGTCCGTCTCCCATATCATTCAGCAGTATCTCGACTCGGTTCGCCCCATGCATGAACAATTTGTGGAAAAAACGAAGAATTATGCGGATATTATCATCCGCCACGGAGACGATATTCAAGTCACAGTTGAACTGATTAAATCGAGAATCACGATGTAATACTCTGAGAAGGCTCCAGAAACTGGTATCCTCAGTTTTCAGTGGTGGTATCGTGCGAGTGTCACCGAATCCCAGAGAGATATAATGCCTACATTAAGTCCAAGAGAGTCAGGCTGGATAGAGGTCATCTGCGGCAGCATGTTCAGCGGAAAAACGGAAGAACTTATCCGCCGCCTGCGAAGAGCCAAAATTGCAAAGCAGAAAGTTTCAATCTTCAAACCGAAGATCGATGACCGCTTCAGTCTCAATCATATTGTTTCACACTCGAAACTGAAGATGGACTCTCTACCAGTTCCCAGTCCAAAAGATATCCTGAAGGAAGCTGAGTATGCGGATGTGGTGGGAATTGATGAAGCGCAGTTTTTTG
>DCAL01000078.1:10022-21165 GCA_002311975.1 Fidelibacterota bacterium UBA1134 | reverse complement strand
AAGACCAAGTGTAAATCCCATTTCGGCAAGGTTTAGTGCTGCTTCTCTACCAATACCGTCCGTGGCACCGCTAATGATGCATACTTTACCTTGGCGGTTCAATTTTTCTCTTGACGTCTTATTTGAATACCCGGTTCATCCAGTCTGCACCTTGCTGACTGTAGCCGGCGACCCATCCATAAGTGGGAGTGCTGATGTGGTTTTTGGGAAAACAATGACGTCCAGAATGTTATTCGTTCCGGTCTCGTTCCAGTCCCACGCACGCACACCTCCGAGATACGCCTCGATATCTTCGAAAACACCGCGGTGCGCCACTTCTATGTGATCCCATGTCAGAAAGGTTATTTCCGGAGATCTGTCGCAGTTCATTTGAGTTTTAGTTTTCTCAGCTTTGGTCGGATGACCAGACGACAGTAAGATGCGTCGGGATTGTTTTCAAAATAGTCCTGATGATAATTCTCAGCCGCATAGAATTCCTCAAGCGGCACAATCTCCGTTACAATCTTCTCTCCGAAGACACCGGACTCAGAGATTTCACCTTTCGATTCCTCGGCTTTCAGATTTTGGCTCTCGTTATGATAGAAAATAGCTGATCGGTATTGGGTGCCCACATCGGCTCCCTGTCGGTTGAGGGTGGTCGGATCGTGAGCCTTCCAGAAAACGTCTAACAATTCCGTATAAGAGAGTTTATCGGCATCATACGTAATCTGTGCCACTTCAGCGTGACCGGTTGTCCCGGTGCAAACGTGCTGGTAAGATGGGTTGGCAACTGTGCCACCGGAATACCCGGCCACTACATCCACCACGCCATCAATACGGTCAAAGACCGCCTCCACACACCAGAAGCATCCTGCGCCAAGGGTGGCTTTTTCAAGGTTCTTCACTTTATTACCTCCTGAGATAAGCATTGTCTGGAATCCGAACAGGGCAACCGTTATGAAGAATAGTGCGATCTTTCCAGGTTTCGATCTATGCTCGATTCTATTTAGATTCTTTTCGTTCATGAACAAGCTTTCCGCCGATAAAGGTTTGCTCAACAAAAACATCCCGAATGGATTGATCGGACAGTTCCAACAAGTTTTGAGCGAGAACTGCAAAGTCAGCCATTTTTTCAACCTCAAGAGTACCTTTGGCGCCCTCTTCAAAGGTAATGTACGCACCATTTCGCGTGTAGCCAATGATAGCTTATTCAATACTTAGTGCTTCTTTTGCAGCAAAGACACGTCCGCTTTTACCGTGTCTTGTAACTTATGTATAGATGCCGAGAAAAGGGTCAGTGGGAGGATGTCGCTTCCGAGTGCCATGAAGATACCGTGCCATGGGTGTCCGCAGAGCGTTGTTGTGCTCCAGTCGTTCGTCATCGAGAGTCTCACTGTAGCGGCTATCGATAGTCCACGTAAAGTTCGGCTGTTGGGCGATCAGAATGTTATTCTCGGCCATGAGGCGATATGTCTCCTCCGGCGGCGACACGGTGAAGTGCTTCAGATAGTGGCGATGATCTTTTCGCGGGAATCGCTCGAGAGCATCCACAAACATCTCCAACGTAATTTTGATGGCAGCGTCTCCGATCGCATGAAAGCCGAGTTGCCAGCCCATCTCGTGCGCGTCCAGAATTATCCGGCGCAGCTCCTCTTCACTGTGGTTCAATTTGCCGAAGTAGTCTGGACAGCCGCGGTAGAGTTCAAGGGTATAGGCGGCTGGACCTGTGAATCCGCCGTCAACCAGAACCTTGACTACACCGATACGTAGGCGGTTGTCTCCGTCTCCTGTCTTCAGTCCAGCTGCTTGCATCGCCTCCCGGCCGGCCCAGTAGATCTGAATTGCGGCTCGGGGCAACTCTTAACCAAACTCGGCATAAACCCCCTGCCACTGCTCCACAGTTGCGCCGGCTTGGATGAAGGAGGTGATGCCAAACTTCAGGAGTCCGCGAAGATTTGTGATGAAGCTCGGCTTCAACTCATCCCATGCTGGATCGGGAACTAAACGCCCGATGATATTTTGCCGTTCGCGGATGGTGCCGTTCAGTTTACCAGTTTTGTCGCGCTCTATGATCCCGCCTTCAGGATCTGGCGTGTTGAGGTTTATTTCTGCCAAGTCAAAATCCCAACGTAAAGACCGCCGCTTCTCCGCCAGATCATCCTTCGCCCAGCCGTAACCCGTTATCCACTCCTCCTCTCCCAACTCAGTCGCCTTTGACCGGACGAGATCCTTGAGCTCCCTGATAGAACGAACATCATCTAGGGCAATATATCGATTCGACCGTCCGAAAACATGCTGATGTGTGTCGTTGAAGCCGGGAATAAGGAGCTTGCCGCGGAGGTCAACGGAATCTTGAGCGTTGAATCTACTTTTTAGTGAAGCGTCACCTACCGCTACGATCTTGCCATCGGTTACTACCATTACCGAATGCGTGGCGAGCTTCTCATTGGCGCTGAAGATGCGCCCGTTAAACAGAAGCAGATCGGCAGGTTCCTTTGCCGTGAATCCTATGAGCAGAGCGAGGGAGAAAAATGTGCCACTCAAGAGGTGGTTGCATCCCGCTTGAACGGAGTCAATTGAGAGGGGGTATTGCCTCCCGGCGGTACTTGTCTAGGTACACCTTTTGAGTTAATTCTTGGAACCCGATGAATTTCGCGGCAAAGAAGATAATGACGCCACACGAATGAGCCTTGGATTAGACTGCATGGTAGATTGGAAAGATCAGTAAGAAGAGTACGAATCCGAGAAGATCGTTGGGGGATTGTATGAGAGAAAGCCACTGATCCATAATCAGAATTTCGACAGACTGAATGTATCCCCGCCATAAATGACGGGGTAATTGTCTGGACAAAAACGATCATTTTGGACAGATTCCGTCTTATAGAGAGAAAGGAGAATTCAATTGAAGTCACCGAGTCTGCCGTCATAACTTCCGTGGTGGATCCCTCGTCGAAAAAACGACTCTTCCTCATAGACGGATATGCCATAGTCTATCGCGCTCACTTTGCCATGATTCGCAATCCTCTTATCACTTCAGACGGCCGTCACACCAGCGCCCTTTTCGGATTCATTAACTCCATGTTCAAACTATTTCGGGATGAAGATCCCGATCATATTGTCATAGTATTCGACAGCAAGGAGAAGACTTTCCGTAATAAAATGTATCCGCAGTACAAAGCCACCCGTGAGAAGATGCCCGATGAACTGCGGGCCCAACTCCCCGATCTCTGGAAACTCACTGAAGCGATGAATCTCCCACGCCTCGAAGTGGGTGGATACGAAGCAGACGATGTTATCGGAGCGCTGGCAGTGCGGGCGAAGGAAGCCGGGATGGAGGCATATATTGTCAGCGGAGACAAGGACTTTATGCAGTTAGTGAACGATTCAATATTCATGTATAGCCCGGGGCGTCAGAGCGATGCCGCCGCTGTTGTCGATCGCGAACGAGTGGAGCAGAGGTGGGGTGTAGCGCCGGAAAAGATCGTCGACCTCTTCGGGCTCATGGGTGATTCATCCGATAATGTGCCGGGCGTTCCAGGCGTGGGCAAGAAGACCGCTGTCAAACTTCTTCAGGAGTACGGCAGTTTCGATGCTGTTCTTGATCATGCCGAGGAAGTGAAAAACAAACGCGTCCGGGAAGGACTTACTAAAGGAGCAGACATTGCAAGACTGTCAAAGGAACTTGTGACCATCAGGATTGACGTTCCACTTGATGTGGAATTAGATGACCTTGAACGCAGAGATTTTGACTTCGATGCCATGGCGGAAATTTTTCGTGAACTGGAGTTTTTCCGACTTCAGGGGCAGCTGGATATGTTCCGGGGAACAGAGGTCACGGCTGAAGTCGCCGAAATTGCGAAAGACTATACGACTGTAAATTCATTGAACGACCTGAAGAAGATGATAGCAACTCTAAAATCGGCAGATCTTATCTCTATGGATATCGAATCAACCAGCACCGATCCCATGCTGGCGGAGATTGTCGGGTTCAGTTTCTCCGTAAGAGATGACAGCGGATGGTATGTCCCGATTCTGTTTCCGGAGAAGACGAAGCCGCTGTTCGCCGGCAAAGGCGATGATCTCGAAGCTGTCCTGACACAGATGCGGCCGTTGTTCGAAGATTCATCGCTGGCCAAGTGTGGTCAGAATATCAAGTACGATATGCTCATTCTAAAGCGTCACGGCGTTGACGTTCAAGGGGTGGTATGCGACACCATGCTGGCCGCGCATCTGCTGAAGCCTGAGTCCCGCTCCTACAAACTTGACTACCTGAGCGAAGAGCACCTGCAGTACCGGATGCAGCCCATTACCGATCTCATCGGTACAGGCAAGAATCAGCTCACCATGGATCAGGTGGGTGTGGAAAAAGTTTCCTTCTACGCAGCCGAAGATGCTGACGTCTGCCGTCTTCTCGTTCCCATCCTGAATCGAAAGCTTGAAGAGTCTGATCTTCGCGATTTCTACAGAAAAGTTGAGGCGCCGCTGATTCCAGTCCTCATGCAGATGGAGTACGACGGCGTCTATGTGGACAAAGAAATGATGGCGGAGATGTCCACGTGGATGGAGAAAAAAATCGACACTTTCACGAGGGAGATATGTACCATAGCCGGTACAAACTTTAATCTGAACTCGCCCAAGCAGCTTGCCGTAATCCTCTTTGATACGCTGAACCTTCCGCAAATTCGCCGCCGTTCCACGGATGTTAATGTGTTAGGAAGATTGAAAAGCCATCATCCATTGCCGGCGAAGATTTTGGAATATCGCAAGTTTCAGAAGCTCAAATCAACTTACGTTGATGCCATCCCGAAGCTTATCCACCCTGAGACCGGCCGCATTCATTCATCGTTTAGCCAGACAGTGGCGGCTACCGGTCGCCTTGCCAGCAGCAATCCCAACTTCCAGAACATTCCCATCCGGGCCGAAGAGGGAAGGGAGATCCGCAAAGCGTTCAGACCGCAGACGGATGGACGGGTCATTTTTTCGGCTGATTATTCTCAAATCGAGTTGCGTATCATGGCTCATCTCAGTGGCGATGAAACCTTGCAAGATGCCTTCGCGAAAGGGGAGGATATCCATGCCCATACAGCGGGCAACATCTTTGGTGTGGACTTGAAGGATGTACTGCCGGAAATGCGTCGCACGGCGAAGGTGGTAAATTTTGGCGTCATGTACGGTGCCGGCCCGTTCAGAATGTCTCAAGAATTGGATATACCGCTGGACGAGTCGCGCAAAGTTATTGAGGCATACTTCGACCGTTATGCGGGCATTAGAGACTTTATTGATGCGACGCTCGATTTTGCACGCAAGGAAAAGTTTATTCAAACGATGCTGGGCCGTCGGCGCTATTGCTACGATATCGATGACGCCAATCAGAGGGTCAGGAGCGCTGCCGAAAGAGCGACAATCAATATGCCAATTCAGGGTACCGCAGCAGAGATGATTAAGCTGGCCATGATAAAGATCCACGAACGGCTGAAGAATGAGAATTTGAAAAGTCAGATGATTCTCCAGATTCACGATGAACTGCTGTTTGAGGTGCCGGAGGAAGAACTGGATCATCTGCGAGAGATGGTAGTCCAGGAGATGGAGGCTGCGCTGGCATTGGACGTACCTGTGATTGTAGATTGCGGCGTAGGTGAATCGTGGTTTGAGGCGCACTAAGAATTGAGTATTTTCTGTTTTCGATCGAGATAGAATTTGGTACTCAAGAGTTGATCTCTGATGGAGAATAGTGAATCGAAAATCGGGAATGAGAGATGGAAGCATCCGTTTCATTAAAGAAGCTCGGTAAAGTCCTCAACGATAGGACCGTCCTTTCCGGTCTCTCTTTCGGCATCGAACGGGGATCGATGACCGTTATTGTAGGTGATAATGACGCAGGGAAGAGTACTCTGCTGAAAGTGATCGCAGGTATAGCAAAACCTGAGTTCGGCAATGTCTTCGTAAACGGGTTGGATGTTCAGCTGCGCAAGAATGAGACAAGCACGGTGGTGGGCTACATGCCGCAGTCGCCAGATTTCGACCGTCAGCTTACCATCAGGCAAAACCTTACTTTTCACGGCATGCTTTACGGTCTTGATAAAGATGTAGTAAGGCGGAGAGTGCGCAAACTGGCGCATACATTCGAGGTTTTAGACTATCTTGATGATTTTCCGGAAAGTTTGTCGCGCGGATTTCTGAAGCGTACCATGCTCATCAAGGTGCTGATCCACGATCCGGAGATCTTGCTGCTGGATGAACCGACAACGTCTCTGGACATACGCTCAAGATATATTGTCTGGAATTATCTATTGAGCAAGAAGGGAAGCAAAACTGTCATCTTCACCACTCAATATATCGAAGAAGCGGAGAGGATTCACGACAGAATCGTCATCATGCATCACGGTAAGGTGATTTTGGATGGTACTCTGGACAAACTATTGTCAGATACCGGTGAACTTCATCATTTCCAGATTCACTTCGAACTCTTGCCTGATGAACTGTATAATAATCTGATTAAACTGACCACGCTGGTGAATCCCTCAAAGATTGGAAAAATCTTCGACTTTTATGCCCGCGAGAGGAAGGTACTGTTTGACGTCATCAAAATGGCAATCGGATCGGATTTGGTGGACTATCGCGCCGACAAAGTTGGCCTTGAAACGCTGATTTTAACCTCCAGAGAGAGACTCCACGAATGAAATTGACAGCTGTCTTCCTGCGTCGGCGACTCTGGATCCTGGGACATCACTGGCTGACCGAGCTATCTCTGGCGCTCCTTCTGCCTGTGGTAATATACCTCTCGATTGTTTTCGGGCTTAGAAACATCCTACAGACTGTCATTGAGGGGATCCCTTTTGAAGCGTGGGTTCAGCCCGGTCTCGTCTTCGTGATCGTACTGGTATCATCTTACTTTCCCTTGTTTTCGGATCTGTTTGAGAATCGACGTTCACAAAGTTTCTATGAGTCTGTCATGGCTACACCAAACTCCGGCGCGGGTGTAGCTTCAGCCATCATTTTCGCCATGGTACCTGAAGTCTTGATCAGGGCGCTCATTGCTCTCACTATTCTTCAACTTCTGTCTGGGTTGTTTCTGCCGCTCTTGCCCATGGTTGGATTTCTGTTCTTCATTCTCCTCCTCACTCTGCTTGTTGAAAACCTCGCGTTCTCTCTGACTCTTGCCACGAAGAGTTCTGGTCTGCACCTCTTTGGCGTGTTTATCATATTCTTTGCCATTGTGTTTTCATCGGGATGGATTATTCCGCTCGAGTCTTTTCCTGCCGCACTGGAAAGTGCGTTCTCGCTGTTGCCTACAGCCATGCTGGCACAGGGAGGGCGGGAGCTCATTTTCAATACGCACCTTACTTTGCTGAGTTGGCTGGTACCTTTGCTCCTTGTCGCTGTCTGGCATCTGCTCAACATTTTCCTCTTCACAAAGATTATGATCCGATGAAAGCTTATCTTTCAGGCGCCATAGAAGATGCACCTGACAGTGGAGGACGCTGGAGAGAGGAGATGAGCCTTTGGTTGAAGGGAACCCTTCAGCACGACGTCTTCAATCCCGTCGAAAAAGAGAAGACTCTACTGACAGAAGAAGAACTGAAGAACTTTCGTTTGTGGAAGACGGATGACTACGATCGTTTCAAAAAGGTGGTGCAGAAAATCATTCGTGAAGATTTGGACTCACTTGTAAATCAGACGGATTACGTTATTTGTCTCTGGGATGAGCATGTTCTGGCGGGGGGCGGAACACACGGTGAGGTGACGCTGTCCTACCATTTGGGGATACCCGTCTACACCGTTCTCGGCATGCCGCGCCGTAAAGTCAGTTCGTGGATTCTCGGATGTTGTACACAGGAATTCGAAAGTTTCGATGACCTCAGGGGGTTTCTTGAGGAACGGTATGGCGGCTGAACGGTGGATTCTCTCCATCGATGGCGGCGGTTCAAAGACTGATCTTCTCCTGCTTGATGCTAGCGCCCGGTGCGGATTCATCCTGACCGGCAAGGGAACCAATCCTAATGTGTACGGACAGAACGGTATTCGGGAACTGGAGAAGCTGATAACTCAGATTCTCTCTCACGCTTCGTGTGATGCTGCTGATGTTGAGGCGTGTGTTGTGGGGATGGCAGGTATCAGCAACCGTAAATACCGGCCGGCGCTGCAGACTATGCTGGAAACGGCCTTTACGGCTGGCGACGTTATTCTCACCAGCGATGCCGTACTGGCACACCGCTCCATCTGGCATGGCAATCCCGGTATTACACTGATCGCAGGGACAGGAAGTATCGTCCTTGGTATTGATAGCGAGGATCGCCTTCACAGAGCGGGCGGAGTAGGCTTTACAGCAGGTGATGAAGGCAGTGGATATTGGGTCGGAAAATCGATTCTGACACAGCTCATCATGAATGAACATCTATTGGATGAGGATGTGGTCCAACTGAAGGAAGAAGTTGTTAGGTTCTTCGGTAAGGAAGAGTTGAAGGATGTGCTGGAAACTGTGTCGCTCGCGCGTGGAACCGTCTCTAAAGTGGCAGCTGTTGCACCCCTTATTCTATCTTTAGCCGAGGACGGAAACTTTCTGGCGTCTCAATTGGTATCGCACGGAGCGGAGAAGCTTGCTGATATGGTGGAGGAGGTGTCCGAAAAGATGGGGCCGGAAGTAGAGAATCTCTCCCTCGGCTGTTGCGGTTCTCTCATCAGACAGTCACAGTTTTACAGAGATCAGGTGGAAGACTTTCTCCTGTTGACTTTCCAAGAGGTTGAATGGGTAACTGATGATCATCTTCCCGTTTTCGGCGGGCTTGCACTGCTTGATGCAGACGTTGGGC
Organism: Fidelibacterota bacterium UBA1134; assembly: GCA_002311975.1. Taxonomy (GTDB): domain Bacteria; phylum Fidelibacterota; class Marinisomatia; order Marinisomatales; family S15-B10; genus UBA2146. Next base: position 12,376 of record DCAL01000078.1, on the reverse strand, counting down.
AATGGTCACGATTGGAAATTGAGGATGTTTAGTCCTGTAGCCGAAATTCACTTGGACAGGCTCGTCCGCAATTATGAGAAGGTTCAGGCTCAGGTGGGAGACACTCAGGTCATGCCGGTGGTGAAGGCCGACGGTTACGGTCACGGAGCGGTGCCGGTTACCCAGGCGCTGGAAAAAGCTGGCGCAAGTTTCTTCGGCGTCTTCACCATGGAAGAAGCGCTGGAGTTAAGGAGGGCTGGTGTGGAGGGGAAGATTCTGACTTTTGAATGCCTGAATGGAGATGTTCTCGAATCTGCCCTGAAAAAGGACATCACCTTGAACGTTTCATGGCACGATCAAATAGAACTCCTTTCAGATTTTGCGGTTTCAGAGGGGAATTGTCCAAAAGTTCACCTTAAGGTGGATACAGGGATGACGCGCCTTGGCGTCTTGATGGATGAGGTGGAGAAGATACTGGACGAATTCAAGAGCCGTCCTGAAATACGCTTGGAAGGGATCTATTCCCACTACTCTACCTCAGATGAGGGCGATAAGAGTTACGCCGATCTTCAGACAGAGCGTTTTACGCGAGTGGCGACTCTCGCCGAGGCGGCCGGTCTCAAGACGAAGTACTTTCACATTTCAAACAGTGGCAGTGTCCTCGATATGCCCCAGTCGTACTTCAACCTGGTGCGGGTCGGGATGATCCTCTATGGAGCCTATCCATCAGATGAGACCCCGGAGTCTATCAATCTGGAGCCGGTCATGAACTTCATGGGACCCATCGTACAGCTCAAACGCGTGAAGGCCGGTACGCCTGTAAGTTACGGCTCGGACTATGCTCCTGACAGTGACGCTTACATTGCTGTGGTTCAGGCCGGTTTCGCAGATGGGATGCCGCGGAACTGGTTCAAGAAGGGTTACGTCGGATACAGAGGAAGAAACTACCCAATAGCGGGGCGTGTCTGTATGGATCAATTTATGGTCAACTTTGGCGATGATGAACCCGCGATCGGCGACCATGTGCTCATTTTCGGAGATGACGGTGAGAGCCGAATCCTAATAGAAGAGATCGCCCGGGCAACTGACCTGACACCGTACGTGCTGATGACTGCCATCGGTGGACGAACGAGGAGAATTTATGTGGAAGGATAAGATTATCCGCGGCGTCACAATCGTGATGATCGGTTACTTGGCCGGGTGTACCCAGATGCCATCTACGGGACCGGAAGATCTGGCGCCGTCAAATCTGGCGGACTTGTCGCTGGAAGAGAAAGCCGGACAAATGTTCATGGTGCGTTATTCAGGCAGATTCTATAGCGAAAGTGCCTACACCTATCGACAGGTGAAGCGGTTGATCTCGGAGAATCATCTCGGCGGTGTCATCCAGTTTTTCGGAACCGTTCACGGTACTGTTGCGAACCTGAATGAACTCCAGCGTATGGCGAGTATTCCGCTTCTGGTGGCCGCCGATTACGAGCGGGGCGTAGGTCAGCAGTTGGACGGCGGTACACTTTTCCCTACCAATATGGCGCTGGCGGCTACCGGTGATTCGGGCCTCGCCTACAAACAGGGGATGATTACGGCCAAAGAGGCAAGAGCTATTGGTGTCCACGTGACATTTGCCCCCGTAATGGACGTCAACAGCAATCCTGACAATCCTATCATCAATTTCCGTTCCTATGGCGATTCACCCGGGACAGTAGCACAGTTTGGCGCTGAATTTATCCGCGGCGCACAGGAGCACGGACTGTGGGCTACGGCCAAGCACTTCCCAGGTCACGGTAACACAGGGACCGATTCCCACTCCACGCTGCCAGTGATTACGGCAGACCGAGAAGTATTTGAAGTTATTGATCTTGCTCCCTTCAAGGCCGCCATCGACGCCGGGGTCAAGGTGATTATGGTGGGGCATATAGCCGTCCCTGAACTGGATAAATCCCGTCTGCCGGCAACTCTCTCCCACACTCTCAATGAACGGCTCCTGCGGCAGGAGTACGGTTTCAGCGGTCTCATCGTGACTGACGCCATGGAGATGGGGGGAATTACGGAAGCATTCTGGGCGGGCGAAGCTGCGATCCGCGCTATCGAGGCTGGCAGTGATCTGATACTGCTTCCGATTGATGTTGATCGCGCCATGGAATCGGTGATTGAGGCTGTGAGGAGCGGCAGGATCAGTGCTGAGCGGATCGACGAATCTGTATCACGGATTCTGGCCGCTAAGCGAGAACTGGGTCTCTGGCAGGAGAGGACGGTGTCACTGGAGACCGCACAGTCGAAATTGGGGCAAACTGCCTCCCGCGCCACCGCCTCCGAAGTTGCCCGTAAGTCTATCACTATGGTAAAGGATGATAACAAACTTATCCCCGTCCCAG
>DCAL01000078.1:7251-9960 GCA_002311975.1 Fidelibacterota bacterium UBA1134 | reverse complement strand
GTCCCAGTCGCGATAGCGGATACCCTGTCACACATCCTGCTGGCCACCGATGAAGGGATGCTGGCTTATTCCAGCACCTTCCGCTCGGTGGTCGCCAGAATTCACGGAAACGTAAAGACGAGATTTTTCTATCAATCTCTCACGGGCCCACAGATCGCTGAAATCATCGAAAGTGTCACAAACAGCGATTATGTCCTCTGCACACTTCTCATTCGTGTAAGAATGAATATCGGTACCGTAACGATTGATGAGTCTCATCGCCGGCTCATCTCTGAATTGCAGTCTCTCGGGAAGCCAGTGGTGGTGACGTCGTTCGGAAGTCCTTATGTAACCGATGTGGATGGAATCGGGACTTACCTGTGTGCTTACGGCTACGGCAGCATCTCGCAACACGCCATGGCAGACGCACTATTCGGTGCCGCGTCCATTACCGGAAAGTTGCCGGTTGACTTGAGTCGTGATCTGAGGCGGGGAGACGGCCTGCGGCGAATTAGTGGTGATGTCCTGCCAGAGTCAGTTCTAGGACCTGACTTTAGTGAAGCAAAGAAAATCCTAGCCGCGGCTGTAGGCGATTCGATTTTTCCTGGTGCTCAGGTAGTTATCACGCAGGGCGGTGAAGTACTTTGGTCTCATGAGGTTGGCCGGCATACGTACGATCCTCATTCACCGCCTGTCACAGAAAACACCATTTACGATGCGGCTTCCTTGACGAAAGTTGTGGCGACGACGCCGGTGGTAATGAAACTGGTGGAACAGAAGAAGCTCCCCTTGGATGAGCCGGTGAATCACTTCTTGCCTGAGTTTGAGGGTGGTAATAAGGAGATGGTAACAATACGGCAGATGCTGACTCATTCTGCAGGACTCAAACCGTTCGATGAATTTCCACTGGGTACTAAGGGTTCGGAGATTCTTGCTGCTATTCTGGATTTCCCGCTGGAGTCCACGCCCGGTGAAATGTACAGGTACAGTGATTTCGGACCAATTCTGTTAGGAGAGGTTGCAGGCAAGGTGACGAGCCGGACACTGGACGATCTGGCGGCGAGTTACGTGTTTCGGCCTCTCGGTATGACCAGTACTATGTTCAATCCTGATCCATCACTGTTGGGCCGGGTTGCTCCCACTGAGGTAGATGAGACGTACGGCCGAGGACTCGTTCACGGAATCGTCCACGATGAGCGGGCGTGGCAGTTGGGCGGCGTGGCAGGCCACGCGGGACTTTTCTCCACGGCTGGTGATCTGGCACGTTACGCCCAGATGATGATGGACGGAGGATTCTTTGGCGGGCGACGCTACTTCAAGCGGTCCACCATTTCAGAATTCGTGCGTAAACAAGAGATGCCTCCCGGGAGTGAGCGGGCGCTGGGTTGGGACACGCCATCGGAAGAAGGCAGTCTGGCGGGAGATTATTTTTCGCTCGGCAGTTTTGGACATACCGGTTTTACGGGCACTTCTATCTGGATTGACCCCAACGAGAGGATCGCCGTCATTCTACTGACCAACCACGTGCATCCATCACGAGGCAATACTCCAAGTGAGTTTGCTGACTGGAAAACTGAAATGAGGAAAGTCCGCCGTGACTTCTACAATTCTGTCATGCGGGTCATTCTTCAGCTGGATCAGTTATAGGGGAAGAATCAGGGTTTACTTGTGACGCCGCTCGACTTCATTGTCCTGTTTACATACCTGATTATCATTACAGGTGTAGCTGTCTGGGCAGGGGGGAGACAGACTTCGGCACACAGCTTTTTTCTGGCGGACCGCGATCTGCCGTGGTGGATGATCATGTTTTCGGTGGTAGCGACAGAGACGTCAGTCCTGACTTTCTTGAGCATCCCCGGGCTTGCTTATCATTCTGATCTCGGCTTCCTTCAGCTGGCGCTGGGATACATGGCCGGGAGGTGGCTGGTGGCACGCTACCTCTTGCCTCACTACTTTGAGCAGGGGATAGAATCTACGTACGAGTTTATTGGGTATCGGTGGGGAAGATCGGTACAGCGGTTTACATCTCTCATCTTCCTCTGCACGCGCATTCTGGCGGACGGCGTTCGTCTCTTCATGACGGCCATTCCCCTCGCTCTGATTACAGGCTGGTCATACCCTGCCTCTATTGCTGTTATTGGCGTCTTCACACTCGCCTATACGCTCATCGGTGGGATCCGCTCTGTTGTCTGGGCTGATACCATCCAGTTCGGCATCTACATTCTGGGGGCGGTGGCTACCTACGTTGTCCTGGATGGACTGATTGACGGTGGTTGGTCAAACATATTGTCGTCAGCTTCCGCCGCAGGCAAACTGACCTTGTTCCACTTCGCCACGGGGACCGGTTCTTCACTGATCAATGCACCGTATCACTTTCTGACGGCGGTGGCGGGAGGGGTGTTCCTATCTTTGGCTTCTCACGGGACGGATCACCTCATGGTGCAGCGTATCATGGCTGCCAGAAGTAAAGAAGACGGCCAGAAAGCACTCATCGGCAGCGGCATCGTTGTCTTCTTTCAGTTCGCCGTCTTCCTTATCCTGGGGGTAGGTATCTGGTTCTTCTATCAGAATCCTGATATGAATGCCAATGAAGTGTTCTCAACTTTCATCCTCGAGAATCTTCCCGCCGGTCTTAAGGGTTTAATCGTTGCCGCAATCTTTTCGGCCGCTATGTCCACATTGAGTTCCTCCATCAATGCCCTCGCATCGTCCACCATGACCGATTGGATC
>DCAL01000078.1:1241-7144 GCA_002311975.1 Fidelibacterota bacterium UBA1134 | reverse complement strand
GCAACCTTATTCACCTCCACCGAAAGCCCGTTGGTGGAAGTGGGGCTTGCCATCGCATCGTTCACTTATGGCGGTCTTCTGGGATTCTTCGTGATCGGTCGCTCCGCCCGCGAATACTCGAAGATTTCGGTGGTCTCCGGATTCGTCGTCTCGCTGCTGGTGATGGTCGCCGTCGTCTCACTTACAGACGTTGCCTGGCCGTGGTTCACAATCATCGGAGTAACCGTAATGGTAGGTGCTTCTTCACTCCTCAATTTGATCGTCAGCGCATATTCTGGATTAAAGTGATAGTTTATCTAAAATACTTAGTTTTCATCATTACTACAATAACATCCTTTTGTGTTGCCCAAGATTTTCAGTACTCAAAAGTGATGCCGGTGCCAGATATGGCCCAGTTTCCCGGTATGTTCAGCGGGCTCGATATCCTGGAAGAAATGGGGTTCGAACCGTTGAAGGGAAAGCGGCTTGCTATTCTGATCAACCATACGAGTATTAATCGCAGGGGTGAACATCTTCTCGACTTACTCTCCAGGAATCGGTCAGATTTCGATATCAGGATTATTTTCACACCTCAGTTCGGGATTCTCGCCAGCGGAACGCAGGAGGTCAAAATCATGCACGGGGGAGAAGATCCCTGGTTTGGCGCGCCAGTGAAGCAGCTTTGGGGACGGGACTTCCGGCCTACCAGAAGGGATCTCAAAGACGTGGATTTTATCCTTGTGGATATCCAGGATCCCGGCATCCGGTTCTTGAGCTTCATCACCACCGTGACCAAAGTGATGGAAGCCGCCGCTCAGTTGGACATTCCGGTAATGATACTTGATCGGCCCAACCCTCTTAACGGTATCAATGTGGATGGTCCAGTGGTCCATCCACACTATCAGTCTTTTCTCGGTTATCATCTCGTTCCTGTCCGGCACGGGCTGACGGTGGGAGAGTACGCAATTCTGGTGAATGAAACAGGTTGGATAAGACAGTCGGCGAGGGTTGATCTGATCGTAGTGCCAATGAGGAACTGGAAGCGTGAGATGTGGTTGGATGAGACGGGTTTTATGCAGATGTCGTTTGTGCCCGGCGTTGAAAACGTTTCCACTCTCCTCTCACTGGTGGGGATGGGCCTGCTGTCCGGCACCAATATTTCGGCAGGTCTCGGCAGTGACGGCGCCTATATGCAGTTAGGAGCGCCATGGATTTTCTCGAAACAGATTATCAGATCCTTGGAGAAACACAAGCTTCCCGGCGTCCGGTTCACCGCTGTTACTTTTACACCGGATTCAGTCTCATCATTGATCGCAAATCCTCTTTACCGGGGTGAAAATTGCCACGGCGTCCGGCTTCACATCACCGACAGGGACAGCTTTTCCCCCATCCATACAGCAGCCGCGTGTCTCTCAATTATCAGTCATCACTATCCGCGCAGGTTTCGGTGGATCGGTGACAACTATATCGATAAATTGTACGGTCACGACTACCTGCGAATCTTTATCGCTCAAGAGAGAGATATCATGAAACTTCCGGCTACGTGGTCCAAAGATGTGATCAAATTCAGCAAGTTCAGGGAGAACTTTCTTCTTTACTGAAAGGTGATTCATCTAGCCGTTAGCAGTCGGAGTCTGATCTTCTTTTTCCTCATGACCGGAATGGCCGCGTCCCAATCGCATTTTACACTGCCGAAGAATGTATGGCGACTTTCATTGGGTGGTGGAGTTTCTGACTCCGATTGGATCAGTTCGGGCGGAAAGAAGGGGCTCTATAATGAACGTTTTTCTCTGGAAAGCTACACTCAGCGCTACTATGATCACTCGAACAGAGATTCCGAGAACGACCTCGTAGCGCTCGGCAGCGTCACCATGTCCAGCGGCGATCAGGTAAAAGATATCGTCGATGCATTCAACAACTCATCTGCGGCTGCCGCATGGGGGAAATTGCTCTCTGACTTCTCACAGGACTTCTTCGGTCCGGATTCCATTTTCATCGGCGGTTACATCACCAATCCGAATCGTACTCTCAAAGAGTCGCTGGTGGATATTGGTATTGAATACGGGCTGACAGACAAAGTGACTTTCTTCATCAATATTCCGTACTATGCGAGCGCTCAGCAGCAGAATCAGTGGGGGTGGCAGCCCGGTTTTTCACAGAATGTCGATCTGGAAGGATTCATAGCCTATCACGACACCAACAAGGTGAGATTCGAAGGGCTGTTCCAGTCAGATGCGTACAGCGCGGTAAGTTTCAGTCTGCGCCAGCTGCTTGAATCGGTCTACGAAAATTTCTATACGCAAGGCGGGAAGTACTCACTTCTGTGGGCGCTGACTGCCGGCAGCGATCCGTACGGCACAGCAATCTACGGCGCGGAGTACAGTCCTATTTCCGACAGCGACTCAGTGGTGACGACGATCGATTCCCTCTTAACGTTCTACCATCCTGACCGGAGAACCTCAGGCCTCGGCGACATACGATGGGGCTTTAACGCGCTCCTCCTCGGTTCACCGGTATGGGCGGGAGAGTCGGTTTTCTCGGTCTACGGCGGCATCGGTATGATACTGCCTCTGGCGAGGATAGTCCAACAATACGATGCAGAAAAAGGTGATACCACAGGCCGGCCGGCGCAGTTCAATCAGCTGGTGCTGGGAGACGGCGTCACGCAATGGAGCTTTTCGCTCTTCGGCGAATTCTACCGAACAATCCTTAACCGTATGATGCGCTTCAACTGGCGGACGGATTATCTATTCAGTCAGGAAGGAAAATTCTGGCCACGAATGACGCCGCGAGGTTTCTTCACTGTCCAGTACGATTCTGTGATCAAGGAGGTCGGCGAAGTTTACCGCGTGAAACGGGGTGATGTCTTATCGGCTCAAGTCGCTGGATTCATCGAACTGATCCCTGACCGGTTTTCGGTGTCGCTGGCGCAGGAGTGGTATCTGAAACGGCGCGATACCTATTACTCAGACAGTGCCCGTTGGAACGAATGGATGGCCGGCGGCACTGAACTGCACGACAAATACGATACGCGATTCTTCCTTGTTAGTCAAAGATTCGGTCTGGTAGTGCACAACATCCACCCGCTGAAGACTATCGGTCCCGTTCCGTTTGAGCTTGAACTATCTGCCGTTTTACCTGTTATAACGCGACACACTTGGCGCAGATTTATCTTCGTGCTCTCGTTTAGTACGTATTTCCAATTCTGGTAGAGCGCGGGAAACTATGACTGAAGAAAAGAAAGCTGTTTGGGGCTGGGCTTTATACGATTGGGCTAACTCCGCGTTTGCTACCACCGTCATGGCCGGTTTCTTTCCCATCTTCTTCAAACAGTACTGGAGTTATGACGCCGATGTCAACGTCAGCACTGCTCAGCTCGGATTCGGCAATTCTCTCGCCAGTCTTTTTGTGGCGCTCATAGCCCCGATTCTGGGTGCTGCGGCTGACAAGGGTTCGGCGAAAAAGAAGTTCCTCATCTTCTTTGCCTATCTGGGCGTCCTGATGACAGCGGCACTGTTCCTTGTGGAAAAAGGAGCCTGGGCATGGGCGATCTTTATCTATGCCATGGGAACGGTCGGCTTTGCCGGGGCCAACATTTTCTACGACGCCCTTCTGCCCATGGTGGCCGGCAAGGACAAGATTGACTCCGTTTCCGGACTCGGTTTCGGTATGGGCTACTTAGGAGGGGGTCTTCTCTTTGCTCTCAACGTAGCCATGGTTCAGTTCCCGCATGTTTTCGGCATTGCCGATGCAGGACTGGCTGTAAGGTACTCTTTTCTCTCAGTGGCGGCCTGGTGGGGACTGTTCACGCTTTTCACTGTTTTCTGGGTTGAGGAAGAAAAGCGGCGGCCGCATGCGGACAAGGTTTATTTGTTCGTTGACGGGTTCAGGCAGCTTGCGGCTACCTTCAAAGAGGTCAGACATCTTAAAACCATCTTTCTGTTTCTGGCCGCATACTGGCTCTACATTGACGGTGTGGACACAATCATTAAGATGGCGGTGGATTACGGTCTTTCTCTCGGTTTCAAAGACAGCGATCTTATCCTGGCGCTGCTGCTCGTTCAGTTCATCGGATTCCCGGCGGCTATTCTCTACAGCAAACTCGGAGAAAAGTGGGGTGTCCGAAAAGCCATTTTTCTTGCTATCGCCGTTTATTGCGCGGTGACGGTGTGGGGCGTGATGATAACAAATCGGACCGAATTCTATATCTTGGCTGTGGTCATTGGACTGGTACAAGGAGGTATTCAGGCGCTGAGCCGTTCGTACTATTCACGGCTTATCCCTGAAGGAAGGGAGGGAGAGTTTTACGGATTCTACAATATGCTGGGGAAATTTGCTTCTATCGTAGGCCCGGCTCTTATGGGAATCGTGGGTCTTATGGCCAAGCGCATCCTGCTGCCGCCATCGCCAACGGAAGCGCAACTGGTGGAAATCGGGCGCATGGCTTCCCGCTGGGGCATCGGTTCAATCCTGATCCTCTTTATTGGCGGCGCAATCCTTTTCTATCTTGTGGATGAGGAGAAGGGGAGGCAGGAGGCAGCCGCACTGGAAGCTTTGTAAATGAATACCTTCACCTGTTCGGCAGTCAGGTTCTTGGTTGCGTTCTCTTTTTCTCTATCGGATCGGTTAATGCCGAAAATATAAGCGGGCCAATCTGAGATCTGGAATCAACCGTGAACGTGCATTGTTCCGATCGCTAACAGATCGGTTTTATACACCGTTTTTTGAGATCTTTCCATGCCTAACAGAGAAGTATAACTGCCGCATCATCACGGCACTCAGATCAACGGCACGCTCACTGAATAGGGGAGGAACAAGACAGAAGCAGTATCATGAGCAGACAATCTGGGCTGGCATTAAAATCAAACCATAGCTTGACAATTCATTCGAAGACTATTATATTAACACATTAACTTAAGGAGCAGTCATGAAGAAAAAATCATTCATCGCACTCATAGCTGTCAGCCTTGTCATTTTGTTTGCAGGCAGCTACTCTCCCGAAACTTCAGAAACTACTACCATCTCGGTAAGCGGGATGCGTTGCGACAATTGCGTGACGAAAATTCAGTCGGCTTTGATAGAAGCGGAAGGTGTTAAGGGAGCAACTGTCTGTCTTGCGTCCGGATCGGCTGAGGTTGTCTTTTCTCCCGCTGTTGTGAGCATCGAAGATATTAAGGGAGTGGTAATTAAAGCCGGTTTCTGCGCTGATTCAAAAGCGGATAAAGCGTCCTGTTCCATCACCAAGTCCGCCGGCGCGGCTTGTAGCGTAAAGAAATCGAATAAATCGAAGAAGTCGATATAGTCGTTAGACCGACAGTAAAATCAAAAGAAAGCCGGCATCCGCCGGCTTTTTATTTGTTTCAAAAATATTTTAGAGATTTTGAAAAAGAAGTATTGACAAGTTTGATTTTGGAGTCTAATATTAGCCAAAGGGTCCCGCAATCAAGGCGTGCTCTTCAGAGGAATAAGACTTTCTCGAGGGCGATTTTGACGGGGCTCTTTTTTTGTCATTGGGAAAGGAGGTTAATTACTTCGTATGAATAAGATAACAGCGCGTTACAGCCAGCTGGTAATGCCGAATGACTTGAACAATATTGGTACCCTTTTTGGCGGAAAAATGATTTCGTGGATGGATATCGCCGCCAATAAAGTTGCTTTTCGATTCTTACAAGGTACGCAAGCGGCGGGCGGTGTAACCAAAGCGATAGATGAGGTCGTATTCTCAGAACCTGTCTACAGCGGAGATTGGGTGAATTTTGAAGCTACCCTTATTGCAACGGGGACGACTTCTTTTACCATCCGGGTGTGCGCTAACGCCGAGAGTCGGGGTGGCGAGAAAAGAGAGGTGTGTGAAGCACTCTTTACCACGGTTGCCGTGAAGAAGGGCGATGATGGCAAGTGGCACAAAGTCCCCCACGGAAAGT
>DCAL01000078.1:890-1075 GCA_002311975.1 Fidelibacterota bacterium UBA1134 | reverse complement strand
AATCTCATCTTTCTTTTCAGCAACTCTTGTGACATATTGGTCTGCGTGATGACGTAGCTGCCGGCGCCGCCGCAGCATTTGTCGGCCTCTTTGAGCGCAAGAAGTTCAACACCGGGAATGGAACGGAGAAGTGCCTTCGGCTCCTTGGAGACTCCTTGGGCATGGATCAAGTGACACGGCTCGTC
>DCAL01000078.1:498-721 GCA_002311975.1 Fidelibacterota bacterium UBA1134 | reverse complement strand
TAGACGATTTTCATTGCCGGATTTGCTTCCGCTGTCCTCAGACCACGATTAAACAGAAACTCAGTGATATCTTCAACGGGAATCGGAATCGACTCGTCGTCGCTCAAGATTCGGGGATACTCTTTGATCTGAGCGCCGCATCCGGCTGCGTTGACGACGATAGTGTCGACACCCTGTGTTGAGAAAACAGCGCAGTTTTCTTGCGCCAAATTCCGGACTGACA
>DCAL01000078.1:0-265 GCA_002311975.1 Fidelibacterota bacterium UBA1134 | reverse complement strand
GGAATCGGCGGGAGAGAGGCCTGAAGCTGGTAGAGCTTCTTCGGCAGAAGTAGTCTGATGGGGATGTGGGTGGTGAGCCACTGAAGCCCCCACCGCTGATAAATCCGTGCCAAACGAAAAAGAAGGGAGAGAAGACGATGAGAGGGTAGGATCGTTCTCAAGAAAAAACCGGTTAGGAAGGAGGTTTTCCTCTCATCATTGAAGATGGCTGCGCGGGTCGTCTCCATGAGTCTGCCAAACTGAACTCCGGAAGGACAGGCGCTCT
>DCAL01000114.1:4485-4801 GCA_002311975.1 Fidelibacterota bacterium UBA1134 | reverse complement strand
TCTATTTCCGCCCTGCTACTTGCAATCGTGTTAAGGCCCTGGAGAAAGAACCTCGCGCCTTGATATAGTCTAAATCACCATCTTCTGAAGAGAGCTGCCGTTTTGCCCGCTCAAGAGCCGCCTCAGCTCGACCCACATTAATCTCCTGTGACCGCTCCACAGTTTCCAGCAGGAGCTGAACCTTTTCTCTTCTAATATCGGCATAGCCGCCGCTCGTAGCCAGATAGCTTTCCTTACCGGCCTTCGTGATCTTTACCTCGCCGGCAACTAACGCGATCAAGGCAGGTCTATGATTCGCCATGATACCGAAGAGACC
>DCAL01000114.1:4124-4411 GCA_002311975.1 Fidelibacterota bacterium UBA1134 | reverse complement strand
TCTGGAGCGGGACAGCGCAGATAAGTTATATCTCCTTCATCGAGGATTTTTGTCGGCGTTACAATTTCAAGTGGGAAAGAGCTCATTCTTTTTCTATCGGGTTGAGACCACTACGCTTCCATCTCCTTAGCTTTTTTTACCGTCTCATCGATCGTTCCCACATACAGAAATGCCCTTTCCGGAAGATCATCAAATTCACCGCTGATGAGTCTCTCAAAGGCGTCGATGGTGTCTTCCAGAGAAACAAACTTGCCTGGCGTTCCGGTGAACTGTTCAGCCACAAAAAA
>DCAL01000114.1:486-4009 GCA_002311975.1 Fidelibacterota bacterium UBA1134 | reverse complement strand
GGCTGCGACAGGAACCGCTCAATTCGGCGGGCCCGTGCCACTGTCACTTTGTCCTCATCGGAGAGTTCGTCCAGTCCGAGGATGGCGATAATATCCTGCAGATCCTTGTACTTCTGTAATATCCCTTGAACCTCTCTGGCGACGCGGTAGTGGCGTTCTCCAATAACCCGCGGATCCATGATGCGTGATGTGGAGGCGAGCGGATCCACCGCCGGGTAGATACCCAGCTCAGAGATTTTCCGCTCCAGCACCGTGGTGGCATCAAGATGAGCAAAGCTCGCGGCAGGTGCTGGATCCGTCAGATCGTCCGCCGGAACGTAGATCGCCTGAACAGACGTGATGGAGCCCGACGTGGTCGAGGTGATCCGCTCCTGCAGCTCGCCCNNGTAGATCGCCTGGAACGACGTAATAGAACCGTCTCCGCTGGAGGTGATCCGCTCCTCCAGCGCGCCCATCTCCGTGGCCAGCGTCGGCTGATAGCCTACCGCTGACGGCATCCGGCCCAACAGCGCAGATACTTCCGAACCTGCCTGAGTAAAACGGAATATATTATCGATAAATAGAAGTACATCTTTGCCTTCTTCGTCGCGGAAATACTCCGCCATGGACAGCCCCGACAGTCCCACGCGCAGACGGGCGCCGGGCGGCTCGTTCATCTGACCAAATACCATGACCGTCTTATCAATGACACCCGATTCCTTCATCTCACGATAGAGGTCGTTCCCTTCGCGAGTCCTCTCACCCACACCCGAAAAAACAGAATAGCCTCCGTGATGTGTAGCTATGTTGTGGATGAGCTCCATGACGATGACCGTCTTTCCCACACCGGCGCCGCCGAAAAGTCCTGTCTTGCCCCCTTTTGAATACGGCTCAAGAAGATCAATCACCTTGATGCCTGTTTCCAGCAATTCTGTTTCCGTACTGAGATCTACGTGGGGCGGGCTTGGCCGATGAATGGGGTAGCGCTTAACTCCCTCCAAGGGCGCCATGCCATCGATGGGATTCCCCAGCACATCAAAAAGCCTGCCGAGGGTCTCGGGCCCAACAGGAACTGAGATAGGCTCGCCGGTGTCGAGCACCTTGTGACCTCGAACCAAACCGTCGGTTGAATCCATGGCCACGGTGCGAACGGTGGAATCACCGAGATGCAGCGCCACCTCCAAAACGAGCTTTCCGGCACCATTTCTCTCAATCTCCAGTGCATTCAGGATTTCGGGCAAATATCCATCCTCAAAGACAACATCCACCACGGCACCCATAATCTGAGCTACTTTCCCTCGCTTTTTCATAGTCCTTTCCTGTCTATCCTAAGTCCCTGCCAGCGCTTCGGCACCGCTCACGATTTCGAGCATCTCCTTGGTTATGGCCGCCTGACGCTCCTTGTTAAACTCCAATGTTAAGTCTTTGATCAGTTCACCGGCATTCTCCGTGGCGTTTTCCATGGCAACCATCCGGGCCGCCTGCTCGCTGGCAAACGACTCCAGCAGAGACCGCCACACTTGGATATTTACATGACGGGGAACGAGTGACTGCACAATCTCGGATTTGGAAGGTTCATAGAGCCGATCGATGGGCTTCGCCTCCCCTTCCTTATAAACAAGGGGAAGAAGGTCTTCGGCCCGCAATTCTTGAACGGCTAAATTCTTGAACCAGTTGAAAACAACAGTCACCTTGTCCACCGAGCCGCACGTAAAATGACTCACGATTTCTTTACCGAGCCGGATTGCGTGAGTAAAAGAGAGATCGTTCCAAAAATCGGCCTGCTCCTCCACAATAGAGTAATCGCGTTTCCTGAAGTAGTCACGTCCCTTCCGTCCGATGCAAAAAAGGTCGACGTTCTCCATTCCAAATCCACCGATGACCTCTTCAGCGCGTCGGATGATACTGGAGTTGAATGAACCAGCCAAACCACGGTCGGAAGTGATCACCACAACAGCCATCCGCTTCACTTCCCTTACTTCCAGCAACGGCAAGAGCGATCTGTCCACCTCGGGCAGAAGTGACTCGATGACGCCAGAAAGACGATCGGCATACGGCCGAGCCTGCTCCATCCTTTCCTGAGCCTTGCGCATCTTTGCAGCCGCCACCATTTTCACAGCCCCGGTCATCTGCTGGATGCTCTTGACCGATTTTATGCGCTCCCGAATATCTTTTAGATTCGCCATTGTCAGGAATCATCCAGTCGTCACAAACCCGTTCCTGAATTCGTTTACAGCCTTCTTCAGAGATTCTTCCCCCTCTGAACTGATCTGACCGCTGTCACAAATACCGCTCATGACCGAAGCATAGTTTGCCTCCATGTATGAATAGAAACCCTCTTCGAATTCCTTGACCCTTTCCATGGGGACATCATCCAGATAGCCGCCATTCCCGGCCCAAATGATGGCGACCTGCTTTTCCACGTTCAGTGGCACGTACTGATTTTGCTTGAGGATTTCTACCATGCGTCCGCCCCGCGTCAACTGATCCTGCGTCGCTTTGTCGAGATCTGAGCCGAACTTGGCAAACGCTTCCAGTTCCCGGTACTGGGCCAGATCGAGGCGAAGCATACCGGCTACTTTCTTCATCGCCTTGATCTGGGCGTTGCCGCCGACGCGTGACACGGAAAGCCCCACATCGATGGCAGGCCGAACACCAGAATTGAAAAGGTTTTTTTCCAGGTAGATTTGCCCGTCAGTGATGGAAATTACGTTAGTGGGTATATAGGCAGCCACATCGCCTTCCTGGGTCTCGATGATAGGAAGAGCGGTGAGGGATCCGCCACCCAGCTCATCGTTGAGCTTGCTGGCCCTTTCCAGGAGTCGACTGTGGAGATAGAACACATCTCCGGGAAAAGCTTCCCGTCCGGGGGGACGTCTCAGCAGCAGCGACATTTGCCGGTAAGCGGCCGCGTGCTTTGAGAGATCGTCATAGATTACGAGAGCATGTCTTCCGCTATCCCTGAAGTACTCTCCCATGGTACATCCTGAATATGGAGCGATGTACTGCGTCGGCGCCGGATCGGACGCACCAGCAGTCACCACAATCGTGTAATCCATAGCGCCATAGGCTTCCAATTGAGCCACAACACGCGCCACCGTAGAAGCTTTCTGGCCGATAGCAACATAGACACAGTAAACGGGAGAATCAGTTTCGTGCGTAGATTTCTGGTTGATGATTGTATCGATGACGATGGCAGTTTTTCCTGTCTGTCTATCGCCGATGATCAGTTCCCGCTGACCGCGACCGATCGGAATCATCGCGTCGATCGCCTTGATCCCAGTCTGCAGTGGCTCCTCTACCGGCCGCCTGAGCACGATGCCGGGCGCGACGACATCAATCATCCGTGACCCCTCGATGGGGTCGATAGCGCCTTTGCCATCCAACGGGGCACCAAGGGAACCGACCACCCGCCCCAGGTATCCCTCCCCGGTAGGGACCTCGAGCACTCGGCCGGTGCACCGTACTTCGTCGCCCTCGTGCAGGTTGGTCCATTCCCCGAGGATAACCGCACCGATGTTGTCCTCCTCCAGGTTCAGCGCCA
>DCAL01000114.1:0-269 GCA_002311975.1 Fidelibacterota bacterium UBA1134 | reverse complement strand
TTCTAGAACCTCTCCTACCTCCTCGGCGTGGAGATCCTCCTCGTAGTGCTCGATGGCGCTGAGAAGAACGCCCTTGATCTCACTTGCGCGGAGTCCCGAATCGTTAGCCACTGTCTATTCCTGTGATTCCATCATGAACGCCAACTCCAGCCGGTCCTAATCCTCACGATCGAGACTCTCACTCCGTGGCGAGGCCCGTTGCCAAAAGCCTCCGACGCATTCCAGCCAGCCTGCGCCGAAGGGAACCATCGTAAACCGTGTCGCCTGCC
>DCAL01000041.1 GCA_002311975.1 Fidelibacterota bacterium UBA1134 | reverse complement strand
GCACGCCGCTGGGTGACCTGTCCGCACTTGCACTCCTCTGGTCGCCGTTCAACTTTCCCGCCCTGGGCGTGGAAGGGGCCGCTATTGCCACGCTCATCGCTTCCGTCTGGATGATTGTCCATTACGCCGTCCGTGGAGCGGCGCGTCAGTTCAGGACGAAATACCGTACCTATCACGGCGGAATAAAAAGAGAGACGCTAGAGAAGATCATCGACATCGCCACACCGCAGGGACTGCAGGAAGTGGGGGTGACGATTGTCTATATCCTCTTCTTCAAGATCATCGCCATGATAGGCACTTTGGAGGTGGCGGCGACGGAAGTTGTTTTCACTATTATGACAGCGTCGTTCATGCCGGGGATCGGTTTTGGCGTCGCCTGTGCTACACTGGTGGGGAAGCATCTGGGCGAGAAGGATCCGCACCGGGCAGCCGTCAGTATGGCGGAGTCTGTGCGATGGTCGGTAATCTTCATGGGGGGCATGGGCATTCTGTTTATGGCCTTTCCGAGAACTATCCTTCCATTCTTCACGAATGATGTGGAAGTAATCCGGATGGGTGTGGCGGCCCTTCGTCTGCTGGGCGTCATTCAGTTCTTCGACGCCGTGGGGATGACCCTCTGGTTTGCTCTGACCGGAGCTGGAAACACAAAGTTCCCGGCCATCATGGACTTGACCCTCGCCTGGGGCGTCTTTCTGCCTCTTTCGTATCTCTCCGCCGTGGAGCTCCAAATGGGCATCATGGGACCGTGGATCAGCTTCGGCATCTACATAACGCTCTACGCCTCGGTGATAGCGTGGAAGGTGCTGAAGGGTGACTGGAAGAAGATCATAGTGTAAGCTGAACGGCACAACTGCGAATCTTGAAAAGTAAGTTTTACACGGTTACATTCAAATACTAAGGAAGAGGAAAGAAGCTTCCTTACGCAAGGTTCATAATATAGGCGAGGTAGCCAGCGGAGTTGTAATTCTGATGCGCCGGTGAGGATGCGGAGATTCCTCTTGGAGGGGTCCCCATGGTGTACAGATTGGGGTAAGCTTGAAACAGCGCCACATGTTTCTGCTGTTAGCCAGTACGGCGATGTCGCTGGCACAGGGGCAGACCACATATCTAAGTGACGACTTTGAGGATGGTAATATCTCCGGCTGGATGGAGGTCAGAGTAGCGACTGGACTGCCTCCAGTTCAACACCCATAACAGGAAGAGCTACTCCCTCAAGCACAACCTCTCCAGCACCGCCGCAAAAAGTTACATTACTCATGCCCTCACCAGTCTGAACATAGCCATACCGATAACTGCTGATGGCGAAGTGGAGCCGAACGAAATCGTGGTTTTGGCACTTCGTAATTCGTCCGGGGGCAATGCGGCCGTGGTGGGACAAGACAGCTCCGCAACACTGACGATTCGCGATAACGATGTTTATACTGTTGTCATAAACGAAATTCATTACAACCCCAACGACGACGGCAATTATCCTGATGCCGACTATGAATTCATCGAATTATATAACAGTGAGAATAGTTCGGTCGATATAAGTAATTCCTCCAAAATCTAGGTAATCTAAACCACTTCTTCTTTTCGATCCTTTTAGGATAACGTCCCCCTTTAAATATAGTTTGAATAATCCTATGTATTCATTAAAGTATTGTTGAATCCAACAGGTTTTGACCCATTTAATTTCCTATCAGGATATCTAGGAGAATGGCAAATATCAAGGGCATGTTAAAACACCATTTAAAAAAGTAGGTTAAAAGTTATGGTTCATAAATCAATTCCACCTTTGGTGGTAATCATTATTCTTACATGTATTACGCAGTGTGATTCCAAAAATGATTCTGAGTATGAAGGTTTCTTGAATAGACTGAAAGCTGAAGAAGATTATATTGGATACTTCGAAACTGAAAGTAAATGTATTTCCGATATAAATGATGCCTACATTCGAGCCCGCCGAGAACTTTTCATAGCAATCAATCGTTCCAAAGAAGAACCTTTTGATTCCATAGAAAAATTCATTGAATTCTGCAAGAATAACTCATTACTAAATCAAGAGTGTGAAGAAAAATGGGAGAAAGTTCTAACTATTCTAAGTTTTGAGCTATATGCCAATATGCCAATCTTTGAGTTCTCTACAAAAAATATTACCGAACATCGTGATCTGATATTTGCAGAGTATCCCAACAAAAAATTGGGGCTAGATTTATTTCTGCCCAAAGACTCCATAGATAAGCCAATTCCTTGTATCGTTGCAATTCATGGCGGTGGTTGGAAAGTAAACAGACGTCTATGGT
The DNA here is from genome assembly GCA_002311975.1 of Fidelibacterota bacterium UBA1134. Lineage (GTDB taxonomy): Bacteria > Fidelibacterota > Marinisomatia > Marinisomatales > S15-B10 > UBA2146. Next base: position 24,763 of record DCAL01000041.1, on the reverse strand, counting down.
TTGAGCCTTTCGCGAAATATTTGGCGTCCCACGGCTTTGCCGCAGTAACTATTGACTATCGAATGCTACCAGCTGTAAAAGTTATTGATTGCGTATATGATTCTAAGGCTGCTGTGAGATGGGTTAGATCCAATGCTGAAAAGTACAATATTGATCCTAATCGGATTGGAGCAATTGGAGCATCAGCTGGTGCTCATCTTGTAACATTGCTCGGCACTACAGCGGATGTAATTGAGCTAGAAGGAAAGGCTGGAAATAATCATGTCTCAAGTGAAGTCCAAGCGGTTGTTGGTATCGCTACGCCAGCGTTTAATATGGAGAAAGAATCTTGGCTAAATGAACTGCTTGGGGCTTCAATTGAGGAAATGAAACTTATTTCCCCATATGAATATATCTCTCCTAATTCAGCACCACTTTATCTAATTCATGGAACCACTGATAAAACAGTAACTCCAGATAACAGTCAGGATTTATATGATAAATACTCAGAAGTAGGAGCATATGTTGAGCTAACTTGGATTGAAGGCGAAGGTCATGGATTCTACGAGGGAAATGATAGGGCAATTAAAATGGCAACATCGTTCTTTAAGAAACAATTCAAAAATAATTAAAGAACTACACCCCAGAAATAAATGAAAAATAGTTCTCCATGAGTCTATTAGCGCCATTATATTAACAGCGAGGAGTGAACAGTAGGTACTTATCTGAATTGGTTCTTATAGTACTTACTTTTTTCTCTGATAAGAGAAGTCAATTTATCTCTAGGTTTGAAAACTGTACTTCTTTACAGATTGAAACAAATACTTCTGATCTGAAAGTGAATTCCAAACCTTATAATTAAATTTGATTTGAATTGAAAAATTGAAAGGTTCCGAGAACCTAAATCTAAAGCATCTCCATCGATAGGTCGTCAATTACCTCCGGGGCCTCCAAAAGCACCCAAATCATTTCGGACATAATTTAAATTGGTCACTGAAAAAATACCTATATCTGAATCTCCAAACTCTTTACCCTCAACACAATAACGCCAATCAGCATCGTTATACTTACTTGAGGGGTTCCCGGCATCTATGGCATTAGGTTTGAAAAAAGTAGCGATTTGATCTTCCTGAGGCGGGACGTGTCTCACTGATTGTCTACGATGTGCTTGGCAGGGAGGTGAAGTTCTTGGTGAGCGGTGAACTGACTGCCCGCCTAGACGGCCAGTCAGGCGGGGTGAGTGGTTTCCATGAAGCTGTGTGGGATGGGAGGGATGAGTTGGGGACCGTGGTGAGTGCGGGAGTGTATCTGTATCAGATTCGAGCGGGTGATTTCATGCAGATGCGCAAGATGTTATTGCTCAACTAATCAAAACTTGAGAGTGAGCACATTTTTTTAACTTTTGCCGCATGAACTGTAAATTGGAGTGAAATGCTGCCGTTCGCTTGACAAGACTTGAGTTAAGAATCCGACGAAGAAGGAGACTTGACTTAAGGATTGTGAGAGGCCGGAGTAATAACCTGTGTCAAACAAGGAAAGTGAGGGATATGATGCGTAACTATTTTTTTTGTCTGTTCTTTTTCTCTCTTCTAACATACTCAACCGCCGCAAACAGTCCTGATCGACATCCGGTCAGAGAGGCTGCACTTCAACTTGAAAGAGTGAGCGGCCAGCGCCAGTCTCTGATGGATCGTCAGACTGAGCTACAGCGCCGCAAGATTGAGATGAGCAGAAGGAGTGCCGCGGCGCGGGAGGAGGGGCGTACCGGTCGATTCGTTCAGAGGTCTTCAGTGTATCAGCTCTCCGGGAGTGCATCGATTGAAGGGGTTGTAGCCGATGACGACGGCAACCCTGTTGCGGAGATAAATGTGTCCGTGGAGTCGATGGAGGGCCACGGCGGAAGCTGGACTACCACAGACGCAAACGGTTTCTATCAGTTGACCATTACCGCTGGCAGAAATCGTCTCTGGCTGGACAGGGGCGATCTCATCCCTGACTACATGTCCCCTCGGGATAAGGAAGTCCGTGCGGAGGAGGGCGCCACAGTCGTTGTCGATTTTACTGTTTACGTCAGTGATGCGACCATCACCGGCGTGGTCATGCTGGATGATTCTCCCTTAGCCAATATCAATATATCGGCCGACGGCTCCACCGGCTGGACGAACACAGCCTCAAATTCTGACGGCACGTTCACGCTCGATGTGGCCAGCGAGGCCGACGCCACCGGGGGATACGCCATCTGGGTAGACACGTGGAGCCTGTCGCAGTCGGCCCATCTTGAGGAGGATTACAGGAACATTTCTTCCGGCACCACCAATCTTACGATCCAGCTTCGATCTCCATCTGCGTGGGTGGAAGGCAAGGTGACCGATGAAGACGCCAACCCCATAGCGGAAATCCGCGTTTTCGCGAATGAGCGTCATACAGGAAATCACGCTGAAGCGTACACAGATGCCGACGGCTATTTCAAGCTCGGTGTCATTGAAGGACGGTGGTGGGTTCAGCCTGACAGCTGGTATACGATCCCAGAATACCTTGTGCCTCATGGGGAGGATCTGGCCATCGATGAAGGTGCCACAGTGACGCAAGATTTTGTCGCCTACTCTGCCGATGCCACCATAAGCGGCACCATTCATTACGAAGGGGCGCCTCTCTTTGAGCCATTTTCAATCGGCGCTCACAGTGAACTGGGCTGGACTGAAACAAGGTCAAGGGAGGACGGTACCTATCTCCTGCCCGTGGCCAGTGAGGCCGATGCCGAGGGCGGCTACGGCGTGTGGCTGAATGACTGGTCGCTGCCCCCCAATCTGATCGTTCAGGAGAACTATCGCGATGTCATGTCCGGAGCGACAGAGATCGATTTTCATATCGTGCCTCCCACATCCCGGATCGAAGGGAAGATAGCAGATGAATCAGGAAATCCGATACCCCATGTGCGGGTGTGGGCCAATCGTGAGGATGGCGGAGGCGGCGGTGCCGGGGCCATGACTGACGCTTCCGGGTTCTTCGCAATGGGTGTCATGCGCGGCCGCTGGCGGATCGGTGTGGACGGCTGGGACTTGAGACCGGATTATCTCACGCCCAACGATAAGGTTGTGCAGGTGGGGGAGTCCGCCACGGAGACGGTGGATATAACCGTTTACTCAACTGATGCCACTATCACAGGGACCGTCAGACTGGATGGAGTGCCAGTTGCCAATCTGGGAGTGGAGGCGCGCAGCCGTCTGGGATGGACGCAGACAGAGACTGATCACAACGGTTCCTATACTCTCTCCGTTGCCGGTGCGGCCGATGTTGAAGGCGGCTATCACGTACGGCTTCACGATTGGGAGTTAGCCGAAAAGGTGTTCATTCTTAACGTGTACTACAATATCCCGTCCAATTCAGGTGCCCTAGATTTTCGTCTCACCTACGCCAATGCGTGGGTAGAAGGCAAGGTGCTGGACGATGACGCCACCCCTATCACCGATGTGCAAGTGTATCTCAATTCCGACACACCTCCTTGGAATCATGCTGAGATCAAGACTGATGAGAGCGGATACTACAAGGTGGGAGTGATTGAAGGGGAGTGGCACGTGGGCATCGATGTCTGGGGACTGATACCTCATTACATGGCTTCCCGGGATACGCTGCTGTTCGTGGCTGAAGGGGCGACGGAGACGGTGGATCTGTCAGCTTTCAAAGCAGATGCTACTATCACAGGGACGATCTACCTCGATGAATCTCCCTTCAGGGGGATCGGCATCCAGGCCGGCGCGCGCCTGGGGTGGACGGAGACAAGGTCAACCGAAGACGGCAGCTACACACTCTGGGTGGCCAGTGAGGCCGATGCGGATTTAGGCTATTCGGTCTGGCTTCACGACTGGGAACTGCCGGACAATACCTATGTTGAGAAACAGTATTACGATAGAGTCCTGTCAGAATCTTCCGGTATGGATTTTCACATCCACAAGACACTATCAGCCTTTGAGGGGCGTGTCTATTCACTGGCGACCGGCGAGCCGGTGGACAACGGGTGGGTCTGGGCGCGCGATGAGGCAAAAGAGTGGGACAGGACTGTGGGGACACAGCGCAACGGCAAGTTTTGCATGGCCGTTCCTAACGGCACCTACGACATTTTCGCCGGCGGCTGGGGCTATGAGGATCAACTGGTAGAGCGGGATGTAGAGATCGTGGATGAGGTGATGGAGTATAACATCTATCTTGAGGGTGAGGGTCCGCCCGTCGCTCTGGATGACGATCTGAGCATGCCACTATCGTTTGCTCTGCACGCCAACTATCCCAACCCCTTCAACCCCGCCACTACCATCCGGTTCGATCTTCCTGAGGCAGGACGCGTTTCTCTGATTGTCTACGATGTGCTCGGCAGGGAGGTGAAGTTCTTGGTGAGCCGTGAACTGGTGAGTGGTTTTCATGAGGCGGAGTGGGACGGGACGGATGAATCAGGCAGGCTGGTGAGTGCAGGGATTTATCTCTACCGCATCCGGGCTGGAGAATTCACTCAAACTCAGAAAATGCTGCTGTTGAAATAAGGTCGATTTCTGGGGGGATTTTTACCTGTCCCCCCTGATTTTTGTTGAACTATACGCCTTTTGTATGCTATACTTGCGGAGGAAGTAGCAGCAAGTAACGAGTGATAAGTAAGAAGTAACCTTTTTGAGATTAGCCTTAGGGACTCTTTGAGGAGCTTGCTGAGTTATGGAAAACCTTGTCTCAGTGTGACTGATGGGGCGGAGCCATAACCAGTAAGCAGTAGCAGTTTGCAGTCCGAGAAATGAACTGGTAAGACTGCCTACTGCCACTGCAAGATGCCAACTGAAATGATAGCTCATATTGACATGGACTGTTTCTTCGTGGCCGTGGAGCGGCTGAAGGATCCTTCCCTGAAGGGGAAGCCGGTGGCGGTGGGAGGAGATCCCGATAGAGGTCGTTCGGTGGTGACGTCCGCTTCTTATGAAGCGAGGGAGTACGGCGTCCAATCGGCTATGCCCATGGCGGTGGCGCTGCGGCTCTGTCCTGATCTTGTGGTGGTGCCGGTGGACTTTGATCTGTACGACCGGTATCACTTTAAGGTAAAGGAGGTGCTTCAGTCGTTTTCGTCATTGGTGGAGATGACCTCCATTGATGAAGGGTACGTGGACCTCACCGGCACGGAACGGCTGTGGGGTGATCCCATGGAGGTGGGGGAGCGGCTCCGCTGGGCCGTGAAGCAGGCGACTCGGCTCGATTGTACGGTGGGCGTGGCGCAGAATAAACTGATGGCAAAGATCGCTTCCAACCACGCCAAGCCCAATGGACTCCTCCACATCCTGCCGGGCCGGGAGGCGTCCTTTCTGGCACCGCTTCCGGTGGAGATTATCCCCGGTGTGGGAGAAAAAATGTCCGCTACGCTAAGGAGTTTCGGGCTGGAAGCGGTAAGACAGATCGCCGCGGCGGGAGGGTCCCTCATGGAAGCCGCCTTTGGTCTCTATGGAAAGTACCTCTGGCGCGCCGCCTGTGGAGAGGGTGGCAGCGACCTCACGCCGGACTGGCAGCGGAAGTCCATCAGCAAAGAGACCACCTTCCGCAGCGACACCACCGACCGGCGCTACCTTACGGCCGTCCTCCACTACCTTACGGAAAAGGTGTGCCGCCGCCTGCGCCAAGAGGGTAAAGCCGCCCGCACTGTGAGCGTCAAGATTCGCTACGAGGACTTCGAGACTCTCGACCGCTCCCGCACCCTCCCTCAGCCAAATAACCGGGACGACGCTCTGTACTCTGTGGCTAACGACTTAATGCAAAAAGCCATCACTCGCCGGGTAGGCATCCGCCTCATCGGGGTGGGACTTTCCAATCTGACGCACTGTTATCATCAGATGCATCTTTTTGATGAAGGGGCGTGGCTGAAAGAGCGGCGGCGCTTGATTGCGGTGGACAAAATGCGGCAGCGATTTGGGTTTGATGCGGTGCTGCGGGGAGAGGCCGTTTATCTTATAAACTGTGCAAGTTCCTACAGGATGTCATGTACTACAGAAGAACAACCGTGACGGCAAATTCTTGCATAAAAAATGGTGTTGTTGAAGGGAATAAATCTCTTGACTTAATCTACTCCCGTGTCCATATTCCTTGACGGGAGGTGATTAACCTATAACATAAAAAGGGAGGTGATAAAATGCAAAAAGGAAGCGTCAATCGTGCGATTATAGTAGGGCATCTTGGAGGTGATCCGGATAGCCGTTACACACCATCGGGCACCGCCGTGGCGAATTTCAATGTTGCCACAAATGAAAGCCGCCGCAACAGTGATGGTGAGTATGAAGACCACACCGAGTGGCACCGCTGCGTCCTGTTCGGCAAGTCAGCCGAGACCGCCAGCCAGTACCTGAAGAAGGGTCAGATGGTTTACGTGGAAGGGAGAATGAAGACCCGCTCTTGGGAAGATAAGGACGGCGTCAAGCGGACTACCACGGAAGTACACGGTGACATGTTTACCATGTTAGGCAAAAAGCCGGCCAGTACCGACAATCCCCCTGAGGGAGACGTGGCTTCGGACGACGAAGATCTGCCGTTTTAATACGGGCATTTAACTCACCGCAAACAGACGCTGATTGAGAAAAACGGTCTGAACGGGGCCCCTTTTCGGCTCTCTATATACACCTTTTCTGCGTAACAAGTCGTTAGTCATCTGCAAAAGCTACTACACTTTTTTAGAAGGGGTTCATTCCATTCCCGAGCTGGTGGAGTTTGCTGTGGAGCACGACGTGAAGACGCTCTGTCTCGCGGATAGAGACGGCCTTTATGGAGCGGTGGAGTTTTATCTCCGCTGCCGGGAGGCGGGGGTTGAGCCGCTGGTGGGGGCGGAACTGACTCAAGAGAAAAGGCGTGTGATCATTATTGCCCGAAATCGTGAAGGCTATGAGGAGCTCTGCGAGATCATCACCCGGCGCCAGCTCTCGGAACGATCCTTTGGGAAGGAGTTCCGCTTGGAGGACGACCTGCCCCTCACCTCCCCCAACCTTCTCACGCTTTGCGATGATGCCTTTCTGTTGCAGCGGTGGCTTCGGAACGCTTCTTCTCCGGAGGATCGTTCCGAGAAGAAGCGGAAGGGGCATGGCAGCCTCATGCTCGGTCTGCCTCTATCGGACAGGGACGCCTTTCGCAAGGTGCTGAATCTTATAGCGCGCCGGCCTGACCTGCCGCGGATTCCCGCTGTCCCCTTCGTGCGGCTGAATCTCTTCGGCGCGCAAGATGTGCCTCTCTACAAAGTCCTCAGGGCTATCAATCTCGGATGTACCGTGGAGACGCTGCCGCAGGAGGAGGCGTCTATCTGGGAAAAAAATGAGTCAGCCGCTGCTGTGCTCCATCGTTCAGATACCATCTCCTACGAGCCGGTTTTGGAGGCGGCCGATGTGGCAAAATTGTGTGATCTGCGTATTGATCTTGGATGCTATCACTTGCCCAAATTTGTGCCGGCGGTGTAGCTTAGGGACTCTATTCTAAATGCTTAGAGGGGGTGCTCACAGAGTCCTGCGGACGACAATGGAGCGTACGGAATTGTTGCAGATCGGGAGTAAACGGACAGTCCATTGGACGGTGATGAATCTGAGAATTTCGGTGAGAATTGGCGCTTCCTCTCTTGGGGGGTTCTAAAATGATTCCTCCCGAAATTTCGGGATACCCGCCTGCTCCCGAGGAAGGAGGGCGGGCAGGCATCATTTTACTCCTTACTCTACGAGAAGCGGAGTGGCCCGATGTATCGGGGCAGAAGATGCCCTTGGTGAATCACATCTCGCCTTAACTTTTTAGGAAAAGAGTACCGTGTTCCTGAATAATGCTTGTGCCGTTCAGTCGTATCCGCTATAATGAGGCAAATGATGATGGATGAGAAAGACCGGATTATGCTCAATCTGCTCCAGAACGACGGCCGCATGACGGCCAAGGATATGGCAGAACATGTACATCTGTCTGTTCCTGCCGTCACCGAGCGGATCAGGAAGTTAGTGGACGAAGGTATCATCCGGGAGTTCAGGGCTGTGGTCAATTCCAAAAAACTGGGGTATGATGTAACAGCGTTTCTTCTGGTGGATATGTCATCATCGGACCACTACGGTGATCTGGTGGAAAGTGCCGAGAGAGCGAAGGAAGTGTTAGAGTGCCACTCTATCACCGGGGAAGGGTCTCACATCCTGAAGGTGCGAGTCCGTGACACTTCATCGCTGGAAAGTCTGTTGCGGGAGATACAGTCGTGGCTCGGCGTCATCCGGACGCACACCATGATCGTCATGTCCACCTATAAAGAAAACACCCAACTGGCTCTTCACTGAATCGTATCTCATGGATGTTGATTACGACGTCGTGATCATCGGCGCCGGCGTGGTGGGATTGGTTGTGGCAAGATCCTTGGCCGATAGAAAGTTCGATTCAGTCTTGATCGTTGAGCAGGAAGACAGTTTCGGTAAAGGGACTTCAAGCCGCAACAGCGAGGTCATTCACTCCGGTATCTATTACCCCACCGATTCGCTGAAAGCCCGCTACTGCCGCCTGGGACGCGAGCTGATCTATCCCTTCTGCCGTGCGAACGACGTCTGGCACAGCCGGTGCGGCAAATTGGTGGTGGCGCAGAAGGGACAGGAGGACGATCTGGATAGGCTGTACCGCCAGGCGCAGGCCAATGAAGTTCCGGAGATAGTTCTCATGAGCCGGAAGGAGATGGAGACCGTCGAGCCGGAAGTCTCGGCCGAGTCAGCCCTCTTTGTAGGATGTACCGGCATCATCTCCGCTCATGAATTGATGGCGGCCTTTCATCGCTATTCGGCGGAGGCTGATCACGATCTGTTGATCAAGGCGGCGGTAGTGGGGGCTGATCCTGAGGGCGACCATTACGCTCTTTCCGTTCACGGTCCCGGTGATGCTTCCTACCAGGTGACGACCCGCTGGGTAGTGAACGCCGCCGGCCTTCACAGCGATGACGTGGCACAATTCCTGTGGGGTTCAGACAGGAAAGGCCGACCGGTTCTGCGCTTTTCAAAAGGGTCCTACTTCAAGCTCGCTCCCAGATGGCGCCACCGTGTCCAGCATCTTATCTACCCTCTTCCCGATCCGGTTCACGACTCCCTCGGCATCCACCTCAGCTTTGATCAGGGAGGTGATGTGAAGCTGGGACCCAGCGCTGAATGGCTTGACGATCGCAAGGAAGACTATGCCGTGCGGGAGGAAGACAACGACATGTTCTACACAGATGTCAAGCAGTATCTGCCGGCTCTGGAGTGGGAGGATTTGAGCCCCGATTTTGCCGGTATCCGGCCGAAGCTCGCTGCCTCAGAAGACGGCCCGTCCGACTTCTACATCCGGCACGAAGACGATGCGGGCTACCCCGGCTGGATCAACCTTATCGGCATTGACTCTCCCGGACTGACAGCCGCAATCGCCATCGGGGAGGATGTGGCGGGGTGGATTGCGGAAGGTCGGTGAGGGAAATCATTGACTGTTCGCTCTACAATCATTTCATTCCCAAGCCTACTGGCTTACCAAGACTCCCCTCGAAAATAGTTGCTAAGCTTCCTTAACGCACGTTATTGTTGGAGATACACAAGTTGACAAGTGGCGGAGTACTCCCGATAGTTCTCGGGACGGAGAAACTTTTTGTTCATGGCAAAACAGGAGCGCTCTAACCTTCGTGTTGTGGCAGTTGGTGTATCGCCGACCTATGGACCGAGTGTCTGTTGTTTCTGCTGAAGAAAAAAGCTATCAATGAAACCTGTCAGGTTGAGGTAGTCTAGAGATGATGGATTTCCAACTTGACAGGACCTATTCGACCTGTCAGATCTTTTTTTTAGGAAGAAAGGGAACACTATTCCCCTCTCTTCTTCAGTTATTTAAGAGGGGGGCTTTGCCGACTGTCCATGGGCTCAGACTTCAATAGGGGTGAGTTCGATCAACAAATGTTTCAAAATATCAGCAATCCACTATGGCGGTGTATTATGCAGCGGATAACCTTTTCAAGGTTGAATGGAGCTCCACCAGTCATTCCTCCGTTCCCCGCCTGACCCCGAAGAATGAGGGCGGGCAGGCATCATTTTACTCCGACAGGTTTGTGTATGGATTACGAAACCGATGGCGTGTTCCGATACGGGTAGTGTAACCGTTACTGATTGACGAACTGCTCGATCCGTGTATTTTCTCTACCTTTTCGACGGTTTGCCACTTATATTACTTTCTGTCGTGAGATCAAGTCTAAACCCCTTTGCGGGGCGGTTTAGTGCAGTTCCCGGACAAAACAGGTTTCTAGACTCGTGATAGATTCTTCAAAATATCCACTGGTAGATCTGTCTGCATACCACGATGCGTGCGGCACCGGATTTATTGCGGAAGTATCCGCAAAGCCGAGCCGGCGTGTGGTAACATTGGCTATCAGCGCCCTTAAGAGACTGGCTCACCGCGGCGCCACGGGTGCGGACAAAAAGACGGGAGACGGTGCCGGTATCCTGACGGACATTCCCCAGAACTTCTTCACCAGGATTGTAAAGCAAGACTTCGGCCGCTCTCTGGTAGAGGATGAAGCGCTGGCTGTGGCAATGGTATTTGCCGCCCGGACCGAAGTTGTGCTGGTGGAAAAGATGTTTCAATCACTGGCGGCTGAATATGACATGGGATACATCGGCAAGCGCGAAGTACCGACTAATGGAGACGCACTGGGTGAAACGGCCAAGTCTTCCTGTCCGGTCATTCTCCAGTTCTTTCTCGCCTGTCCTGAAGAAGGAGCACGGTCTGTAGAGGCGAGATTGTACCTCTTGCACAAGGCGATAGAAAAAGAGCTGACGAAGAAAAGAGCCAACAGCTTTATCTGCTCCCTCTCATCAAAGACTGTTGTCTATAAAGGATTGATGACGTCCTCTCAGATTGACCACTTTTATCTCGATTTGATTCAGCCTGACTACGTGGCCAAGGTCGCCCTCTTCCATGAACGGTTCTCCACCAATACCATCTCCACCTGGGCCATGGCTCAGCCGTTCAGATTCACTGCCCACAACGGTGAAATCAACACCATCAAGGGAAACCGCCTCTGGATGCAGGCGCGGGAAGGGGAGATGACGTCCGCCTACTGGGGGAATGATCTTGAAACGTTGAAACCGATCATTGCCCATGAAGGCAGCGATTCCTGCAGTCTGGATAATACGCTGGAATTCTTGTGTCGCAGCGGGCGCTCCCTCTTCCACAACCTGATGATGCTGATTCCCGAGCCTTATCAGAACAGCCCCAATATGTCCCGTGCCCTGAAGGACTTTTACATCTATCACGAAAACCTTATGGAGCCGTGGGACGGTCCGGCGGCCCTGGTCTTCACCGATGGCGATTATGTGGGTGCCAAGCTTGACCGTAACGGTCTCAGGCCGCTGCGTTATACCTTAACGAAAGATGGGCTTGTCATTATGGCTTCCGAAGCGGGAGTTGTCGATGTGGAAACTGACAACCTCATCCTCCACCACCACATGACCTCCGGTGAAATCTTTGCCGTGGCGCTGGATGGCAGTGGAATTCTGGAAGATGCACAGATCAAGAGGCAAGTTTCCGAAGCGGCTCCCTATTCTTCTCTGCTGGAAAACAATTTCAAAGTTATCGGGCGGAAGGAGGATGAGGCGGAGTTTGGAGAATTTGCCCTGCCGCAAGACGGATTTGATCAGCGATTACGCTTCGCCCTGGGATGGAACAAGGAAAATCTGAGCCGCTTTCTCATTCCCATGGCGGAGACCGGAAGGGAGCCCATCGGCTCCATGGGTGATGACACGCCTCCGGCACTCTTGTCGAAACACGATCGCCGTTTCTATGACTATTTCAAGCAGAGCTTTGCTCAGGTGACCAACCCACCCATCGATCCCATCCGGGAGAGGTTTGTCATGAGCCTGTTCAAGTATATGGGCAGTGAGGAGAATCTGCTGGCGAAGCAGCCCCGCTTCAACGGCGCCATCAGGATCAAAAGCCCTGTCCTCTCTCCGCGGGAGACGCGCATACTGATGGAAAACATTTCGTGGTTTCCCCACACAAGAATATTGTGTCATCTGCCTCTCGATGGCGATTTTGAGGACTATCTTGAAAAGATGAAAAACACCAGCGAGGAAGCTGTCTTCAGCGGCAGTAAGATTATTTTCTTAAGTGACGAACATATCCGCCGCGACCTGCTTCCCATTCCCATGGCTCTCATGGTGTCAACGATCCATCACCACCTTATTGAGAAAAAAATCAGGAGTAAAGTTTCCATTATCTGTCTCACGGGGGATGTGGTGGAGGATCATCACGTAGCCTGCCTCATCGGTTTTGGCGCCAGCGCCGTTTATCCCTATATGGCCTATGAGTTAATCCGCGAGCACTTTGCTTCTGCTGACTGGCCGAAGATGATGAGCAACTACCGCTATGCACTGGAGAAAGGTTTGCTCAAGATCATGTCGAAGATGGGCATTTCCACCACCAGCAGTTATCACGGCAGTATGCTCTTTCACGGCATCGGGCTGTCGCAGCGTTTTCTTGACAGCTATTTCCCCTCCATAAAATGTGAGACGGGAGGGATCGGTCTGCCGCAGATCAGAGAGTGGCTTGTTGAAAGGAACAGTGTTGCCTTTGCCGATGATGATCCCCGGCTGAAGGAGAAAGGTTTTTTCCGTTACCGTAAAGGAGGGGAAGAACACGGCTTCGCCCCGGCACATTTCAAGCTGATACATAAGCTGGCTGCGGGAGACCGGACGAACGGCACGAACGGCACGGTCGCCAGAGAGCCTGTCTATCTGAGAGATCTCTTGGAGACTGTAAAAGGTGAGGCTGTGCCGTTAGAGCAGGTGGAGGAGGTCTCTGAGGTCTGCAAGCGGTTCGGCGCCAGCGCCATTTCGTTTGGCGCCATCTCAGATGAGGCCCATCGTACGCTGGCAAAGGGGATGCATCTTATCGGTGGACGGAGCAACACCGGTGAAGGCGGAGAGGCGCCCGACCGTTATGCACACGGCAGTCCGGACAGGAATGCTAACTGCTATGTGAAGCAGGTGGCCAGCGGCCGTTTTGGCGTTACGATTGACTATCTTCGTGCCGGCAAAGAACTTCAGATCAAAATGGCTCAGGGCTCCAAGCCGGGAGAGGGGGGTCAACTTCCCGGACATAAAGTGACGGTTCAGATAGCCAGCGCCCGCTCTTCCACACCCGGTGTGCCCCTCATCTCTCCGCCGCCGCACCACGACATCTACAGTATTGAAGATATTGCCCAGCTCATCTACGATCTGAAGCAGGCGAATCCACAGTGCAAGGTTTCTGTCAAACTGGTATCGCAGCCGGGCGTCGGCATTGTGGCGTCCGGGGTGGTGAAGGCCGGGGCGGACGTAGTCCTCATCTCAGGCGGAGATGGAGGGACCGGAGCAAGTCCCCTCGGATCTATGAAAAATACGGGTCTTCCATGGGAGCTCGGTCTGGCGGAAACGCACCAGACCCTCATGGCAAATGGGCTGCGCTCCCGCACCATCCTGCGGGTGGACGGCGGTCTGAAAAAGGGACGCGACGTTATCATGGCAGCGTTGCTTGGAGCGGGAGAGTTTGACTTCGGCACATCGGCTCTTGTGGCTATTGGATGTGTCATGGCGCGGCAGTGTCACCTCAACACCTGCCCGGCGGGCATTGCCACACAGGATGAGAAACTGCGTGAAAAGTTCAAGGGAAAGCCGGAGAAGTTGGCGAACTATCTGATGAGCGTGGCGGAGGAGGTGAGAAGTCTTTTGAGCGAGATGGGATTTTATTCGCTGGAAGATATTGTTGGGCGGACAGATTTCCTTACGGAGAAACCTCAGTTTGAGTCGTACATCGCTGAAAAGGGAATTGATCTGACGGCTATCATGAATCCGGGAGCGCCGGGCGGTCTCCCTGTGGACACGGGGGTGAAGCTCAAGCTCGATGCTGTGAGACAGAGACCGCACATTGATGAAGAGATTATGGAGGAGATTCGCCCCGCCATCATGACGCACGGGCACGTGGTTGTCCGCAGAACGATCAGGAATACCGACCGGTCTATCGGTACGCGCCTGTCGGGGGAGTTGGCGTTTCTGTACGGTGAAGGTCATTACCACGGCAACATTCAGTATCAGTTGCGCGGTGCGGCGGGACAGAGTTTCGGCGCCTTTCTTACTGCCGGGATTGAGCTGCGCCTGCGGGGAGTGGCCAATGACTACGTCGGCAAGGGGATGAGTGGCGGCATCATCAGTATCCGCATGCCCAAGAGAATCCGCGCCCGCAAGAAGAGTCACACAGTCATCGGGAATGTGGTGCTCTACGGCGCCACCGGCGGAAAGCTCCTGGTGGCCGGAAGAGGCGGGGAACGGTTTGCCGTCCGCAACAGCGGTGCCGCTGCTGTGGTTGAGGGGGTGGGGAATCACTGCTGTGAATATATGACCCGGGGGACTGTCATTGTACTGGGAGAATTCGGCCGCAACTTTGGTGCGGGAATGACCGGTGGAGTCGCTTTTGTGTATCGTGCCTCCGCAGAAAAACTCGAGAACCTCAACAGAGATTTTGTCAGAACGGCGTCTTTCTCTATGGCTGATGAGGGGTTGGTGCGGAGGCTTCTCCGCAGTCACAAGTTTCATACCGGCTCTGTAACGGCTGATTTGATTCTTAATAATTGGGAGGACAAGAGAAGCCATTTTGTGAAAGTCGTCCCGCTGGCTTTGGATATCATCGATTTTGAAGAGGTGTATGATCAGCACATTGCGGCCCGGATGGGTGTGCTTCTTAACGAATAAGGCAGATTGAGATCTCTCTTTTCTGGTACAGGATTATCGCTCCTGCCTGTCCCTGCTGAGAGACTCTCCTCAGCTTTTCCATTTTCTCCATACATTACTTTGTTTTTCCAGTTTCTGGTGTCTATCGGCTGCGATTATCCGAGCGACGAATATATGCCCCATGTTGCAGTACCCCACTTCTCCATCACTCTTCTGCTGTAACAGGTTCTCAGCCCTCGAATAGTTAGACCGCGAGCCGGACTGGGATAGTGTAGCATCTCCGGATCAATATTACAAAAATTTATATATTTTAAAGTTATTTTTATTACAACTTAAATTTATCTTGCATAAATGGTAATAACCTTAATAATATTTGGCTGTCCTTAAGGCGGCATAGTAGCACTAGCAACAGTTTGAGTAGCATAAGTGAGAGAATAAGGGGTGAATAAAAAGATGAGATTACGAAGAAAAATACAGCTGTTTTCAGTAACAGTAACGATTGTGGCACTGAACCTTTCGGCGGCGACTGCTCAGGTGAGTTTTGGAGCTGATATTGTCAGCCGCTATATCTGGCGCGGCGTCGATTTTGGCGAGTCGCTCAGTATTCAGCCCGTCCTTTCCTTTAGCGCCGGACCGTTTGAAATGGGAAGTTGGGCCTCCTACGCCATCTCCCCTGTCTCTTCAGATGTGAATGAACACGATCTGTGGGCCGGCTACTCTTTGGAACTGGGGGATGGGATTCTCTCGCTGACGGTGACAGATTACTATTTTCCTAATGCCGGTTTTGGATTCTTTGATTTTGACGGTGTCGAGGGTGATGCCGTCTCGGCGGGGGGGCACTGGATTGAGTCGGCGGTTAGTTATGCTGGTGGAGAGTCGTTCCCGGTGAATCTTTTGGCGGGCGCTTTTGTGCACAACGATCCCGACATGTCAGTTTACTTTGAGGCGGCATATCCTCTTTCGGTGAGCGACGTGTCACTCGACCTGCTCGTAGGGGGGACGGCGGGCAAGAGCGCTCTGTATGGCACGACCGGCGCCGGGCTGTTAGCACTTGGAGTTACAGCAACGAAGGAAGTTCCCCTCACCGCTCAACTCTCCCTTCCCCTGAGCGTTTCATACATCCTTAATCCAACTGCTGAACGGACCTACCTGATACTTGGATTCAGTTTCTGAAAAATAGAAAGGAATGATCATGAAAAATAGAAAGCTGTTGTTGCTACTGTTAATCCTGTCTGGTTCTCACCTCTGGGCAAGTGGTGCGCCCACTGCTGCGGATGCCATATTTACGATAAACAACACTTGGATGCTGGTAGCATCCTTTCTGGTCTTTATCATGCATCTGGGCTTTGCCACGCTGGAGTCCGGTCTTACGCGGGCAAAGAATACGGTCAACATTCTATTTAAGAATGTAAGTATTGTTGCTATCGGGATATTGACTTATGCTGTTTGCGGATTTAACCTTATGTATCCGGGAGATTTTAACGGTTATTTCGGTTTTTCTGGATTTGGGATAGTTGCACCCGAAGGTGCCGCCGGGCTACTGCAATACGCCGATGGCGCCTATACCTATTTTACAGATTTCATTTTTCAGGCGATGTTTGCTGCTACAGCAGTGACGATTGTGTCTGGTGCAGTTGCCGAAAGGATCAAACTTGGCAGCTTTTTAGTGTTTGCAACATTTTATGTTGCCATTATCTACCCGATTGCAGGATCCTGGACATGGGGTTCTGGATGGCTGGATGCCAGGAACTTTCACGATTTTGCAGGTTCAACACTGGTCCATAGTGTCGGTGGATGGGCGGCGCTGGTGGGCGCTTATACACTGGGACCGCGTCTTGGAAAATATTTCAGGGATGGCAAGATTAGACCTATTATGGGCCATAATATGCCTCTTGCAACTATCGGCGTATTCTTGTTGTGGTTTGGCTGGTATGGGTTTAATGGCGGATCGGTGCTTTCGGCAGACCCCGGTGCCGTCTCTTTCGTATTTGTTACCACTACGTTATCTGCTGCCGCGGGTGTGATTGGCGCTATGGTGACATCTTGGATTATTTCAAAAAAGCCTGATCTATCCATGATACTTAACGGTTCACTGGCGGGTTTAGTAGGGATTACAGCCGGGGCGGACTGCATCAGCCCCATGTATGCGGTTATCGTTGGCTTGATAGCCGGGATCATCGTTGTGCTTGCTGTTATGCAACTGGATAAAATGAAGATCGATGATCCTGTAGGTGCTATTTCAGTTCACTTGGTCTGTGGTATCTGGGGTACACTGGCTGTGGGAATTTTCAGTCCTGATTACCAGTTAGGTACCCAAGCCATGGGTGTTGTGGCTTACGCTCTATTCTGTTTTGTCAGTGCAAACATTATTTTTCAGGTTGTGAAATTTGCCATGGGATTACGGGTATCGGAGGAAGAAGAAATACTCGGCTTAGATATTAGCGAACATGATATGGAATCCTATGCTGGCTTTCAGATTTTCACAGTAGAATAAAATCTAACAGGAGACTTAAAAATGAAATTGATTGTCGCCATCATACAACCAGAAGAGCTACCGGCAGTGAAAGAAGAACTGTTGAAAAAGAAGATATATAAATTTACTGTATCTAATGTCCTTGGGCAGGGTAAGGAAATTCCTGTGCAGGAAGTTTACAGGGGAATTGCTCATGAAATTACACTGCTTAAGAAAGTCAGGCTTGAAATTGCAGTCAACGATGAATTTGTAGAGCCGGCAGTGGAGGCAATTACAATTGTTGCAGGAGGAGAAGGTGATAAGGGACGGGGGAAAATCTTTATTCTGCCCATTGAAGAGAGTGTCCGCATACGAACAGGTGAAACGGGTTCAGCAGCAATTGGCTGATCAGCCGCATTCATGTATTCTATTAATTATATTAAGATGATCTGATATATTCCTGAAATATGTTTTATATAATCAGGTGCTTCCTTAAACTCACCACCTTAAACCTAACTGTTTTGATTTGCGCATTAGATGCATGTTTCTGGTGTTCCTGTCAGAAAGATCTATCGGATTCCGCAGACTTAGTAGCATCAGAATAGACAGTCTCAAAACTACAGAAAAGGAGAAAACAGGCATGACACCGAAGGAGTTTTTCGAATTTTGTAGCGCTAACAACGCAGAGATAGTCGACCTGAAATTTGTGGACCTGTTAGGTACATGGCAGCATTGTTCTTTCCCGGTGGAGACGCTGGACGAAGACACTTTCAAGGATGGGCTCGGTTTTGACGGCTCGTCCATTCGCGGCTGGCAGGGTATTCACATGTCAGATATGCTGGCGGTTCCGGATCCCGATACGGCATTCTTGGATGTCTTTTTCGCCGAACCGACAGTAAGCGTAATCGCGAACATTGTGGATCCCATTACCAAAGAAGATTACACAAGAGACCCCCGCCATGTAGCCCGGAAAGGTGAGAAGTATCTGAAGTCAACGGGTATCGCTGATACCTGCTACATCGGACCCGAGCCGGAGTTCTTTATTTTTGATGAAGTCCGGTTTGAGCAGAACCAGCATACGGGAATGTATAAAATCGACTCCGTTGAGGGAGCTTGGAATTCAGCCCGTTTTGAAGAACCAAATCTCGGATATAAACCGCGTTTCAAGGGAGGATACTTTCCTGTAAGTCCAACCGATACGTATCACGATCTTCGGGGAGCGATGGTAAAGGAGATGCAAAAAGTCGGTATCATTGTGGAAGCACATCATCACGAAGTGGGGACGGCGGGGCAGGCCGAAATTGATATGCAGTATCAGCCTCTTTTGATGATGGCTGACCAGTTCATGTGGTTTAAGTACATCGTCCGCAACGTGGCTAAGCAGCATGGTAAAACAGTTACCTTCATGCCGAAACCTATTTTTGATGATAACGGCAGCGGTATGCACAGTCACTTTTCCCTGTGGAAGGACGGCACGCCGCTCTTTGCCGGAGACGGATATGCCGGCTTGAGTGATATGGCAATTCATGCCGTGGGGGGTATTCTTAAGCATGCGCCATCGATTTTAGCTTTTGCGGCGCCCACGACGAACTCGTACCGCCGGCTAGTGCCGGGGTTTGAGGCGCCCGTGAATCTCTGCCTGTCAGCCCGCAACCGTTCGGCAGCTGTCAGGATTCCCATGTATTCGGATAATCCCAAGGCCAAGCGGTTTGAGTTCCGCTGCCCCGATCCCACGTGCAATGGATATCTTACTTGGACAGCGATGCTTATGGCGGTCATTGATGGTATTCAGAATGAGATCGATCCGGGCAAGCCGCTGGATCGCGATATCTACGAAATGAAGCTCGATGAACTGGAAGGGTACAGCCACACGCCCGGCTCGCTGGAAGAGGCTCTCGATGCGCTGGAGAACGATCATACCTTTCTGACAGAAGGTAATGTCTTTACGGATGATCTTATCGAAACGTGGATCGAATGGAAGCGGAAGGAGGAACTTGCTCCACTGGCCCAGCGCCCTCATCCCTACGAGTTTTATCTATATTACGACGTATAGAACAGGCCGGCAATTCTTCAAACCTCTGCATCTGAGGAGATGCATTATTGATCGATGGTATCACCTCTTGACTCCTTCCGTGATGGGTGGAAGGGGGGCTGATAAAAAGGCGAGTGTTCGTTTGGAGAATAAATTCCTCTTGCCTGTTTAAGAATCTCCCCTCAATATTCCAACTAATTCCAGATCGGTAATTGGATATTCCGCGCAACGATTATGGTCAAATGTCTGTATAACGTTATTCCAAAGTTGACAGTCGTCCTTTTTGCGATATCCCTCTTGGGATGTGTTGCTTCCCCCGGGTTGCGCCTGGACGACAGTGGCGAGACGCCTGTTTCATCAGTGTATCAAGCGACAGTAGCGCAACTTATCTCCGCCGCCCTTGCTGACAGTTTTGCCTACAATCGACTGGCTGAATTGACGGACAGTTTCGGTCCCCGCTTCAGCGGAACAAAGAACCTGGAAGACGCTATCGACTGGATTCTTGAAGAGATGAAGCAAGACGGCTTTGAGAATGTCCGCGGCGAGGAGGTGATGATTCCCCGATGGGTGCGCGGGAATGAGTGGGCTCGGCTGGAGTCGCCATGGAAAAAGGATTTAGCCATGCTCGGCCTCGGCGGCAGTGTGGCGACGCCCGCGGAGGGTATCACGGCTGAGGTTTTAGTGGTGGGAAGTTTCGAGGAATTGAAAAAGAGAGCGGACGAAGCAGAGGGCAAGATCGTTCTGTTCAACGTGCCGTTTACCAACTATGGTGAGACTGTCCGTTACCGCTATGCCGGCGCCAGTGCCGCGGCGAAGGCCGGAGCAGTGGCGAGCCTGATTCGTTCTGTGGGACCATTCTCTATGAACACGCCTCACACCGGCGGAATGGGCTACGAGGAGGATATTCCAAAAATCCCTCACGCCGCCATTACCATGGAAGATGCCATGATGTTGGGGCGTATGGCCGAGCGCGGCGAACGTATCGTGGCGAGCCTTTACATGGAGGCCCACTTCGAGGACGATGTTTCCTCCCGCAATGTGGTGGCGGAGCTGGTGGGACGGGAGAATCCCGAGGAGATCGTTGTCCTTGGAGGTCACATCGATTCGTGGGACGTAGGTCAGGGAGCTATGGATGACGGTGGCGGTTGCGTTGCGGCGTGGCAGGCGGTGAAGCTGATGCAAGATATCGGTCTGCGACCGCGCCGGACTGTGCGGGTAGTGCTGTGGACAAACGAAGAGAACGGCCTCCGGGGCGGCAACGGCTATCGCGACGCACACAGGGAAGAATTAGACAATCACATTCTTGCCATGGAGTCCGATGCCGGCGTGTTCAAGCCTGAAGGTTTTGGGTTTTCGGGATCGCCTGAGGCGCTGTCAATCATACGCGAAATTGCTCAACTTCTGCAACCCATCGGCGCCGGTGAAATCAAGGAAAAGGGCGGTGGCGCCGACATCGGTCCCATCATGAAGGAGGGTGTTCCGGGGATGGGCCTGAATGTGGACGGTTCTAACTATTTCTGGTACCATCACACCAACGCAGATACCATGGACAAACTCGATCCCCATGAAATGAACCTCTGTGTCGCTGCCATGGCTGTTATGGCTTATGTGGTGGCGGATATGCCGGAGCGCCTGCCGCGGTAGTTTTTCACGCAGATCAGAAGTACTTTGCACTTCTCGCGTCTTAATGGGGCGAACTCTTTGCTAGTTTTGTATTAAATTTACCCTCCCATGCTCACCCGCCTCCGCATTAGAAACTACGCCCTTATCGAAGATCTGGATGTTACGTTCCACGCTGGGCTGAGCATTCTTACCGGTCAGACCGGAGCTGGAAAATCAATCCTTATCGGTTCGCTTAATCTCATTCTGGGTGAGAAGGCCTCTATGGAGATGATCCGCAGCGGCGAAGACGAAGCTTTTGTGGAGGCGACATTTGAATTGGTGGCAACCGTGCCGGAAGTTTTGACCCCTTTTGTTGCGCAAGACGACCCCATTCTTCTCCGGCGGCAGGTAGTGCGCGGCGGGCGGAGCTATGCCTTTGTGAACGATCATCAGGTGACCCTCGCAACCCTCAAGGAGATCGGCGATGCCCTGGCAGATCTCCTTGGACAGCACCACCATCAGTCTCTCCTGAGGACGGACAATCACCGGCAGCTTCTCCATCAGTTTGCCGTTGATGGCGGTTTGGCTGTCCGCTATGGGGGAAGTTTCTCCACGCTGAAAGAGCGGGCGAAAGAGCTCCACTCTGTAGTGAAGGCCGATCAACTCAGCGCGGAGCGCAGGGAATTATACCGCTTTCAGCTTCAGGAAATCAATGCTGCCAGACTTGAACCAGACGAAGAGGCGTCTCTTGGGGAAGAGGTAACTGTTCTGTGTAATGCACAGAAATTGAGAGACACCGCCCGGGAGCTGAGTTACTCTCTTGCGGAGGATGACGATTCGGCCCTTAATCGCCTGCGCGGCATGCTGAAACTGTTCGAGTCGCTTGCTGAACTGGACAGCCGGCTGAGGGACAAAGTAGTTCAATGGAAGGAGTCGGTCTATTCTTTGGAGGATGTTGCATTTGAGCTGTCACGGTACGGAGACACCATCGAAGCTAATCCTGAGCGGCTTACCTGGGTGGAGGAGAGACTGCAACTATACCGCGATTTTTCCAAAAAGTATGGCAAAGGCTATGATGGAATCATGACTTACAGGGAAAAGATTGCTGCTGAGTTAGACAGTCTGGAAAACAGGGAGGAGCGGATTGCGGAGTTGCAAGATGAAATCAGAAAGCTGAAGCAGGAAGTTTACAAGCTTGGCCGGGAGATGTCGGAACAGAGAAGAAAAGGAGCAGAAGCACTGAAGGGGAAAATTGCGCTGGAGCTGAATGAACTCGGCATGAGAGGGACAAAATTTGATACGTCATTTACGCCCATTTCAAATAATACCGGAGTAGCGGTAACGGAAGACGATGATCCCTGCCTCGCGGGAGAAGACGGGCTGGAGGAGGTGGAGTTTCTCATCTCGCCCAATCCCGGGGAACCTTTGAAGCCGCTGGCAAAGATTGCATCGGGCGGAGAGATGTCCCGGATCATGCTCGCCTTGAAAACGGTGCTGGCGAAGGTAGATCGCATTCCGCTTCTGGTATTCGATGAGATTGATATAGGTATCGGCGGCGACATCGCGACTCTTGTGGGGAAGAAGCTCAAAGTTCTGGCGCAGAACCATCAAGTCGTTTGCATCACTCACCTGCAGCAGATAGCATCTTTTGCGGACACGCACTTTCAGGTGCGCAAGGCTGAGCGGGGCGGCAGAACGGTGACGGAAGTGGTGAAGCTTTCTCAGGAAGAGCGGGTGGCGGAAATCGCCCGCATGATCGCCGGAAAAGAGATTACTGACCTTTCATTAGAGCATGCACGAGAGTTTCTGCGCGGCGCCGCCGAGGCGTGAGATTCTAACCTGAATAATTCATCAGCAAATCTGTTAGGAGTGTAAGTCGCAAAATAATGCAAGATGGAGAAAAGTTTCTGACGAATTATTTACCGAAGGCCGCCTACGGTGGGGTTAACCCCGCCACCGATGAGTCGGCGTCGGTCCTGAGGGTGATTAATTCATGAGCTCATGAATTAATCAGGCTAAAGAGGAGAAAACATGTATAGAATAGCATCAATTTTTCTAACTCTTGCACTCACCGCCGGAATAGTCTCAGCCGGCAAGCTCCGGTTTGTAATCGACTATCCGCGGCAAGCTGGCGGCAAACAGGTAGAGGGGCGCGTCTTGCTCCTTCTGGCGAAAGATGATGCAAAAGAGCCGAGATTTCAGATTACCTATCATGCCAATACCGGCCTCGTTTACGGTGTGGACGCCGTGGGCCCCCAGCCGAAGAAAGGGGTTGTGCTTGACGGTAGTGTATTTGGCTATCCTATCCAGTCTCTGAATGATATTCCTGTCGGTGAATATTGGGTACAGGGACTGCTGCACAAGTATGAAACGTTCCACCTGAAGACAGGTCACACCGTTAAGTTGCCTATGGATCAGGAAGAAGGGCAGCGGTGGAACCGATCGCCGGGGAACCTCTATTCCGAGCCTCGGAAAATGTTTTTGGACCCAAGTAAGGAAAGAACGGTCAAGATCACGCTCGATCAGGTGATCCCGCCCATCGACCCGCCGGAGAATACTAAGTATATCAAGCATATCAGGATTCAGAGCAAATTGTTGACGGAATTCTGGGGCCGCCCCATGTATCTTGGTGCGCATGTTCTGTTGCCGGAAGGTTTTGATGAACATCCCGAAGCGCGCTATCCGCTCATGATTTTCCACGGTCACTACCCGCACGATTTCGGCGGATTCAGGACAGAACCGCCCGATCCCGATCTGGAGCCTGAGTACAGCGCCCGCTTTGACTGGGAAGGGTACAACCGTACTGTTCAGGAGTATGAATATCAACTCTACAAGGACTGGACGAGCCCCGATTTTCCGCGGGTACTGGTGATTGAGATTCAGCATCAGAACCCGTACTATGACGATTCTTATGCTGTCAATTCCGCCAACCTAGGCCCTTACGGTGACGCCATCACCTACGAGCTGATTCCTTACATCGAAGAGAAGTTTCGCGGCATCGGCGAAGGGTGGGCGAGGTTCCTTTATGGCGGTTCCACCGGCGGCTGGGAAGCGCTGGCGGTGCAGGTGTTTTATCCCGATGAGTATAATGGCTGTTTTGCAGCGTGTCCCGATCCTATCGATTTCCGGGCCTACTGCCTGATGAACATCTATGAAGATGAGAACGCTTATTACAGGGGCGGCTCCTTCAAGCAGGTAGCGACGCCGGCCCACAGGAATTATCTGGGTGAAGTAAATGCTACTGTAGAGCAGATGAACCACATGGAACTGGCCATCGGCAGCCATAGCCGCTCAGGCGATCAGTGGGATATCTGGCAAGCGGTGTACAGTCCCATGGGGCCGGACGGCTATCCCAAGCCTATCTGGGACAAGCGGTCAGGAGAGATCGATGAGGAAGTAGCCGACTACTGGCAGGAAAATTATGATCTCCGTTATATCCTGGAGCGGGACTGGGCGGAGATCGGGCGCAAGCTGGAGGGGAAAATCCACGTCTATTGCGGAGATATGGATAACTATTATCTGAATAACGCTGTTTACCTGATGGAAGAATTTCTGAAGGGCACCACAGACCCCTATTACAATGGTGAAGTGGATTACGGCGATCGTGCCGAGCACTGCTGGAACGGCGACCACACCCGCCCCAACGCCCTGTCCCGGCTGCGGTATAATCAGATGTTTATTCCCAAGGCAGTAGAACGGATGGAGAAGACGGCGCCGCCCGGAGCTGATCTCAAAAGCTGGCGCTATTAGAATCTCCACCCATTGGGTTATGAGGCCCATCTAACTCCCTCCTATACCCAAACATAATTTATATCACAACGGAAATGAGCCGATTTGATACTCATTTTATTTCGTTATTTTCTTATTATAAATAAGATCCTTGCAGTCTAAATTGAGTTTTTAACAAATTATTTGGAATTATTTGATGTGACGATTAATAGTCGAAGGGTTAAACTTTGATTACATGAGCAT
>DCAL01000066.1:1002-7804 GCA_002311975.1 Fidelibacterota bacterium UBA1134 | reverse complement strand
TCACCATCACCATCAATGTCCACGAAGGCCGGTGTAGCGCTCTCGCCCACATCTATAGCAGCTAACGGATTGTCACTCCCGCTCTGAGGAGAGAATGAGTGCGCCGTGCTCGAACCTGTATTCGTATAATAGTAAATCGTGCCGTCCCCAGCGCCGATGAATACGTCCAAGTCACCGTCCCTGTCAATGTCGACGAGAACGGGAGTTGAGTTCGTTCCCACATCGCTCTTGAAGAGTGTGTCGGCATCCGACTGCACTGTTAATGTGGCACTGGTACTGGAGCCGGTGTTTTTATAATAGCTGAGGGTACCGTCATACTCGCCCATGAAGGCGTCCATATCACCGTCGCCGTCAATATCGGCAAATGTGGGCGCTGAGCTGTAGCCGACATCCACTCCGTCAAACGGATTGCTATTTCCAGTCTGTTCAGAAAAAGAGGGGCTCGTGCTGGAACCGCCGTTGGCGTAGTAGCTTACAGTGCCGTCATCCTCACCGATGAACAGATCCATGTCACCATCACCATCAATGTCCACAAAAGAGGGGGCGGCGGCCCCGCTCACAACCACGCCGTTGAGAGGATTGTTGCTGCTCGTCTTCCCGGTGAATACGGGATTCATGCTCGAGCCGGTATTCTCATAATACTTTATGGTACCATCCAGACTACCGACAAAAACATCCTGATCTGCGTCCTTATCAATATCCACGAATACAGGCGCGGACGCAAAACCTACATCGATGCCTGCGGAACTCGATTCAATTCGCTGAAATGAGACGGTGCTGTCATTTTCAAAGGTGTACTCCAGCGTAAGATTCGTCAGATCGAGAATATCCGACCCATCGACAGAAGATGTAACTTTCCAAACTCCCAGAACACGCGATCCCAGCTTAGATACATCAAACTTGTGTGTCTCCTCGATTGTCACGGTAGTATCGTCGTCGAATTCATATTCGATCTGAAGAAGTTCTGAATTGAGTGAATCGCTGCCGATTGAGTTGATATTCCACTTGCCGACAATCTTGGAAAAGATGTCAGCGAATTTGTAGGTCTCTACACGAGTGACGGTGCTGTCGTTTTTGAAAGTGTAGCTGATTTCAAGTTGTGTAGGATCGAGGGTATCGGGTTCATCGTAAATAAGATCCCAGACGCCGAGCACTTTATTGGAAACGTCCGCCAATCCCGCCTTCAGTCGTTTCACCTTCGCCATTATATCCAGAGAACTTCTTGTGTTCACAATATCGCTCGATGTCTCCAGCGTCAATTCAAAGAACTCGTTTTTGTCCGATCTGCTCACGACCGAATTCACTTGGTCTTCGCAACCGGCTAACAGAAAGAGAGCGGCAGCAGCGAGATATACGGTTTTGCGTACAATCACTCGGAATCTCAATAGTTTACCCTACTCTAAGTCTGGGAGTCCCCAGCCCACCCAAATTTGAAAAAAAATAAGGCAGAAGTCAAGCAAATGAATTCTGCCTCGGATCACAGCGATTAGTGACCCCCGGAGTCACGGCATCGATTCAGGGTAGAGGACAATCTTCACATAGTTTTCGGTGGTCAAATACTTCCTGGCTGCCGCCTGTATGGCGTCGAGAGTCAGACTATCGATTAATCCATCGTACTCAATAATCGAAGTGAGCGCTTCTTCATGATAATCGTAGAAAGAGATATTCCGAATCCAGAAACCGTTCTCCTTCATCCCTGTCTCCCTCTGCCTCCGCTGACGTTCTTTCACCTTCGTCAAATACTTTTCGGTCGTGCCGTAGTTCACCAGCGAATCGATCTGTACCAAGATAGTCTTGGTCAATTCCTGCGCCCGCTCTGGATCGCTGCCGAACCGAATTGTGATACTGTACTCTTCATCCGGATAGTGCGCCGGCGATGCGCTCACGCCTATGCTGTAAGTCCCGCTCTCGTCTTCCCGAATCTTCTCTCTCAGTTTGATCCGCAGCACCTGCACCATGGCATTCAGATCATACCTGTTCTGAGGCGTCCATTCAAACGGTCCGGAGAACACCATCCGGGTAGAGCTTTTCGGTTCCATGCCGCGACGGACTGTCTTTTCGATCTTGCCTAGCGGTGTTTCAATTCCCACATCTCGCCACATTTCAATTCTGTTCGTGGCAGGCAGTCCGCCGAGGTACTGCAGAACCAGCGGCTGGATCTCCTCTACATCAAAGTTCCCAATAATGAAGAAGGTGAAATCGCTAGCGTCAGCGAACCGCTCCCGAAAGAAAGAGTACGACGTCTGCAGATCCATCTCGTCTAGCATCTCGAGCGTCCACGGCCGCGTACGGAAATGGTGCTGCGACAGGGTCACCTGAATCGTATCACGGAATGCAGCTTCCGGCGTGGAGCTGCGGTTTTCCAACCACCCCCGCATCTGTTCCTTGTATGAAAGGTAAGCCGTACTGTCTTTTCTGGGCGAAGTGAAGTAGGCATAGATCAGCTGAAACATGGTCTTTATATCTTGCGGCGATGCTGAGGCGGAGAAACCTTCCGTCAGTGATGATATGGACGGAGATACGTTCACCATCTTGCCGGCCAGATATTTTTCCAGCGCAATGCGGTCAAAGGGACCGACACCGCCCCGAGCTACCACCGCCGCAGCCGTCGAAGCCGCAATATAGTTTTGATCATCAGCCAGTGAGTAGCCGCCGGGACTTGTCGCCCGCAACAGGATTTCATCATTCTTGAAGTCTGTCGTTTTCAGGAAAACCCGCACGCCGTTGCTCAATTCCCACTGCGTCACATCAAGCTTGGGAATCGACTGTTCGTTCACCATATGCCCCGCTTGCGGCAATTCAGCGAGGAGAGGCGCGTCGGAAATTTCATCCTTGTAGGGCACGATGTCGGCCGCTTCCACCACATCAAACATGGCAAGAAGCTCATCATCTGCGGGAGTGACAACCCCCTCCTTTTCGGGAAGATTTACCATTATTACTCTGTTTTCGTTCACCAGCCAATGGCGGGCCAGACGGTTGACCTCTTCCAGGGTAATCCCGGGAAGGAATCTTCGATACAGTTCCAATTCATACTCAATACCGGGAATAGGCTCTCCTTCAAGAAAGTGCCTGATGTATTCGCTGGCGAACACGCGTGACTGCGTCTTATCCCTTTCTTGGTAAGCCCGTTCCATGGAGCGGATAACATTTTTCTTCTCCCGCTCCAGCTCCGACGGGGTGAAGCCGTGGCGTGCCACCCTTTCGGCCTCCACCAGAAGGGTTTCGAGTCCCCGTTCGATACCGTTGTCCTTGACCACCGCCAGCAAAACGTAAGCTTCCTTCGTTCTGATGAATCGCCCCTGATAGGAAAAACCGCCCAAAAATGGGGGATCGGCGCTTAGCCTCAGTTCATCCAGCCTGCTGTTGAGCAACCTATTATAGAGCCCCGCCAGCATACGATTTCTATAGGCCGAAGCAGTCTCTTCGGACTGAACATCCTGTTTGTAATAGACAGCCACGCGCGAGCCGGTGGCCTCACGGTCTGACGCCAGAGCAACAAGAGTTTCTTCGTGATCCGGCACGGGATAAAACGTCCTCTGCCTCGGTTCTTCAGGATTCTTGAGACCGGAAAACTGCTCCCTGATGAGGCGTTCAATCTCATCATCCTCGAAATCTCCCACCGCTATGACAGCCATAAGATCAGGGCGGTACCAGTCGCGGTAGAACTGAACAATGGTCTCATGACTGGCTGTGTCGAGAACCGCCTTCTGACCGATAGGCAGGCGGACAGCATACTTGGAATTGTGAAAGAGGATAGGAAATTGCTTGTCTCTCATCCTCGCCTGGGCGCCAAGCCCCCGCCGCCATTCCTCAATGACAACGCCGCGCTCCTTATCAATCTCATTGGGATCGAAAGTCATCCGCTGCGCCCAATCTCCCAGAATTTGAAACGCCTTTATGACCGTCTCCGCGCTATCAGTGGGTACTCGAAGGATATAGACCGTCTCATCGAAACTGGTGTAGGCGTTCAGGTGCGGACCGAAACCCATGCCGATGGATTCCACATAGTCCACCAATTCCTGCTTCGCGAAGTGTTCGGTCCCGTTGAATCCCATGTGCTCCACCAGATGGGCAATTCCTTGCTGATCATCATCTTCCAGCACAGAACCGGCGTTCACCACCAGCCTCAGTTCGGCCCGGTTCTCGGGTTTGTGATTGACACGGACGAAGTACTTCAATCCGTTTTCAAGTACACCTGATCTGATCTTGGGATCCATGGACAGTATCTGAACTTCCTTCACAGCTGCCTCTTCCGGCTGAGCCAGCGGCGTCTGCGGAGAGCAGGAAGTCAGATGGAAGCTCAGGGTCAGTATCGCTAAAAAGACTATTATCTTCAAAACGTTATCTCCTTAGTAGAAACTCAAAATGACCAGACGTCATCCATACAGTAATTTATGAAAAAAGCGTCTGGAAAGGAATAATACCGAGTCTAGCGGGGATTCCGGCAGATCCTTTCTTTCCAAGGTTGTGTGCCGTTTATTACGAAGCATTACTGTGGTTGGAAGGTTATGGGGACAGTGATCCGGACAGCCTGCGGTGCTTCTTTATCCTCAACCGGGTCCCATTGGGATTTGGGTCGTCACTTGCGCGAAATGTTACGCCTGAAGGAAAACTCAGTTTTCGTTTTTGCTGGCTTCCCTCCAATCTCCAACACCGGATAGGCAAGAAAATTAATCGGTCCTGAAACCGGCCCCGGATTAAACTCAAGATCCCTGCCACGACTGAATTCCAAACGATTCGCAGGATGATGGCCGAAATAATAGGTCGAAAGACTCGAATATTTATCGGCTTCGGAAATGTCTACAGGCCACCATTTGCCATCTGAGTAGAACTCCGCCCAGCAGTGGTAACCGTCCACTCCGCCATCGTTCCTTGAGGAAGGAATAGTTGCGCCGATGGCAAAGCGCGCAGGGATACCTACGGCTCTGGCCAGAGAGATAAAGTAAGCATGAAAATCAGTACAGTTCCCGGTACCCACATCGCAGGCGTAAACGGCGTCTCCTTTTCCCCAACCAGAACCATACTTCATGTAGCGCATGCGGTCCATGACGTGATCATAAAGGGCTCGGGCGCGCACAAGATCACTTTTCTTCCCCGCCACGACTTCGCCGGCTATTTGCCTAAAATTGCCGTCTATCGGCGTCAGAAGTTGCGCCGCAAGGTACATCTGCCGATCAATGATTTCATGAGCATACGCAGCCTTTTCCTTTCGCTTTACGTGAAAGAGGATATCGATGACCCTTCCGCTGTAGTCAGGCCCAAGCTCAAAAAGAAAGCTCTTATTGCCATATTTAGGCTCCTTCACTACTCTGTATTCGGGGGCATTTATTTCCTTAATCTCAACGGTCTGGAATTCATCGGTTTCCGGAAAAGGAAGCCACATGCGGGCAGTGTCTTTGATCTCTGGAAGTTTAACCCTGTACAAAAAGTCGAACTCGTCCTCCCCTTCAATAACACCCAATAGCTCCGGGGTGGCCTCTCCCATGGGTACACGCTGCCACGTACCACGCCGGTTCTGTTCCCACGTGTAGGATGGAATGCCGTTCAGTTTGTGAAGCGTCTTCTCTGTAACGGTCATATCTCCGGGGTCACCGGAAAGAAAGAAATCCACGTCATAAACATCGCCGGAGGTATCCACGAGGTCCACGCAGGCAAAGTGCCGCCGAGTAGAAAGATTCGCCAGGTATTCGGTATGAACACGAACTAATTTGAAAGAAAAGTCTTTACCATCTGACGAAAACTTGAAATAACCGCCGCCCCGGGCAGCCTTATCTTCGATATACTTCTCTATCCCGGCCTGTATATCTGCTGTTACTACATTAGGCACCTGTTTGGGCACATAGGCGCCAGCGGATTGTGCACCTAAGAAACCGGTCATTGAAATCAGAAATAGAACTTTTTTTGCAGTAATTGACTCCATCGCTGCCCCTTTTTCATGGTCGTATTTTTTTCTGCAAGACGTCATTCCCCCAATTCAAATTTGAAATGACCAGTGATAATCTATACATAAATTTATAAAAGAAGCATCTGGAAATGAATGACCCCGAGTCTACCGGGGATTCCAGCACGCCCCTTCGTCCGAAGGTTTTATGTACAGCCGTAGAATTTATAGTCTGTCAGATTTCCTGCAGGACTTGCAACGCGGAGAGAAACCGGCCCTTTCGGTGAATCACGCCGTCACTGCTTGAGGACGCGGGCCGGTTGGAGCCGTTTCTATTTCCCGCTGGATGAGGGTTTCTTCTCTGGCGAGAAAACAGGACAGGAACTGTCCCGCTCCTCTATAAAAGTTCCCCTCCTCTTTCCGGGAAAGATTCTTGGCGAAAATGACTGCCCAGTCATACAAATGCCCCTTCCAGAAGTCGGACATGGCTTTGCGGCAGATATCATCCTAATTTAAATGATATTCTTGACCTCCATTTGTTGAAAATTAATTCCTGATCTCTTTCTCCGGGCGGCACAAAAAAGATTGACTTTGACGGGAAAAATGATTATCCTTCGATGTTTCATTCGGCTCAAGTTTCACGGGGGTTAGTTACAGATATTGAAGTTAGAAAAGACTTATAGCATCGCACACCCCAGATCCGTTGTCTGGCAATCAATACTGGATCCCGAACTTCTCGCCGAAATTCTCCCCGGATGTAAATCCCTCACCCCTCTCGCCGAAGATAGATACACCGCTGATATACAGATCAAGATCGGCCTCATAAGCGGTTCCTACAGCTCTGAACTGGCGATTACCGACAAGATGCCGCCGGAAAGCTACAACTTCTCGATCTCGGGCAATGGCGTAAAGGGTCACATG
>DCAL01000066.1:0-927 GCA_002311975.1 Fidelibacterota bacterium UBA1134 | reverse complement strand
ATTTTACAGCAGAAGGTAATGTAGCCGGTATTATTGCCCGTGTGGGACAAAGATTAATTGAAGCAACCGGGAAAAAACTGATGGATCAGGGATTTGCAAACTTTGAAGAAAAGCTGTCGAAGATAGAGTACGCATGAGTCTTTGGCAGAGAATTTCTGATTTTCTAACCACAGGCTACGCTGTGCAGGCCCGCCCGCCTACTGCAGCTTCGGCCGGAACTGAGAGTGATACAACGAGATCACGAAAGGAGGATGGTATGGCGCATGCTGTATCAATGACAGTTAATGGCAAGGAGTGCAGCGGTGAAGTTGAAGCCCGTATGCTACTTGTTGACTTTTTGCGGGACCGCCTTGGACTAACTGGAACCAACATAGGTTGTGACACAAGTCAGTGCGGCGCCTGCACCATCATGATGGATGGTGAATCAGTGAAATCCTGTACAACATTTGCGGTTCAAGCAGACGGATCTGAAATTACAACAATCGAGGGGCTGGCAACCAATGGTAATCTTCACCCGCTGCAACAGGCTTTCTGGGATGAACACGGTCTCCAGTGCGGCTTTTGCACACCTGGGATGATCATGGCTGGCGTAGGAATCCTGAAGGATAATGCCAATCCTTCAGAGGAAGAAATTCGCCACGGCCTGGAAGGTAATATTTGCAGGTGTACTGGGTACCAGAATATCGTTAAAGCTATTCAATCGGCTTCAATATCGATGAAAGGAGCGGCATAATGGGTAACTACATTGGAAAAAGTGTAAAAAGGGTCGAGGATCCCCGCTTCATTCAGGGCAAAGGAAATTATGTTGCTAATCTTTCAATGCCCGATATGGCACATGTGGCCATTTTACGGAGTCCTCATGCACATGCAAATATAAAAAGTATAAATACTGATTCTGCAAAAGCCATGGAAGGCGTCATTGACGTG
>DCAL01000093.1:38354-43935 GCA_002311975.1 Fidelibacterota bacterium UBA1134 | reverse complement strand
CACGGAATTCCTCTGGCAGGAGGGACACACAGCCCACGCTACCCCTGAAGAGGCGGAAGAAGAGGCAAGAACAATTCTCGAAATTTATCGTGAGGTGGTGGAAGATGTGCTGGCGGTGCCGGTCATCGTGGGGCGAAAAACAGAAGTTGAAACATTTGCCGGCGCTGATCACACCTATTGTATCGAAGCCATGATGGGGGACAGGCGGGCACTTCAGGCGGGCACTTCTCATAACTTGGGGCAAAATTTTGCCAAAGCTTTTGACGTAACATTTCAGACTGAAGATAATCGTCTCGAGCACGTCTATGCTACAAGCTGGGGTGTCAGCACGAGGCTGATCGGTGCGCTTGTCATGGTGCACGGAGATGATAAAGGATTGAGACTTCCTCCCGCGGTAGCGCCTTACGAGGTGGTGGTTGTACTCATCGGCAAGTCTGAAAAAGAGGTGGCGCAGGCCACAGATTATCTGAAAGATGTAGTCGGGATACTGGAGAAAACGGGTAGAAGAATTCACGTTGATGGCCGGTTGCAGGTCAGTCCCGGATTCAAGTTCAACGAATGGGAAATGAAAGGTGTGCCGGTGCGCTTAGAGGTGGGAGCAAGAGACATCCAAGCAGGACGGGCTGTACTCGTGCGCCGGGATACAGGTGAGAAGTTGGAGGTGCCGAAAGATAATGTTGTATCAGAGGTGAACCGGCTGTTGGATGAAATTCAGGCGTCGCTCTATCAGCAGGCGAAGGATTTCCGTCAGGCGAATACACATACTGTTAACAATTACAGCGATTTCAAGGAGATCATATCATCCACCGGCGGATTCATTCGATGCGGTTGGGATGGTAATCCTGATACGGAAGCGGCCATCAAAGATGAAACAAATGCTACAATCAGATGTATCCCTTTTGACGAGCAACCTGACGGTTTGAAATGTATCTACAGTGCAAAACCTGCCCAGCATGAGGTTATCTTTGCTAAAGCCTACTAACAAGAACCAGCGGGCGCTATTGTAAGACCGCTGTCAGAATGGCGCTGGAGAAGACTAGAGCGATTGTACTGAAGAGTTTCCCGTACGGTGACACCAGTAAAATCGCGCGCTGTTATACCCGTGAATTCGGGAAAATATCAGTTATTGGGAAAGGCATCCGCAAGAGTAAAACGCTCCAGAGCGGTTACCTGGAACCGTTGAACTACCTGGATCTTATGTTCTATCACAACATAAAGAGACAGTTGCAGATTTTCTCAGGGGCAGAATATGTGGAGACATGGTCTGCCCTAAAGAAAGACGTTCGAAAGATGTCGTACGGTTTTGCCGTGGCTGAACTCACCGACAAGGCTGTGACAGGCGTGGAACCGCATGAAGAATTGTTTCAGCTCATTGTGGATGTTCTCAAGAGCATCAATGATATTGACAGTAACATTAATCTCCTGTTCTGGTATTTCGAGATCCATCTTCTCTCCCTCATGGGCTTTCATCCGAGTCTCTCCAAATGTCCACGCTGCCACAAGGAACTTGAAGGTGGCCGTTTTTCTCTGGAGTACGGTGAATTGGTGTGTGACAGTTGTGCGGGTATGGGGACACTCGTTTCTGCGCGTGCAATAGGGATCCTTCGCGATACCCAGCACGGTACTCTTGAAGACGTGGTATCAATCGTTCTGCGCAAGGGAGATCGACAGGAAATAGGACATTTCTTAAGTGAATATATGAAATACCATATGGAAGGTCTCGGAGAAGTAAAATCTCTGAAAGTGATGGAGAAAGTGTTGGCGTGAATGAGTTTATCAACCCCAGGATTAAGGGTGAAAGTTTCCGCTATGATGGGGGTGGTCGTGCCGCTTGCTATCTGATCCACGGTTTTACCGGCAGCACATATGAGCTTGATGACTGCGGCAAGTTTCTCGCTTCTAACGGTATCACAGCCGCTGCTGACATACTGCCGGGCCACGGAACCTCTCCTGAGGATTGTAACACAAAGACTCGGGAAGACTGGACAGATACAGTGGTGTCAGGCTATGCCGCTCTTGCGCAAGAGTTCGAGGATGTCTTTGTGGCGGGCTTCAGCATGGGGACATCTCTCGGAATACATCTGGCCTCCCGATTTGATCTCCCCGGTCTGATTCTATATTCCCCGGTCATTTTCAAGTTCAAGAGCTGGACAGCTCATCTGTCACACGCAACCAAATGGTTCAAGGATTATCAACCCAAAGCTAAAGTCTATGCAAAAGATATGCCTCGCCCGTTCTTCGGTTATACGGTATATCCGCTGAGCGCGGCGTCGGAAGTACTGAAGCTGACAAAAAGCGCCAAGCATCTTCTCCAAAGTGTTTCATGCCCCGCCGTGATTATGCACTCGAAGTCTGATACAACAGCTCCTTATATCAATGGTCCGAGGGTTTACGAAGCCATCGGTTCCACGGACAAGCAGTTTGTCCCGTTTGAAAAATCTTCGCACATGCTTACTTGCGATTGTGAAAAAGAAGAGGTGTGGGACGCCTCGCTTCAATTCATGAGACAACATTCCAGGTTCTTGAAGGATGAGATACCAGTACCAGAGTAATTTCTCCAGAGGCAGCTTCTACGGGTCGCGGCTGTTCACTGACGCCATCAAACTGCTCGTTGCGATCAATTTTCTCATCTTCCTGCTTCAGACTATGTCAGGCCAGGAGCGTCTCGTGTTTCAGCTTTTTGGCATAGTACCGCGCGCTACGTGGGAGCAGTTTATGGTCTGGCAGCCGTTCACTTACCTTTTCTTCCACGGCGGATTCTGGCATGTGTTGATCAACATGTTTGTCCTCTGGATGTTTGGCTCTGAGCTGGAGACGACCTGGGGCAAGAAGGAGTTTTTCAGGTATTACTTTCTTACAGGCATAGGATCTGGAATTGTAACTGTCCTGTTTAATATCAATGCAACCGTTCCCGTCGTAGGGGCCAGTGGGGCAGTGTACGGTATCCTGCTGGCCTATGGACTGATGTTTCCCAATCGTCAGATTCTAGTCTATTTCTTTCTGCCTGTGCGGGCAAAGTATTTTGTTATCTTCATGGGCGGTTTGGCTTTCCTGTCATCACTCAATCCCGGCTATTCCAATGTTGCGCATCTGACCCATCTTTCCGGAATGGTCATTGGCTTTCTTTACCTGAAATCAAATATTCGACTCGCCGCCGTGACTGCGCTTCTCAACAATGCTAAAGATGATATCAGAGGACGTTATCGGTACAGACAGCAAAACAGAAGAGAAAAACTTCGGCTGGAAGTTGATCAGATCCTGGATAAAATCAACGCGTCAGGATACGATAGTCTGACGGAGAAAGAGAAAGCTTTCCTGTACGAAGCCAGTCAAAAACTTTCCAAGGATGAAGACTGGAATTAGCGAAGTGAATCAGTTTATCTGAGCGTCTCCATCCGGTCGTACAGCACACCCCATCTAAGTCCGCGGTCACTCACATGTATCTCGGACAGACCGAATCGTTGCACAATGGCCTGCGTAATCACGGCTCCAACATGGATTATATCTGCCCGCCTCTCCGGCAATCCTTTCATGCGCAATCGTTCCTTCAGGGTCATGCTGGTTAATCTGTGCGCAAGTTTGTCGATTTCATCCCGCATAAGAACAGATTTGTGGATCAAAGCATGGTTATAGTCGCTCATTCTTAGAGAGATTGCTTTTAAAGTGGTGATGGTCCCAGCCACGCCGACGCCTTCAAATGCTCTTTCATGGAGCGAAATCTCATTCAGGGCATCTGCAATACGATCCTGTATTGTTGTCAATTCCGATACGATCATGGGGTCATGTGATACAAACTGTTCAGTTAAGTCCACCGTCCCAATTGGCAGGCTTGTCATGGATGAGATAACCGACAAATCTCCCGTGACGATCTCCGTACTGCCTCCGCCGATGTCAAACATCAGCAACTCATTTTCAGCTTCGGAGAACTCGATTTGAGTCGACTTGAAGGTCAGCCTCGCTTCATCTCTGCCGGAAATAATTTCGAAAGCGATGTTATATCGTTCCGAAATTTCACTGACAAATTGGTCACCATCGCTGGCTTTTCTGAGTGCTGCTGTCCCTACAGCGACAATCTCTGTTACATCGTAGCTGTTGATGATTGTTAGAGTATTCTCTAGTGCTCGCAGGCATCGCTTTTTCGCGTCGGAATGCAAGAGGCCCCCGTTCTCAAGATCCTGCCCTAAACGGACGATGACAGCTTCTTCGTACAGCAGTTTGAGTGATGATTGGTCCAGATCGACAATGGTGAGGAGCAAAGTGTTGGTACCGAGATCGAGGGAAGCGACGCGCATCAAATATCGAATAGCGTCTTCATCTCAAGAGCATTTTGCGCTGCCTGCCCGTGGTAACAGTTATTGAAGAAAAGGTACAATTTCTTGACGCGGTCGAACATGCCATGGAGATCTTCTTGCCAGCTTGCCAACTCTTCTTGTGAATAAAGATAGTCGTACCGGTCACCTTTGTTCTTGTTCCACCATGCGGCGATGTTCCGTCCATGAAAACGGACATAACCTGTTTCTGATGTAGTGATCGTTTGTGGGGGAAGAAGGTTGGTTAATGCCGGCTCATCAACGTTGACATAGTGTAAATGATGTTTTCTTAAGAAGTCATAAAGGGGTGGAGTGGCCCAGCTGACGTGACGGAATTCTACAAAGAGTGGGCGCTGATCGGTAAGCTGCGACAGGCAAGCCAGGTATTGTCTGTTCAGCTGTTTGTTCTTGAATGAGTACGGGAATTGGGCCAGATAGCCGCAGAACATATCTTTATCAACTGCCGGCTGGATGGCGAGCGCCAGTTCGTCAAGCGAACTTTCGGGCTTTTCTCTCTTATGTGTCACATCAGAGTGTACCTTGATGATGAATTCGAAATTCTCGGGCACCTTTTGTACCATGTGATGAAAAACCTTGGGATGCGGGATACGGTAGTAGGTTGAGTTCACTTCGGCACATGCGAAATGTTTGACGTAGTGAAGCAGCATCTTGCCATCCGGTATATTTGATGGATAGAACCGCCCTTTCCAATCCTGAAAGCTGTATCCGCTCGTCCCGATGCGGACGTCAGTCATCATCTTTAAAACTTGAACGGTAACCGGTCACTATTGATGCTGCCATGAGATAACGGACAAACTTATTACTTAAGGGAAAAGGCAGCAACTGGTACAGTCCCCTTGCAAGGGCCATCGCCGGCCGGTTGATGAAGGTGTTTCCCATGACACTTCTGACGGAAACATTCTGGCCCGGCGCTTTCACAAAATCTACTCCCATGTAGGGCGCCAGCTGGGGGAATTCTTCTAAGATAATAGGAACGTTTCTACGGCCATAATCGGTGAAGTCATCGAGAGCCCGGCCGATGGATTTGAGTTTGTGCATACGAACAGTGATGTCGGGGCTGAAGTAGAGTCCGTCGGGGAAATCCTTCCACAGACGGTACGAGTAGTGAAGATCAATGCCGTACCCAGGAAGATTTTCGTTAAGCAGCCCTGTTTTCTTGACAGCTTCTGCCTTCACCGAGGAGCATGTCATGATGAAATATCTGAACGGTAACGGCTTGTGCCCGCCTACCAGTTGTGCCCCCCGATTGC
>DCAL01000093.1:27682-38323 GCA_002311975.1 Fidelibacterota bacterium UBA1134 | reverse complement strand
CGATTGCCAAAGAAAAGATAGCGATGATACTTATCCTTCAGTTCATCCGTGTGGGGTCTGAGATTGGAGAGCAGGCCGATGACTTTCGGGTTCTTATGCTTTTGGACATGTTTGGTGATGAATGTCGGTCCAACCTCAATGTCACAATCGATGAAAACTATCAAATCTCCAGTAGCGGCCTTAATTCCAGAATTTCTGGTTGCGCACCGCCCTCGATTCTGCTCATGGCGAATAATCTTACAGCGGTCGTTCCATTCTCTGTTTTCGAGCAGGGCTGACGTCGCGTCGGAGGAGCAGTCATCTACGACTATAAGTTCAATTGTACCCTCGGAATAATTCTGATCGAGAAGAGCGGGCAGTGTTACACACAGAATATCTGCAGCATTATGAACAGAGACGATTACGGATACGTCCATACAGTTGTCTTTTTCATTTGTGTCATCCGTCAAATAGAGAGGACCAGCAAATCAGGAAACTGGCGTGGAATCGAGAACCCTGCAGTAGATATCTTCTGTCCTTTTGGCTACGTTTTGCCAAAGGAAATTCTGCCTGATGTGCTCCTGAAGTCGGTTGTTCCGTCCGGCTTTCAGAGCGCTCCTGATACCTTTCTCAATGGATGAGATTGAGTATGGATCCACATAGGTTGCCATGTCTTCAAAGTAGTCGTTGGTTCCTCCGTGTGGTGTGATAACCACCTGTGCACCGGCCAGTCCGGCCTCCAGGGCGGCGATGCCGGGTGTTTCATATCTTGCGGGAAGAACAAATACAGAGCACGCTGCATAGGCAGAAGCAAGCATTTCAGAATCGTGATCGATCCCCCGAATCAAAGTAAGATTCTTGTTTGTTTCTGCTTCCTTGAGGCACAGGTTCCCCTCTTCTGAGGGGTATACTCTCCCAATGATTACTGCCGGATGGTCGATCCTCTTTAGAGCCCGGATGAGCGAAAGTGTGTTTTTCCGCTCGACACCTATATGCCCTACATTCAGGATAAAGTCACGACTACCGTATTCCTGAACAAAAAGGTCGGGATGCCCATGCTGAAATCTCTCTTCCACGCCGTTAGGGACAACCTCCGTCTTGGAGTTTGGGATTCTTAGTCCCTCAGTGATGAGAGATGCCTCCGAGGCTGTGTTGGGCAAGACCATTTCCGACCAGTGGCAGATATCGCGTGTAAAACCGTAATCGGACCAGAAGCCACCGATCTTTCGCATCCATCTCTCGACTGCTGATATGAATCTGAGGGTTCTCACGGACCGGCGGGTGTAGAAGATTGGACTGGATACAAACTTCACGTTGTGTGCATGAAGGTAACGGGCGAGATCGTAGGTACCAAAGTTAGATGCGTACAAGTGGAAAAGATCGCTCTTCAAAGCTGTCTCCCTTTCCGCCCATGGATTGAAGAGTTCTACATGGACGCCCCTATCTTCAAGGTATCGCTTCGTCTGCATGATCTGGGTCCGCGGACCGCCGTGGCGCAGGACTGCTGTGTGGTAGCTGGCGAGAGTTACTTTCACAGTCGGAATTTCCAGTAATTGTGGAGCATATCATTGACCATCATTTTCCATGTATAAGCTGAGCGGACACTCATGGGAGATTCTGTTGCTGCCGCCGCCTCGTGCCGGAAGCTGAGATCACTTAGGTCTATTTCATCTTTCATCTCGGTTACTGCCCACTCATGCACACCTCTGTGGATTTGGACGTTCAAGGATGCGGGGTGTCTGCTCCGCTCCGTCCGGATTTTCCCATCTTCCAGAAATGGTGTCCATTTTGTGGCACTGCGTTCGATCCACCATCGAGAATAATCGGCGAGAGTCATCTGTTGGATGCTGCGGTCGCCGATGCGTTCAAAAAGCCAATTTAAGGCGTCAAGATTAGCATTGGAAGGGTGATCATAAAAAAAGAGAGGCAGACGGTATTGTGTATGAGCTGCAATGACGAAATCAAAATAGGCCTTAATATCTTCGAGACTATGATGAGCGTTCCTTAGTGAACTGGTGGAAATGGGGTGTACCGGAACTTGGAGTACTGTGGAAAATCGTTCTCCGAGAAATGGATAGAACGGCAGATTATCGTAATCTAATGCAAACTCTGAAGAATAGGTGAAACCGTGGTGTTCCACAGCCTTTGATAGCGATTGACTCCACAGCCCGAAAGGTGCCGCAAATCCTTCAGGGTGAATCCGTTCGCCGGTAAGAAGATCAAGTCCCCGCCATACATTTTTTTGGTTCTTGCTGAAGGAAGCGAATACGCGATGCTTGAAACAGTGCAGTCCCATCTCCTGGTCTTCCATCTGGGCGTACAGTTTGATCCATCTTGCGGCGCTGGCGGTCTCCACAAACCACGTGGCTGTGATACTGTGCTGACGGCATAAGTCGTACAGTCGCTTAACATCATCCTCGGAGGAAAAGTCGGTGTCGATTCGGAAGTTAAAAACAGTTGATGCTCCATCTGGAAAAGGAGACAGCGTGACCAGTGGCAGTTGCCGCTCCCCGAAAAGGAACTGTAGTGACTTTTCAACCACCGTTCGTATCACTCCTTTGGATCGTCTAGAAACCCGTTCCGACGGAAAGATGGGGCCGGCAGTGGAAAAACTGCGCCTCCGGACGGAAGAATCCAAGACGCCGCTGATAAATCCTCCCGGCAAGATTAATGCTACTCCGTCGCCGTGACGAACTGTCTGGATGAGGCTCTGTCCTGAGTCTGACATCAGGTGAGTCGCATCTTTCGGTAGCTTGAGCTTACCATCGAAGAAACCGCTGCGCACCGTTTGAAAAATATCGTCAAATTGTGGTTCAATATATCTGACATGCTGAAACCTTGTTTTGATGCTAAAGAGGATCTGAGCAGTGTCAGCTTCTGTGAGAATAGTGCCACCGCTTGAGAGGTATTCCAGCGCGTTAAGCTTTTCGGACGCGGTGAGTTTGGAAGAGACGATGATGGACGGAAGATGTGAAAGGTCTGAAGCCGCTGAGAGATCAACCGTAGAAGATGGAACCCCGATCTGCGACAACAGGAGTTGCCATTCAGGCGTGCAGCTGGTGATGCCAAGGGTGAGCTTCATAGGATGGCTTTCTTGAGAAAAGTGATATCTTCCTGATTAACGCCGGCTGACCACGCCAGAATGAAGGGAGAAATGATCACTGCTCCCACAGTGGCGATGACGGGGCTGTTGTTTGCCCAGGCGGAGAGAACGGCCGTGAGGGCTACCGTAATGACGATCGTCAATAAGATGCGACCAAATGA
The DNA here is from genome assembly GCA_002311975.1 of Fidelibacterota bacterium UBA1134. Classification (GTDB taxonomy): domain Bacteria; phylum Fidelibacterota; class Marinisomatia; order Marinisomatales; family S15-B10; genus UBA2146. Next base: position 35,080 of record DCAL01000093.1, on the reverse strand, counting down.
AGAGATGGCCAAAGTATCTTGCAGTTCTCTACTCATTACGATCATGCTGAGGGCCTGAAATAAGGCGAGAGCCAGCGGCGCCAGCAGAGTTGATGGGAGTGGAATCGGAAGCGACATGAAGGCAAAAAAACCAATAGCGCCTATCATCAGTGAGCGTGTATAGGCTTTCTCTCTCTCAATGCCGATCAACGTGAATGAGAATATGCTATTCAAAACGGTCAGGATGAAATAGACGATGAGCGTCTGGAAAATCATACTTGATTGTTCAAAGGCCTGTCCAAAGAAGAGAGGAAAGAGTGTGTCTCCCGCAAGAATCGAGAGAATGGCGATATAGAGAACTCCGGTTGAAATCAGCTTAATGGTCCGTTCCACTTTCTGTGGCAGCTTCTGCCTGTCTTCGCGGAAACTGCGGCTGATGGCGGGGAAGAAAATCGTGTAGAAGACTCTGTCCACCACCAGCAAGAGCACAATCACGCGAAAGGCGACATTATAGAGTCCGGCGTTTTCTGTCTTGTCAAAGAGGCCGAGGTATATAAGTGGAAACTGGATTACAACCTGTGAAATGAGTGTCGCGACCCCCAGCGGGATCCCTTGCTGTATGACCTTAAGAATCCCGGACGGTTCAGAAAATCTGACGACATCTGAGCTGATCTTCTTATAGGCGGTCCAAAGATACCAGGCTTGAGCCGCAACACCCAAAAACCACGCTGCGGGGACCCACGCTAAATGTGCCCCCTCTCTAACGAAAGAGAGAACGGCGACGAGATAGATGGCCATGCCCAGGACACGCGCTTTAGAGAGGGTGATCATATCGCTAATGCCCTGGAAGAACCAATCCAAGAGGAGAGCGGACGGAAGCAAAGTCAGGAGGTAGATGCAGGTGATGGTTTGGATATGGGATCGTTTTTCGAGGACGAAAAAGATTACACAGCCCACAAAGATTGAAACCATTGATAGAAGCAGCCGGGCCGAGCGGATTTCTCTGATAACCATTCGGTGGGTTGTCTGCTGTGCGGCAACGGTTCGCGTTCCGAGAATCGGCAGGCCGGCATCAGCGAAAATGGCACCGTATGCAAAAACTGCCATCCCTACGGCCAACACGCCCATACTGGATGGGCCAAGCGTCTGCGCAAGGTAGGCAAGTGACACAAATCCCAACAGGCGGGAAGCGATATCGGCTGTCGTGAGTGATATGATATTTTTCGGAAGCTGTTTCATCCTGTGATGAGTCGTTTGAGTTTGGCTTTTCTCTGCTGTAGCGGAAACTTGGAAATAATTTCCTCTCTCGCGTCTCTACCGATGCTTGCGGATGCTGCGAGAGCCTCACGTAGGGTTGAAGCGAAGGTCTCAGGTTTGTCTGGCGAAAGAAGAAAACCGCTGTCACCCATAACTTCCGGCAAACCCCCCACATCGGTGGCTACAGGGATACATCCGCACAGCATGGCTTCAGCCGTAGCAATACCAAAGGATTCTACCCTGCTCAACTGGCAGTACACAGCACTTCGCTGGTAATAACTGAGTAGTGCCTCTTGCGTCATGGGAGGAAAAACAATAACATTCTCCGATATGGAAAAGCCATATCGGAGGAGAAAATTCTCCTCAACGCCGATGATTTGAAAAGAAATGTCGCTAATCTCTTTCGCCACCTGAAGCAGCAGATCGACTCCCTTGATCAGGATACGGTCTTTTGTGGTGCATTTGGCCACAGTCAAGACCATATTCTCTTTTTGGACCCCGGGTCGCCAAAAGTTGCTATCGAGACCGGGCGGCACAGTTGACAGATTATCACCCTCATAGTCTCCAACCTCCAGAGACGCCCGTCTCAAGTAATCAGAAGTAGGAATAACATATGTTGCCTTTCTCAAAGCATAGCGGATAAAAGGCCGCTTCCAGGGTGAAAGAAGAAGACCGTATCCGAGATGTGAATCTGTGATGAGGTCGGCACCGCCAACAATAATGATGGATGTCTTCCGCAGGAACCGTGCCGTGAAAACCAGGATAGCACTGTAAACTGAGGCAAACCATGCAATCCCTACGTTGCTGAACAGCATGAACCACTTAATCCGTACTGCGGTGAAGAAACCGCGGGCACAGATCCATTTCACATCGCTGAATTCCTCCAGCAACCTGACATCATCTTCAATGAATGACTCTTTCTGTGTGGAAAAGAGGAGAACCTTAGGATTGTGGCCGGGCATTCAGTCTGTCTCTTTTGAGGATGGCTGTAAAACTGAGGTAATTTTACTCACTTCAGAGGGAGTTATTACCTTCAGCAGAAAAAGAACACCAATAAATGCTGTGACTCCCGCGACCCGGCCGAAAAAAGTGTAATCGAATAGATAAGCTGTTCCCAAAGCGATGGCCACAGCGGCGACCGTTCTGAAAAGCCGGAACCAGTCGTAAGGGACGGCGAACAGTTTTCTCGAGGTGAAGTACGTCGTGACAGCCATAGTGCCGTGACCCGCCAGCGTGGCGTAGGCCGCACCTGCTATACCATAGATTGGGATGAGGGTGAAGTTTACCCCTATATTTACGGTTGCGCTGAGGCCGGTAATGAGGGCGATGTATTTTGTCTTTTCCTCGAAATAAATGCCGGGAAGGAAGTTTAGATAAGCCCCCTGAAAAACATAGGCCATGAGAATGACAGGGACAATAGACTCGGCCTCAACAAAATCAGGTCCGATGAGTGATACTCCAGCCACATTCAACCGGACAATTTCGGAGATAAAGAGTGTGATCACTGTCCAGACAAATAAGGCAATCACCATAAAGTGGCTAAAGATACGGGCAAAAAGTTCTTTTGATTCAGGATTCTTACCGGCTTTCAGAAAGAACGGTTGCCAGGCATACTGAAATGCGGTTGTGAGAAGCAGCATGAAGATTCCCAGCTTGTAGCTGGCGGTGTAGATACCCACTGTGGCTGCATCGGTGAGGCCGGCAAGAATATATCGGTCTATGGACTCCATGGCGATGGAAGCGAGGCCCGCTGGCAAAAAAGGGAGACCGAACTTCAGGAGGGAGTTGACACTATTGCTTTTAAAGACAAATTGAAAAGATCCGGCCGTTGCTGCCAAAACGGAAAAGGTGGTCACTGCCGAAGCTGCGGCAACACTCAGGAAAATTCCGTCAAGTCCCATTCCTTTCATCGCTACAAGATAAATATTCATCCCAAGGGTGGTTACCACATTCACAAGCTTGATTGAGACGAAAAGGGTGGCCCGACCCTTCAATCTCAGGAGGGCAAAGGGGACATGACTGACGGCATCCAAAAGGAGGATTCCCGCCGCCGCCTTTAAAATATGAGTATATTGTCCGTCCCCCAACAGGAGCACCGCCAGATCGGATGAGGCTGACAAAATCAGAAATGACAGCGCGCAACTTGTCCCCAAACTTAGCCAAAGTGCTGTTGAGAAGAGTGATCGCTGAGCGTCTGAGCCGTTTGCCTCGTTATGATAACGCATAAACGCGGTGTCTATCCCGTAGTGATAGACGATATTCATAAAGCCGAGAAAAACGTAGACAAGAGTAGTAAGACCGTACTCCCCGGGAGTCAGCACATTGGTGAAGAGGGGTAACAGGAGAAATGTGACAAGTCGCGTCAGCACATTACCGGCGCCGTAGATGATCGTCTGACGGGCAAGCCGGCTAATCTGGGATTCCAATAGCTTTTCTCCTTAGGTTGTGTAGAATCATACTGAATTGCGTTGTGTCTGAAACGATAAGCAAGGCGGGCCGGTTCCGGAACGCGAATATAAGGGGTGTGGGAGAATGAATCAATGAATCACATCCAGTCTGAGCTCACCAAATTTGATGATGTCTAGGGCGAATTATTTAGTTATTTTTGTGTATGGCAAAAAAGGAGCATTGCACAGTTATGTTCGGTAAGAACCTGAAAAAAGGACGTTCGTGAGTAGCCTCATAGTGACCGTTGAAGCACGGGAAATCCTCGATTCGCGCGGGAATCCTACTGTGGAGGTGGATGTTAGACTCGAGGACGGTAGCTTCGGCCGGGCGGCTGTACCGTCAGGTGCGTCCACGGGGTCTCACGAGGCGGTGGAACTGCGTGACGGCGACCGGAATCGCTATCTCGGTAAGGGGGTGAGGAAAGCTGTCAAGAATGTTAAGACTACTCTCCAGAATGCAGTCATCGGTCTCGACGTTCTTGATCAACGCGCTGTGGACAAAGCACTCATAGAAGCTGACGGTACTTCGAACAAGGAAAAGCTGGGGGCCAATTCCATTCTTGGTGTCTCTCTGGCCGCGGCCAAAGCGGCCGCTCAGCACTCACACCAGCAGTTATTCAGCTACCTGGGCAGTAATGATGCCACCCTTCTTCCCATCCCCATGATGAATATTTTGAACGGCGGCACGCATGCTGATAACAATGTGGATATTCAGGAATTCTTGGTTTTCCCAGTAGGCGCTGCCAGTTTCTCCGAAGCGCTGAGGATGGGAACTGAGACGTTTCATCATCTGAAAGAAATTTTGCAAGGAAAAGGACTCAGCGCGGCAGTGGGAGATGAGGGTGGATTTGCGCCCAACCTGAGATCAAACGAGGAAGCTATCGAAGTAGTGCTGGAGGCTGCTGAGAAAGCCGGACATGTGATGGGTAAACAGCTTTTCTTGGCGCTGGACGTAGCCGCCAGCGAAATCTATGATGCTGAGAGGAATATCTATCGATTGGACTCCGAGGATCGAGAGTTTTCATCTGGTGAAATGGTAGAGTACTATTCAGATCTTGTCTCCAAGTATCCGATCATCTCTATCGAAGACGGACTCTCCGAGGATGATTGGGCAGGGTGGACACTTCTGAACCGTTCGCTGGGAAGGAAGATTCAGATTGTTGGGGACGATCTCACCGTGACCAATGTTGTCCGTCTTGAGAGGGCTATAGAGGAACAATCGATGAACGCCATCCTCATCAAGCTTAACCAGATCGGCACGGTAACCGAAACGATTGAAGCTATCCGCTTAGCACGCAAAAACGGTATGGCGGCAGTCATTTCACACAGGTCGGGAGAGACGGAAGACACAACCATCTCAGATTTCAGCGTTGCCATGGGTATCGGTCAGATCAAGACGGGATCGGCTTCACGGACAGACAGGGTATGTAAGTACAATCAGCTGCTCAGAATTGAGGAGCTTCTGGGTGACAAGGCGATATTTGCGAGCATGGATGTTTTAGGTCACATAACAGCATCTGCTGCTGCATAATTGAAGAGATAGATGGCATTTCGGCTAAAGCTAAGAAGGCACCGCCGCCACACGCCTATCCCTGGAAGGGTATCTCGGGATCGTAACATTTTGCCAAAGTTGCTCATTCTCGTTGCCGCGATTCTCATTATTGTTTTCATCTTAGGCGATCACGGCGTTTACAGGCTTTACAGTATGAAGCGGGAAAAAAAACGGCTGTTGGAGGAGATCAATCAGCTGCGCGAAGAACAGCATGAGCTCTTGGCTGAAAAGGATAGGTTAGAGAATGATCTGGAATATATTGAGCGCTTGGCACGGGAGCGCCACAGGATGGCAAAAGCAGGTGAAAAAGTGTTTAAAGTTTTGGAGAAACCGGAGCCTTAGTTATCTTTCACTGAGTCAGAATCCGAGAGAAAAGAACACCTTATCTCCACGCATTACCGATTGAAAGCTCATCTCAAGATTATTCGGTGGCAGTGAGAATCTATAAACGAGTTCGGAGCGTAATACATTCCCCGGCTTGATGATACCCACGCTGCTAACACTCTCCATGAATTCCAGATTGCCGATATTACCTTTTCCGTCCACGACTCTAAAGAGAAGTAATCCACTCATATCAAAATCCTTATCAGCGTTATTCGTGGTCTCAACGATGCCGTGCACTTTTTCTCCCCTAAAGGAAGGGTCAACCAGTCTAATGGTAGCTTGCCCTGCCTTCTGAGTTTCGCCGATTCCTCTGGCTATACGTCCTTCCTTTAAAGCATCCAGCGGGATGTAGAATTCAAGTGTCGCCCTGATGAACTTCCCCGACGGATCCTTGCCAACCATCATCACTTTTGTTCCAGGATCGATTCTTCCAAGGACAGTCTCTTCATTCCCGGGCTCTCCGTAGATGTTGGATCGCGTGATAGTTTCGGTGATCTGTCCGTTCGTGGGGGAAAGGAATAAGAATAGAGCAAGGCTTCGCGACAAGACAGTACCACTTCTATGTAAGTACATAGTTTTCTCCTTGTCGATTTGAATATGTGATTAGGGTGGATCAGTTTCAGCTAGAGCGTAACCATCTGCGTCGTCAGAAAAGCATCGAGATAGATTTCAACACGGCGGTTGTTGGCACGTCCTTCTGTACTTTCGTTAGAATCGACTGGGCGAAACTCACCGTATCCCATGGCTGAAAACTTGTCTTCTCGAATTCCCGCAGACTGGCTGAGAAGTTCCACAATATTCAGTGCTCGCGCCGTGGACAGTTCCCAGTTTGATTGCCATTTAGTCTGAAGTTCCGGTGGCAGAGGGACATTGTCGGTATGTCCTTCGCACCTGATTTCAATGTTAAGGGTTCTATCACTCCGATTGACTGCATCGATGAACGGTTCAAGTTCAGGATCCTGATGGACTCTCACTATGCGCGACAGCTTGATAATCATGCCGATCTGCTGAATGAGAGGGTTGACTTCGGGTCTGAGTTCGGCATCGCCAGAGCGGAACAGCTGGCCACTTGCCAATGTTATCTTTACCCCTTTGGTTGCCCGTTCTACCGATACAGAGGCGGAGTGAAGCTGTTCGTGTAATTCGATGTATGTCTGGTCCAGCAGCATGTTTATGATGCGGTCAATGTGTTTCTCGGCATCATTCATAATAACCAGTAACATGATAAAAAAGGTGAGTAGTAAGGTGACCATATCACCGAACGTTACGGCCCACGCCGTACTTCTGGCTTTGGCTTCGTTAAAGGAGACTTTTGAAACTTTCCTGGCCATCCGGTCAGTCTTTCTGTTTACGTTTGCTTTGGGGAACAAATGTCATCAGTCTCTCGCGCAAAATGATGGGGTGGTCCTTCGCATGAATGCCGATAATCCCTTCTACTATGATATCTTTGACCATCAGCTCTTCCTCAGATTTCCGTTTGAGCTTTCCGGCAAGAGGCAAGAAGACAAGGTTTGAGAGCAGAACGCCGTAGAAAGTTGTAATGAGGGCGAGGCCCATCCCTCCAAGCAATTCCGCAAACTTCTTGGCCACATCAAACTCGACACCGATGGCGCCACCGCTTTCTGATGCTGAAAAATGGGTCATCATGATGATCAGTCCGAGTACGGTTCCCAGCATGCCGAAAGCGGGTGCATAAGCGCCCATGTAGAGGAAAATCTCCTGTCCTAAACTATGTCGTCTATCCATGTTAGAAAGTTCCAGTTCAAGGTAATTTCTCAG
>DCAL01000093.1:11898-27585 GCA_002311975.1 Fidelibacterota bacterium UBA1134 | reverse complement strand
TTGTCCAGATCTGTCTCCAGTGCCGTAATCCCCTTTTTTCTGGCGAGTTCCGCTTTTATTACTAACTCTTCTATCACTTCCTGATGGCCGATTTCTTCTTGAGTGAATGCCTGCCCGAGTACCTTAAATATGTTGGAGATATTTTTCAGGGGATAGTTGACCAGTGTAGCAGCGAACGTTCCGCCTAGGACGACGACAATAGCATCGAGATCCAGAAACCAGCGCAGATCACCATGATTGCTGAGAATCCCTATAGTAATAAAACCGAGTCCCAGAAGTAGTCCAAGTGCTGTGCCTAAATCCATATAGAATCCTTATTAAAGATTAAAGAGATAGTGTCTTTAAACCAATCGGTGGGAAGTTAGTCAACTACGGGGGTTACTGTCCAGAACGAAAGTGACCGGGCCGTCGTTGATCAATCTAACGTTCATCATCGCCCCAAATTGACCCGTTTCTACAACAATGCCCTCATCGGTCAGGAGCCTTATGAATTGCGCATAGAGCTGTTCCCCCTTCGGTGGAGGCGCGGCATCCAGGAAGCTTGGACGTCTCCCCTTGCGCCAGTCTGCACAGAGCGTGAACTGACTTACAACAAGCGCAGACCCAGCTGATTCCTTGATGGACAAGTTCATTTTACCGTCGTCGTCATTAAAAATACGGAAATTGGATATCTTGTGAGAAAGAAATTTGCAGTCTTCCTCACTGTCCTCCCGAAAGACGCCTAAAAAGATCAGCAGTCCCGGGCCAATCTGCCCCGTTATTTCCTTACCTGCCGAGACGCTGGCTTCAGAGACTCTCTGAAGCAGGGCAATCATTAATCAACCCACACGTTCTGATCGCCGTAAAGCCCCTTGAGTTTCCCGAGAAGGAGATCATCGGCAGATACACGGACTTTACGTGCCAGCATTTTCTTGTCATCCCCTTTTTTATCATATATATGAAAAAAAAGAGGGGAGTTCCCGGCGTGGTCCTTCGCCAAGTGAAACAGGGCATCTATGTCTTCTTCCTTCATTTTGTCCACTTCAACCACTATGTTCACAGTCTTGGCATATCGATCCTGCACCTCATCAAGCGACAGAATAGATTCAGCGATTAATTTTAGTGTATCGTCTGTTAGACGAGACGTAGGCCTCCCTTTGACAAAGATCAGTTTGTCTTCCTGCAGGAGGTCTTTGTGAGCTTCAAAGATGTCGTGGAAAATGAGTAGATCAACTTTTCCACCGAGACAATTAAGGCTCAGAAATGCCATCTTCTGGTTCTTCTTGTCAAAATGATGTCTGATACTGTGGATCACTCCGCCCACACGAATCTGATGCGTTTCTTCTGTGGGGCTGGAGAAGTCGTAGTTCGAAAATGTTTCCAGCAGAGCAGCGTGTTTCAGGAGAGGATGACCCGTGAGGTAAAATCCCATCAGATCTTTCTCGCGTTGCAGTTTTTCTGATTCAGACCAGTCAGGTGTCTGGGGTAACTTGGGGATCGAATGCAATGAGGAGTCACCTGAAGGAGATTGCCCAAACAGAGAGAATTGATCATCTTCAGCTTCGGCTTGAGCCTTCTGAGCATGACGCAGAGTTGATTCGACGGCATTGTACATCTGGGCCCGGTTGCCTGTGAGAGAATCCATGGCGCCGGCGGCAATGAGACTTTCGATTACTTTACGGTTTGCGAGCCGGAGATCTAGATGGCGACAAAAATCGAATAGAGTCTTAAACGGTTCCTTTTCCTTCCGTACAGCTAAGATATTCTCCAGCGCACTAATGCCGACATTTTTGATGGCATTGAGACCGAACGTAATCGTTTTGTCATCGAGGACAGTGAAATTTATTCCTGATTCGTTTACATCTGGAGCACGGACGGTGATTTTCAATTTTTGACACTCATTCATGAGCGTAACAACCCGCGAGGTGTTGGTCATTTCGCTTGTCAGGTTTGCCGCCATGAACTCGGCCGGATAGTGAGTCTTCAGGTAAGCTGTCTGATAGGCGATGTAGGCATAGGCTGTACTGTGACTTTTGTTGAAACCATATTGGGCAAATTTTTCGATCAGTGCAAAGATGTTCTTGGCTGTTTTCTGTGCAATCCCCTTTTCTACAGCGCCCTTTATGAACGACGCTTTCTGATCCTTCATCAGTTTTCTCTTCTTCTTACCCATGGCTCGTCGCAGAATATCCGCCTGCGCCAGCGAGAAACCGGCGATCTTGTTGGTGATTTGCATTACCTGTTCTTGGTAGACGATGATTCCGTATGTTTCACTCAGAATCGGCTCGAGATCGGGATGCGTGTACTTAATCCTCTTTCTGCCGTGCTTCCGCTTGATGAACTCATCAATGTTTTCCATGGGACCGGGACGATAGAGGGCATTCATAGCGATAAGATCTTCTATGCAGGTGGGTTTAAGTTTCTTGAGATATTCCCGCATGCCGGATGATTCAAATTGAAATACCCCGACGGTGTTGCCCTTAGAGAATGTTTTATAGACTTTCCGGTCATCGAGTGGAATTTTGTCGCAGCTAATATTGACGCCGCGCTCTTTCAGCAATACTTCGGACTGCTTGATAACAGTTAAATTTCGCAGACCAAGGAAATCCATCTTGAGTAAACCGAGATCTTCCAGCCCTTTCATATCAAACTGAGAAGTGATATCACCCTGAGGGGATTTGTAGAGAGGGATATAGTCAGTCAGTTCTCCGGGAGCAATTACAACACCGGCCGCATGGGTAGAGGCATGCCGGTTCATCCCCTCAAGTGTCTTCGAGAATGCAATCAGGTTTTTGTGCAGTGCATCCTTCTTTTCCACCTGTTGCAGATCAGTGCCGACAGTTAGGGCAGAATCGAGGGTAACGCCGGGACCAGCCGGGATCATCTTGGCAATTCGGTCAACTTCTCCATAGCTCATTCCAAGAACGCGACCCACGTCCCGAACAACCTGCCGCGCCTTCAGTCTGCCGAATGTAATGATCTGTGTGACTGAGTTTTCACCATACTTCTGTTTTATGTAGTCTATGACCTCGCCTCTCCGCTCGTAGCAGAAATCAATATCAATATCGGGCATGGAGATGCGATCTGGATTAAGAAAGCGCTCGAACAGCAATCCGTGCTGAATAGGATCAATTGTTGTGATCCCGAGGCAATACGCCGCAAGACTGCCAGCAACAGAGCCTCTCCCTGGTCCCACAGGAATCTTCCTCTTTTTAGCGAAACGGACAAAGTCTTGCACGATCAGAAAATAGCCGGCGAAACCCATATCCTGGATGATGCCAAGCTCATACTGAAGCCGGTCACTCAGTTCAGGCGTGACTGGGTCAAAGCGTTTCCTGAGTCCGCCCTCACATTGGGAGGCAAGATATTTGTTTGGATCAGTATCACCAGTCTCAGCGGGAATAGGGAAAGTGGGCAGAAGGTTCTTGTTGAGAGGGATCTCGAGGTCGCAAGAGTCAGCAATGAGTCTCGTGTTTTCCAGTGCCTGAGGATACTCCTTGAAGAGCCTCCACATCTCGTCTTGAGATTTGAAATAGAATTCAGGCGTCGCGTAACGCTGTCTGTTCGGATCGTCTCTATCCTTGCCCGTGCCGATACAGAACATGATATCGTGTGCTTCCCAGTCCTCCTGTCGACTGTAGTGACAATCGTTCGTTGCCACAAGTGGAAGATCCAGGTCGGCAGCAAGCTTGGCAACTATGTTTCTTGATGCCTCTTCCTCAGGAATGCTGTGATCTTGCAACTCCAGATAGAACCGTCCGGGGAAGATTTCTGCGTATTCCAGCGCTACTTTTTTTGCCGCATCGTAGTTGCCCTTAACAGCGAATTCCTGGACTTCTCCCTTGAGGCAGGCTGAGAGGCAGATGATTCCTTCATTGAATTCACGGAGCAGATTCTTGTCAACTCGCGGGCGGTAGTAGAAACCTTCCAGATAGCCCGCAGTCACGAGCCTCATGAGATTGCGGTATCCCGTGAAGCTCTGAGCGAGAAGCAGCAGATGGTTATTGCCCCATCCGCCATCCCGTTTGGGTGTTTTATCAAATCGCTCGCCCTGCGCTACATAGGTCTCGCACCCAACGATCGGCTTCAAGCCTGCATCCTTGGCAGCCTTGTAGAATGAGATTGCTGAAAACATGTTGCCGTGTTCTGTAATGGCAACGGTGTCCATGGATAGCTCCGTCATTGTATCGATGACAGTAGAGACTGACTGGGCGCCGTCCAGCAGACTGTAATCGGTGTGATTATGTAGATGAACGAACTCGGAAGCCATTGCGTCAGCCTAAGTAAACTGCAAGTAAGCCAGATAGAATACAGACTTTGAAGATTTTGGAAGAGGTCTTACAGGTCTTAATTGAAGGTGATTTCACAAGTGAAGATACAATAAAAAGTAGAGGAATTTCAATTCCCAAAATAAGAATTATAAGGTAAGCATCACCATAGATGCCCATAAGAAATGGAATGAGAAAGCCTAATCCTGCCAGCGGGCAGAGACCCAGCACGAGGCGGACAGAAAGTTGAACCCCAAACTTCACAGGAAACGTATTAAGGTGTGCTGCTCTGTCACCATCGACGTCGGCGATGTCCTTGACGATCTCCCGCAGGAAGGTGAAGCCGAACGCCAGCAAGGCGGGAACCACAAGACCCTGTGGGTTGCCAAAACTGGTACCGGCAAAAAGAAACGCTAATCCAAGAATTGCGGCCACAACCAGATTACCAATCAAAGGTGTCCCTTTCAGCCGAATACTATAGAGCATCATTAAGGGTGTGGAGATGAGGGTCACAATCACAAATGATGGGAAATTGATGAATGTTGACAGGATAATTCCGCACAAGAAAAGCAGGATTGCTATTATCAGAGCACTTTTTCTAGAGAGTGAACCGGAGGGAAGTGGCCGGTCGGCGCGGTTAATCTTGTCGCTTTCGAAATCTCTATAATCGTTGAACGCGTTAGCCGCAGCGTTTAGGGCTGCCATAGTCACGGCAGTCTTTAAGATTACTGCGCCGTTCCAGTAGTGGAGAATAGACGCCGAGACCAGTACAGAAAGGACACTAAGAAACAGATTGAGCGGACGGAGGAGTTTGAAGAAGGCGAGGAGTGATGTCACTCCGTTACCTGTATGGAGATCACCCGGTCATCTCCGTTGTAGTCTTGGTGAGTAGCTGTAGTGATGAATCCGGCATTCGCAAACAGGTGTCGCACTTTTTCCGGATGTTCTCCCCGGCCCGTTTCAAGCACCATGAAGCCTCCACTCACCACCCAACGCCGGGCCATGGCGCACAAGCGGCGATAGAATTCTAATCCGTCATGGCCATCTGTTAGTGCGTCTGTTGGTTCAAATTCCCTAATATCTTCGGGCAGGCCGTCCATCTCATCGATTGGAATGTAAGGAGGATTCGACACCAGAAGGTCACATGAGTTGGGGATGTCTTGAGTAAGAATATCGCTTCTTTCAAATACAATCCTGTCAGCTACACCATTACTGAGAGCGTTCCTCCCGGCGAGTTCTAAAGCGTCTTCATTGCAGTCGAGGGCGAGCAGATGCACTTCGGGCAGCTCTTTGGCGATGGCGATAGCGATGCAGCCGCTGCCTGTTCCCACGTCTACTATTGTTGCTGCCCGGATTCTCCTGGCGTGATTGATGGCAACCTCCACCAGCTTCTCAGTTTCGGGGCGGGGAATCATTACTTGCCGGTTCAACTGGATGGGAAGCCCGAAGAATTCTGTCCGTTGTGTGATGTACTGCAGCGGTTCGCCGGTAGCTCTTCGTTCAACCCAGGAGGAGAGAATCCCCAGCTTCCTCTTTTCCATGCGATGGTTGCGGTTCAGATGAAGGTCCGAGCGTGAGCAAGAGAACAAGTCCATCATGAGCCATTCGATTTCATTGCGGGGACTATCCGAACTGCTCGTAGACAGACAGTGCTCAGCCAGTTTCATAACCTGGAAAAGAGTGTCTGATGGATCCGCCAACGATTGTGCTTTTAGCGCTGTTTTATTCAACTGGCTCTGCATTTAACAGCTCAAGTTGATCCGCTATACGCAACTTTTCAATGAGTTCAAACAAATCTCCGTCCAGCACATTGTTCAGTTTATACAGTGTAAGATCAATTCTATGGTCTGTCACGCGCCCTTGAGGAAAGTTGTATGTGCGAATCTTTGCACTGCGGTCGCCGGTGGATACCATGCTTTTACGTGCTTCCGCCCTTTCAGCCCGAAGTTTTTCTCCTTCCAGCGCCATGAGCCGGGACCGGAGAACTTTCATCGCGGCACTTCTGTTTTTGTGCTGTGATTTTTCATCTTGACAAGTGACCACCAATCCGGTCGGGTTGTGAGTGATACGCACAGCAGACTCAGTCTTATTTACATGCTGCCCACCGGCGCCCGAGGCACGAAAAGTATCGATGCGCAGATCTCCGGGGTCTATGTTGATATCGATCTCATCTGCTTCCGGCAGGACGGCTACCGTTGCGGCTGAAGTGTGAATCCTGCCGCTGGCTTCTGTTTCTGGGACGCGCTGCACCCTGTGAACACCGCCCTCATATTTCAGTTCGCCAAAGACGCTCTCTCCCACCAGTGAAAAGATGACCTCTTTAAAACCGCCTCCTCCGATCTCGTTGCTGCTCAAAATACCCATTTTCCACAGCTTCCTTTCGGCGTATCGGCTGTACATCCTGAAGAGATCAGCGGCGAAAAGTGCTGCTTCGTCGCCGCCGGTACCAGCCCGTATCTCCATGATGGTATTCTTGTCATCACGGGGATCTTTGGGCAAAAGCAGAAGTTTCAGTGACTCTTCGAGACTGAGGCGCTGTTCCTCGAGATCGGACAGTTCTTCGTGCACGATGGATTTCAGCTCTTCATCATCGCCCTGCAGAATGGCTTTGTCCTCAGCTATCTGGTCCATCAGCGTGAGATATTCACAGCCTTTCTCCACCACGGCTTCCAACTCATGACGCTGCTTGGCGATCTCGCTGTAACGGCTGGGATTTGAAGCGATCTCCGGACTGGCAAGCATATCAGTCAGCGCCTCGTACTTCTTGACAACCTCTCTCGTTTTCTCAAGCATGGCAGTCTGGGCAGAAAAAAACGGCTTCCTCCAGATGAATGATTAAGAAAGGAAACCGTTCTCTTGCTGTTATTACTGGTCTTCCTGGACGTCCAGTTTGTACTTTTTCCTGAATTTTTCGATTCGGCCGGCAGTATCCACTAGCTTCTGTTTTCCGGTAAAAAAAGGATGACATTCGGAGCAGATTTCTACGCGCATGTCTCCCACTGTGCTCCGCACCTGAAACGTGTGACCGCAAGCACATGCCACCATTCCTAACTTGTAGTCGGGGTGTATTCCTGTTTTCATTACTTACCTCTATTCAAGTTGACTCAGCGCCTCTTCGATTCTACTGATTCCTTCAGCGATATTCTTCTCGTCTGTGGCGTACGACAGACGGATATGTCCCTCGCCGCCGAAACCGGAACCCGCTACTGTAACGGTCCTCACCGATTCCAAAATATAATCACTCAACTGGAAAGAAGTTTCGATTTTCTTACCGTTGGAATTCGTACCCAAGTAATAGCTGATGTCCGGAAAAGCGTAGAATGCGCCGCCGGGGAGAGCACAGGTAACATTTTTGATGTCAGTGAGTTTCTGGATCATGAGATTGCGGCGGGTGCGAAACTTCGCCTTCATCTCTTCTACCGGTTCTTGGCTTCCGGAGAGTGCCTCCACAGCGGCCTTTTGTCCTATCGAGTTCGGGCATGAGGTTGCTTGCCCCTGTATCTTACCCATCGCTTTTATGATATCAGGACTGCCCGCGGCATAACCGATTCGCCAGCCAGTCATGGCGTACGTCTTGGAGAGACTCTGTATGGTGAGAACTGTGGCACCGGTTTGATTAAGTTTCTCGGTGCTGGTGAAAAGTTCATCGTATACGAGCTTTTCGTAACATTCATCAGAAATCACGGTCCATTTCTCCTCAGATGCGTAGTCCAGCAGTCGTGAGATGGTAGTCTTATCCCAGACAGCGCCTGTAGGATTTGAAGGGGAATTAATGATCATCAATCTGATATTTGGCGTAATCTTCTTTTCAAGATCATCAAAGTCGGGAGTAAAGTCTTGCTCAGAGAGAGTATTCACCACAATGGGAACGCCGTCGGCCAGCCGTATGAATTCAGGAAAAGAGACCCAGTAAGGCGAGAAAATGACGGCCTCGTCTCCGGGATTGAGCAGCACCTGACACGCTGTGCTGAGGGAGTGTTTGGCGCCGTTTGAAACGATGATCTGATCAGGTGAGAAGACAATTCCGTTGTCCCTCTGAAGCTTCTTGCAGATTGCCTGACGGAGTTCCAGGAGGCCGCTCCCCGGAGTATATTTTGTAAAGCCTTCATCCATGGCCTTCTTCGCTGCCAGACGAATGTTCTCCGGGGTGTTGAAATCAGGTTCGCCCACACCCATATCGATGACATCAATCCCCTGATTGCGTAAAGCCGCTGCCTTGGCGGTCATTTCCAGTGTAAAGGAGGGCTGAATACGGTGCACCCGGTCGGAAATCATCGTGAGGATCTTTCTGCTCGCAGCCTAATGTGACCGCTTGTGGTATTTCCTGGTATTATAATTGTGTTCCTCGGCTTCCTTGCGGGATTTGACAATCCGTCGACTCTTGGGAACGTCATCGGGATCTATGGCGTCTTCTTCCCAGTTGGGTGGCAAATCTTCCACCGCCTGATTATTGGAGGTCTCTGACTTAAGTTCACTTTCATCAAACTGGAAGTCCGCTGGATTGAAGTGACTGAAAAGAACCCCGTATCCCTTAGTGATGCCGTTGCCGATGCCGAGGAAATTGGGGAGAACAAAGTTAGTCTTGAATTCACCTTCGAATGCGCCCATGTGGCCATCGTCCACAAGTTTTGGGTATAGAGATTCGAGGGTAAGCTTGACATAAACCTTCGTTTCGAGCTTCATCTCCATCTCCTTGGCAAGGAAGGCGATGTTCTGACTCAGAAGCCGGTTCAGGAATTTTGGTCGCTCATCTCCGTAAACGAACTTGTATTTGCCCAGATTGATCTCATTCAGTGCTACCCAAGGAGTGAGGAATCTGTAGCGAATCATTCTGGGTGACGGGACAAAGTGATCCTCCTCGACATCTGCATCAGATCCTTCAACCTCGAAAGTGATATTGCCAAAATTCATGGTTTTCAGCTTCTCCACGACGGATAAGATAGGATCGACACCCTCCTTTATTCCAACCAGATAAATCTGTTCATTCAGAATCTTGACCTGCACCCGGGGATAGAGGAATTGAGAGCGGTAACTTCCGTTGATAAAAGGAATGATCCCTTCATCCGGAAAATCATTCATGATGACTCCCTTTACTTGATAGGAAGTCTTCCGTACCGGTTTATCAGTTGCTACGCGAGCGACGACTGATCTGATTGGTTCTGAAACAATATACATGAGAGCAAAAGAAAACTCCGAAAATGAGAAGCTACCTACTCATGGTATCAAGAAACTCTTGGTTGGAGGAAGTTCGTTTCATTCGATCTAATAGAAACTCCATAGCTTCAACGGGTGTCATTTCATTGAGAAGTTTCCTCAATACCCAGACTCGTGCAAGTTCTTTTTTCGTCATTAGCAACTCTTCCTTACGAGTGCCCGATCGAATCAGATCAAATGAAGGAAAGATTCGGCGATCACTCAGGCGTCTGTCGAGAACCAGTTCCATATTGCCGGTTCCTTTGAACTCTTCAAAGATTACGTCATCCATACGGCTGCCTGTATCTATGAGGGCTGTGGCGATAATGGTCAGGCTTCCGCCCTCTTCAGTATTCCTGGCGGCGCCGAAGAATCGCCGCGGCCGTTGCAGAGCGTTGGCATCCACGCCCCCAGAGAGGATCTTTCCACTGTGAGGAATTACTGCGTTATGAGCGCGGCCAAGTCTCGTAATACTGTCGAGGAGTATCATAACATCATCGCCATGCTCAACCATCCGCTTCGCCTTTTCGATGGCCATGTCTGCCACTTGAACGTGCCTCTCTGGCGGTTCGTCAAAGGTCGAACTTATCACCTCAGCCTCAACACTTCTCTCCATGTCCGTGACTTCTTCTGGTCGTTCTGCTACCAGCAGGACGATCAGTTTCATGCCGGGGTAATTTGTCGTGGCGGCATTGGCTATTTTTTGGATAAGGACCGTTTTGCCAGTCTTGGGCTGCGCGACGATCAAACCTCTCTGACCTTTTCCAATGGGTGCCATGAGATCGAGAATCCGCATGGAAAGTCCTTTAGCCGAAACCTCGAGGTTGATCTTTTTGTCAGGATAGAGCGGCGTAAGATTATCGAAAAGGATGTTATCTTTCACCTTATCAGGTCCTTGCCCGTTGACCGTTTCAACTTTGAGCAGAGCGTAGAAACGTTCGTTATCTTTAGGCGGCCTGATCTGACCCGCAATCTGGTGCCCGGTTCTCAGTCTGAATCTTTTGATCTGTGAAGGGGAAACGTAGATATCATCAGGTCCCGGGAGGTAGTGATAGGCCTGTGAGCGGAGAAAACCGTAACCTTCCGGCATTGCTTCCAAAACACCGGTCGCAAACATATGTCCCTCTTTCTCAGCGCGAGTCTTGAGAATCTTCAAAATGAGATCCTTCTTCTTCACGCCTGAGTAGCTGGGCACTTCAAGCTTCTGAGCCAACTCGGTCAGTTGCTTGATCTTCAGTCCCTGTAATTTGTTAATATCCATTCCTAAAATAATCCTAACCTGCCTCGCGGAGAAAACTGTAATTCGGGGGATCAGAAATTAGATTAAAGCCGTACCTTGATCGAATTTAGACTAAACCTGACCATTGTCAAAGGGAAAATGGAAATGGTCGAAAACATCCTTTGCCATGTAATGTGTACCGAAGATCAGCCACAGATCGCATTGTCTTTCGCCTTCGTTCATGAGGTTGAATGCGGCTTCTGGTGTAGCGGCAGTGGCGGTTGTGATTGCTGAATTACTCAGCTTTTTCGTCAGCCTGTGAGGCTCGAAGAACTCGCCGTGATCGGATTCAGTGGCAATAACAACGTGACAATGTGCTTCAAGAAGCCGGGTGATTTCGTCAAGATGCTTGCTTTTCTTGAGAGCATAAACAGTTCCAATCTTCTTGCGGGGAAACAGCTGATGCAAGGTGGCCAATACAGCCTCCAAGCCGTGCGGATTATGCGCCACATCGTAAAATACCGGTGGTCTTCTGGACATCTGTTGCAGTCGCGCCGGCCACCGAACTTCACGCAATCCACCTGAGATAGCTGGCATCCCAATCTCTCTATCGAAGAGAATACTTGCGGTGACCGCCGTCTGCGCATTGGTGATCTGGTGCTGGCCGATCAAGGGGAGAGTAAGATCTATGTCGTCGTACGAAAATCTTGACACTTCACGCGCAATACGGCGATTCTCCAGAGGACAGATATCCGGTGCGTTATGCAGGTGCACCTCAGCGTCCGCCGCTGATGATTCGATCGTTTCAGTAACTTCAGCAAGTTGGGAGGAGATCACCGCCGGTACGCCAGCTTTGAAGATACCGCACTTTTCACGCGTGATGGAAGAGATATCGTGCCCGAGGAATTCCATATGATCATAATGTATTGGTGTAAGCACAGTCAGGACAGAGTGAGCCACATTGCTGGAGTCGAGTCTGCCGCCGAGACCAACTTCGATGATTGCTACGTCAACCTTCTGGCGCGCAAAATGAGAGAAAGCGAGGGCGGTTGTTGTTTCAAAAAAAGTTGACCCAAGACTATTGATATCATTTTCGTAAGAATCGAGGAATCTGACTATTGCTTCATCTGTAATGGGTGACCCATCGATGCGGATGCGTTCGTTGAATCTTACGAGATGCGGCGAAGTGTAAAGCCCCACTTTCCTGCCGGACGCCTTCAGTATGGATGCGATCATGGCTGCCGTGGAACCTTTACCGTTTGTGCCGGCGACATGAATGACCGGGACGTTCCTATGGGGGTTGCCGCACTTCGTCAGGAGTGCTTCGGTGCGGTGTAGCCCAACCTTAATGCCTCTGCGTCTCAATGCGAAGAGGCGGTTCAGTAAAGTTTCATCGAGCGTCCGTTTGTCCATGGTCAGGTTCGGCTTGGCGGCTACAGGTTAATCCAACTGCAGCAGTGTCACCTGTCCGAGCGGTTCACCAAGGAAGCGCTGCGCCAACTCTTCAAATCTCTGCGGCATATCTGATACGAAACATTGCAGTTCACCCGCTTCTGAGTCAGATGCAATACCGTCATTCTTCAGAATAGACGCGACTTCCGCAGCAACAGCCTGCGGAGAATCAATGAGGGTAACGTGATCAGGGAGAAGCGACTGAATAGTTTTCTTGAGTAAGGGATAGTGTGTGCATCCGGGGATGAGAGTGTCGATGTTGCTTGATTGAAAAGGAGCTAAATACTCCTGCGCAACCAGTTCAGCGATCTTTCCATCAGCCCACCCTTCTTCAGCCAAGGGGACGAAGAGAGGGCATGCTGCTGACGTTATTCTGCTGTCAGGATCGAGTTCTTGAAGCGTTCTGGTATAAGCGTTGGAATTGATGGTTGCTCTGGTGCCAATGATGCCGATATGGTGAGAGAGTGTAGCTGCAACGGCAGCTCTGGCTCCCGGCTCTATGACGCCTACTAAGGGGATTGTGTTATTCTGTTGCAGTAACGAAAGAGCGACGGCGGATGCTGTATTACAGGCGACCACGATCAACTTTACCTGCCGCTGGATTAGGAACTCAACTATCTGGAGCGAAAAGTGAGTAACTGTTTTCGCACTCTTCGTCCCGTACGGGACTCGCGCCGTATCACCGAAATAGATGATGGATTCAGCCGGCAGCCGTTGCCGAAGCGCATGCACGACGGTCAGGCCTCCCAGACCGGAATCGAAAACGCCGATTGGAGAATTCTTCCCGGGCATCAAGTGGTCAGACACATTTTGCTACGAATGGGATGGATGCAGACTAACAAGACGGCTGTACTCCTTAAATTGTGAAGGATGAATAACGAACAAAGAATCTTGAAGTTCGCCGTCAAGGACTGGCTGATCATTCCACGTTCGTCATTCAATATGCCGTTCATCCTTTGGCTTCTTCAGTCAGAACCTTTTCGTACTTATCCTTGAATCGGCGAATCCCCCGATAGATGGCCTGGGCGATGCTCTGACGGTAACCCGGCTTACGGAGCTGTTTTTCTTCTTGCGGATTCGAAAGGTAGCCAACTTCTATCAGAATGTTTGGCATGGATGCACCGATGAGGACGAAGAAACCGGCTTGCTTGACGCCTCGGTCCGGAGACGGAATGCTCTTGCGAAGCTCACTCTGTATGATGGAAGCTAAATCTTCGCTCTCCTTCATGAAGGAGTTTTGCATGAGAGAGGCGATAATGAAACTGTCTTCCGTGAGGTTATCATAACGGGTGACTTCTTCTTCTAATTTAATGACGGCATTTTCCCGCTGGGCCACTTCAACGGCATCGTCAGTTTTCCCGGGCCGCAGAATGTATGTTTCAAATCCCTTTACTCTGCGATTGTTGTTGGCATTGCCGTGAACGCTGATAAACAGTTTTCCGTTGCTTTCATTGGCGATTTTCGTCCGTTTCCAGACTGGAATGAATACATCTTCATCACGTGTGTAGACAACTTTTGCACCCGCATGTTTTTCAAGAAGCCGCCCCACACGCTTGGCAATGTCGAGCGTGATGAATTTCTCTTTCAGGCCGTACTTACCTGTCGTGCCGGGATCTTTTCCGCCGTGTCCGGCATCGATAACGATAGTGTCAATATACCAGCTGTCGCGAAGTTTCTTGATCTTTTCAGCGCTGTAGCTAAGAGGCGTTCGCAACGTAAGTACGATTTCGCTCGGTTCACGGTTGTGATATATTTCATGATTCTCTATCTCCGACCGCAAATGGAACGCCAGCTGGGCGGATTTACCGACCTGATCCACATTGATAGCCCGCACAACACCGCCGAGCCTCGCCTGCCTGAGAGTGAGGGAGTCGGCCACGCCTCCTGCCACCGTCAGGTAGAACCATCTGTTTTTGGCAGACCACGCCTCCAGCGACTGCGTATCGAATTGACGTGTCGTCTGGATGCGAATCACCGTTCCGTTTGCCTTGTCTTCGATGCTGATTCCTGTGAGATTGAACGCCAGCAGTTCAACAATAATGACACCTTTCACATCGTCGTAGAGAATCCCGGGCGCGGCGCGGCGGTGCAGGATAGAGAGGAAAGGGCGCATTGGGAGATAGATATCCTGACCGTCAAAGAGGGCGTGGGAAGGCATCTGATAGACTTGATCATCAATGACTACGAAACTGCTGTTGGCTGAAACTTTTATTCTGTGACCGCCGAAATAGATGACGAGTTTACTTCTGGCCACATTCATGAAGATACGGGCGGTGAGGACTTTCACAAAGTCGTTGGCGGAGATATAGATGGCGGATCCGCTCTCGAAGGTTCGGATTGTTTCCGTTCTGTCCGGCTCATTGGGGAACTGGACAGAAACCTGCCCCGCCTGAAGGGAGGTGCCGGTAAGCCACAGCCCGCTTATCAGCAGAAGTGAAATGCCTCGGATCACGGTGGGAATTTATTCAGAGGTCACGTAGGGCGCAATATCGTTCTATTGGCGAGGATCATACAAGAACGGATGCTTCTCTATCGATATGGCGGGGCTGTTAACTGGGGGCATTTCCTTGAAAACGTCGGTGAATAGACAAGAGGTGAGTGGTGATTTCACTTCACTTTTTAGCGAAAGAGTGCGAAATTGACTGAATATTAAGACCGAGTTCTAAGCGGCCGAGAGGGGAAATGTAAGTAATGGAACGAAAAATCCGCATCGTTATGGCAAAGCCCGGTCTCGATGGTCATGACAGGGGGATCAAGGTTTTGGCTAGAGCCTACAGGGATGCCGGAATGGAGGTAATCTATCTCGGGTTACGTCAGACCCCTGAAATTATAGTGAGCGCCGCCTTGCAGGAAGATGCGGATGTCATCGCGCTTTCAATTCTCTCCGGCGCCCACATGACTGTTTTCCCAAAAGTGATGGCGCTGATGAAATCGGAAGGAATGGAGGACGTTCTGCTGACAGGCGGCGGGATTATTCCCGACAAGGATATGAAGACGCTGCAGAATGAAGGGGTTGGAAAACTGTTCGGACCGGGTACTCCTATTCAAGAGACTATCGATTACATCGTGGAGTGGGTAAAGACCAATCGGTGGCAAGAATGAGTGACGCTCTGAAGAAACTTGAAACTCTGAGGCAGGGGGCTCTGAAAGGAGGCGGTGAGGAGAGAATAGAAGCCCAGCACAGCAAGGGTAAACTGACTGCAAGAGAGCGTCTCGATCTTCTCTTGGATAAAGGTTCTTTCCAAGAGACAGGTATGTTTGTGAAGCACCGATCTTCAGACTTTGGCTTGGACAAGAATCGAATTGCGGGTGATGGCGTTGTAACAGGACACGGGGCCATCAGCGGCCGGGCGGTGTTCGTTTTTGCGCAGGATTTCACGGTATTGGGCGGTTCTCTCTCCGAATCGAATGCGAAGAAGATCTGCAATATCATGGATCACGCCATGCGGGTAGGTGCGCCGATCGTAGGACTGAACGATTGCGGCGGGGCCCGCCGTTTACTCACCGGCCATTACTGATTTTACGCTGATGGTAAAAGGGACGAGCTACATGTTTGTTACCGGTCCGAATGTTGTC
>DCAL01000093.1:0-11887 GCA_002311975.1 Fidelibacterota bacterium UBA1134 | reverse complement strand
GTCATCACGCGCAAGGCGTACGGCGGCGCTTACGACGTCATGAACTCCAAGCACATCCGGGGAGATATGAACTTTGCCTGGCCGACGGCGGAGATCGCCGTCATGGGTCCTAAGGGAGCCGTGGAGATCATCTTCAAGAAAGAGATTGCAGAGGCGGACGATCCCGGAGCGGCAGAAGAGAAGATGATCGAAGAGTATCGTGAAAGGTTTGCCAATCCCTATGTTGCCGCAGAGCAGGGATATATCGATGACGTCATAGAACCGAGAACGACCCGTTCGCGGCTGATTCAAGCTTTGTCAATGCTGGATACAAAGGTAGATGTGAATCCGAAAAAGAAGCATGGAAACATTCCTCTATGACGGAGTCATGAGTTATGGAGGAGAGAAAAGAATTCGCCAGTTACAGAGGATCAGTTTCTTACATGAGCTTCTTCCCCTTTGTATCGTTAGTCCGTTTCGGAAATTGAGAACAGAACCTAGGTAGAGAATGAACTTACAGAACATCGAAGAGCTGGAAATATACTTCGCCGATCATTTTGGCACCTTGCTGTTTCCCGTTCTCGCTGAGCACTATCTGACTGAGGGAGATCATGAGCGCGCACATAAGGTTTCTGAAATCGGCCTCGGTCATCACCCGGACCATGTCCCCGGACTTTTTCTTGAGGCGAGAATTTACAGGGCAGAGGGGAAACTTAAGGAAGCAAAGAGACTGTTGAAGAAGACTGTCTCCCTGGATCCGGCCCACTTCAATGCCCACATCCTGTTGGCTGAGGTACAGGTGGACTTAGGAAGATCAGCGAAGACCGTTCGGAAATTGTATGAGACAGTTATTGCGATGGACAGCACCAACGAGAAGGCGAAGGCGTGGTTGGCAAAACGTACTTCTAAAGGCAGCACAAAAAAAACTGAGAGGCGTCCTCCGAGAGCATCGCTGGCCAGTTTCCCCATCACGCCACAGGTGGCGACCTTTACTCTGATGGCAGTCCTGAAGAGCCAGAAACTTTACAGACAGGCGGTGGAAGTGCTGATGGTGATGTCGGGCAAGAAAGATGCTGATATGGAACGGATTGCCAGAGAGAAGAGCGACCTGATGAAGCTGTTGAAATCCTAGGAGGGGAAACAGTAGATGTCTCTCATTGAGAACAGGGTGGAGAAGTTAAGAGAGAAACTGGCGGTCGAGTCGTTAGAGGGTATGCTGGTGACAAACCTCACGAATGTTCGATACCTTTCCGGTTTCAGTGGATCGGCCGGGACGTGCCTGATTTTACCAGAAAAGGCTTACTTCGTTTCCGACGGGCGTTACGAGACACAGTCGAGCCAGCAGGTAGTGGGGATGGAAATTCTTATCGGCGTAGATCCGCATCCCAAAATAATCAGGAAGGCGAAACTTGTGCCTGATGGTATACGCATTGCGTTCGAAACGGAGCACGTCTCGGTCAGTTATGCGAAAAAGCTAAGGGACCTCTTCCCTGCCTGCAATTGGGAGGCGACGACTGATATGGTTGAGAAGATAGCCATGGTGAAGGACAGGGGTGAAATTCGAGCGACGCGGACAGCCGTTGAGATCACTGACCAGACCTTTGAGCAGATTGTCCCAGCAATCCGGCCGGGAGTGACAGAACGTGAGATCGCCAGTAAGATTTCATATATCTATAAAATGTTTGGTGCCGACGGTGACGCCTTTGACTGTATCGTGGCAGGCGGTCCGAATTCTGCTCTGCCTCATGCCAGGCCCGGAGATCGGATCATACAGGAGGGGGATTTTGTGATTCTCGACTTTGGCGCCTTTTATCAAGGGTACCACGCTGATATGACACGGACGGTAGTGGTGGCTGACGCATCTGACCGACACAAAGAAGTCTATGAGATTGTTCATGAAGCTCAGCGCCTGGGCTGTGAAGCTGCTAAGGATGGTGTTGCATGCAAAGAAGTTGATTCGGCCTGCCGTGACTATATTGCTGAGAGCGGCTACGGCGACTACTTTAACCATGGAACCGGACACGGACTCGGTCTCGAAATTCACACCAATCCCCGCTTTTCGCAACTCAGTAAGGATCATATTTACGAAAATTATCTCATGACAATCGAGCCGGGAATCTATATTCCTGACTGGGGCGGAGTGCGGATTGAAGATGATATCCTTGTGACCTCAAACGGGTGTGAGATTCTCAATCAATCGACGAAGGAAATGCTGGTCCTGAATTGACACTTTGCTTTCTGTTTAACCTGAGTAACGACTCGTTAAAATGATCAATACAATCTTCATGGATATTGGCGGCGTTCTGCTGGATATCTCACCTCAGCGTACGATGGCCGAACTGGTCACCGCTACAGATCATCCGGAGAGTGTTCTCAAGCAGGCTTTCAGTGAAGATGTTCTCCACCAGTATGAAAGAGGGCAGATTGAGGATGACGAGTTCTATGCTCATTTTCGGGATGCTTTGCCCGAGCCTGACGGTCTGACGAAAGATAAGTTCTTTTCCGCCTGGCTTGCGCTTCTTGGTACGTATACCGATTCGCTTTCTGTGGCCAAAGAGCTCGTTCAAGAGTATCCTGTGTGGCTTGCCTCTAATACAAATCCTTTCCACATCCGGCACGAGACTGAGAAAGGGTGGCTTGATGGCTTCAGCGGTTACATCTACTCATTTGAGATTGCAGTCCGGAAGCCCCATGATGATTTTTTCAAGGAAGGGCTTACTCTCGCCGGGGCCGAGGCCCGTACCTCCCTGTTCATCGATGACCATCGGGAGAATGTGGAGACGGCTGACAGGCTCGGGTTTACCACAATTCATTATCGGTCGCATGAGCAGTTTTGCCGTGACTTGCGTTACCACCTAAACCGCTTCTAGCGGAATTTCCGCTCACACCTCTTCACTGTGTCAGCTAAATTAGACTCCCTCATGGAGCCGCACACGGACGTTTCACACATTCTCGACTTTCTGAAGTCGCATCCTGAGATCGGTCCGCGCATCGAGCACATTCATAACATCCTCGCCAGTAAGGGCCAGTATGCTGACTTTCCTGATGATCTTGACGAGCGGATTGTGCGGGCGGTGCGATCCCGGGGGATAGAGCAGCTCTATTCCCACCAGCGAGTCTGCTGGGATCACATTCGTGACGGCGACAACATTGTGGTGGTGACACCTACAGCTTCGGGCAAGACGCTGTGTTACAATCTGCCCGTTCTCCAGTCTGTGCTTAATGATCCGGGGGCAAAGGCGCTCTATCTCTTCCCTACAAAGGCGCTGTCTCAGGATCAGGTAGCGGAGCTGAATGAAGTAGTAGATGAGACGGGGGAGCCTATAAAGGTTTACACTTTCGACGGTGATACGCCCCAGAGCGCGCGGCAGGCCATCAGGAAACAGGGGAATGTAGTGGTCACCAATCCGGACATGCTCCATCAAGGGATCCTGCCGCACCACACAAAATGGATATCGCTCTTCCAGGATCTGAAGTTTGTGATCATTGACGAACTTCACATCTACCGGGGCGTCTTCGGCAGCCACATGGCGAACCTCATCCGCCGCCTGAAGCGGGTGTGTGAGTTTCACGGTTCGTCGCCTCAGTTCATTTGTTGCTCCGCCACCATCGCCAATCCCAAAGAGCACGCTGAAGCGCTCACGGAGTCAGCGATGACACTGGTGGACGAATCGGGATCACCGCGCAGCGGGAAATACTTTATCTTCTACAATCCGCCTGTGGTGAATCGCCAGCTCGGCATCAGAGGCAGCTATCTGAAGGAGTCGCGCAAGGTAGTATCCGCACTCTTGAAAAATGGGGTATCCACCATCCTCTTTGTCCTCAGCCGTCTCAATGTGGAAATCCTCACCAAGTATCTGAAAGATGAATTCGAGTCCTTGCGGGGGAGGCTCGCTTCCGGCGAAGTGGTGGCCGGTTATCGCGGCGGCTACCTGCCGAACCGGCGGCGGGAGATCGAGAAGGGCTTGCGCGCAGGAGAGATCAAAGGTGTCGTGGCAACGAATGCTCTGGAGCTCGGCATAGATATTGGCAGTCTCGATGCGGCGGTTCTGGCGGGCTACCCCGGAACTATCGCTTCAACGTGGCAACAGGCGGGCCGTGCCGGCAGGCGTGAGCGAGCGGCGGTGGCAGTCCTTATTGCCCGCTCCAATCCCCTTGACCAGTTTCTTATGTCCAGCCCTGACTACTTTTTCGGCTCTTCTGTGGAACACGCTCGCATCAATCCCGACAACCTCACCATCCTCGTGGATCATATGAAGTGTGCCGCGTTCGAACTTCCTTTCCGCAAGGGTAAACCCTTCGGC
The DNA here is from genome assembly GCA_002311975.1 of Fidelibacterota bacterium UBA1134. Taxonomy (GTDB): domain Bacteria; phylum Fidelibacterota; class Marinisomatia; order Marinisomatales; family S15-B10; genus UBA2146. The sequence goes on along the minus strand of DCAL01000093.1, from coordinate 7,604 downwards.
AACGTGACCGCTGCAGATGTGAACGATATTCTGCAGTTTTTGGCAGAGGGGAACGTGGTTCATCTTGAAGGCGGTCAGTGGCACTGGATGGAAGACGTCTATCCGGCGGTGAATGTATCTTTGAGGCGGATCGAGAAGGGGAACTTTGTGGTGGTGAAGCGGAGCGACGAATCGAAGATCATTGCGGAAGTGGACTACACCAGTTCTATCACAACTATCTATCCCGATGCTATCTATATGACTGACGGCAGGCAGTATGTCGTGGATGATCTTGACTGGGACGGACGCAAGGCAATTGTGCGCGACACCGATTCTGATTACTACACCGACGCCATAGATTACACAAATGTGAAGGTGCTGGACGAATTTGAAAGTCGCCGGAGTGGAAAGGTGGATGCTTCGCTGGGCGAGGTTCAGGTTATGACGCGGGCGGTGGGATTCAAGAAGATCAAGTTCTATACCATGGAGAATGTGGGCTACGGTGACATTAATCTGCCCGATATGGAGATGCACACCACCGCCTACTGGTTCACCCTGCCGCAGGAACTTCTGTCTCAGCTGTCATACTCGCGTTCAAACGTTGTGGACGGTGTTCTGGGACTGGCCAATGCACTCCACACTATCTGCGCATTGAACCTTATGTGTACGGTCCATGATATCCACCGCAGCGTGGGTGATAAGTCGGCGGAGTGGTACGTGCGCAACGCCTTCGGAGACCGGGGAATTTATTCTGTGGAAGGGCGAGACTTTTCCGGAAAACAGGTATCGCCTGCGAATCTCAGCCGCTTCCAGCCCACCATCTACATATACGACAATTATCAGGGCGGTGTCGGTTTCAGTCAGCAGCTTTTCGACAGCCATGAGGAGCTGTTGGTACAGACGCATTCTCTCATCTCAAAGTGCATCTGTGACGCCGGTTGTCCATCATGTGTTGGGCCTGCGGCGGAAGTCGGAGAGGGGAGCAAGAGAGTCAGCCTGGCCATCTTGGAGACAGCGACCCACTAAAGATGAAACAGCTCTGATGACTGTTGTGCTGTCCGGGAGAGCTGTGAAGTCGGGATATAACGCTAGCGGTCTTCTGATTTTGGCTCTCTTGGTATGTCAGCCGCTTTTCACACAGGAACAGTCTCTCAGAAGTGATGCGAAGGGCTATCCGCGCTATCTAACCGATGGCGCGATTGAGATCATTAGTGACAGGACGAACCAAAAAATTCTGGGGTTGGCCGCACTGTCAGCCATTGCGCTGCACCGCTACGACGGGGCGGTGAGAGACTACAGCCGGGAAGACGGTCTGATACCGGATGAACTATCGCACAGGCTTGATCAATACGGCGGCGGCTGGGCCTATCCTATCCTGCTGCTGGGAGTTGGACTGAAATCCATGGGGAGGAATGATGGAGCGGCAAGGCTGAAATACGCCTTTACCTCGCTGGTTGTGACGGGGTTGTCCACTGATCTGATCAAGAGAGCCAGCAGGCGAAAGAGACCTAACGGCAGCGATGCCCGCTCTTTCCCCTCGGGGCACACGTCGGGAAGTTTTGCCGTGGCGGCAGTGGTGGACGAACTGTATGGACAGTGGCTGGGGTATACGGCCTATCTGGCGGCCACGCTGGTAGGTGCGCACCGTATCCATGCCGATAAGCACTGGCTCACAGACGTCATCGCAGGGGCGGCGCTCGGTACTGTCATCGGACGAGGGTTCGGAATCGTGTACAGGGAAGAGGTAGAAAATGATCGGATTGGTATTGTGCCGGCGACGACGAACAGAACAGTAAGTTTCAGGATAATAATTCCTATCAATTAAAGGGACGGGTAATGGCTAAACAGAAGATTCAGATTTCAGATATCTACCGGTTCAAACTGGTGAGCGACCCGCAGATCTCGCCGGACGGGAGCCGAGTTGTCTTTGTGGTGGAGACAATGCACAAGGTGAAGAGAAAATACTATACGAACCTTTGGCTGGTGCCATCAACCGGCGGACGCGCGCGCAAACTGTCTCACGGAAAGAAGAATGACAACTCTCCGCGCTGGTCTCCCGATGGCGAGAGCGTCGCCTTCATCTCGAAACGTAATGAAGCGAGCCAGATATGGCTCTTGCCCATGGAAGGGGGCGAGGCGCGGCAGCTGACCAGGCTTCCCAAGGGGAAGGTGAGTTCCATCAAATGGTCTTCTGATGGGAAAGAGATTGGTTTCCTGTTTCACCCCTTCGGCAAAGAGGTGACCTTTGATAAGAGGGGGAAGGCAGAAGTACCGGTCTATCGCCATATAAAGGATATGTGGTACCGCCTCGATGGCGAAGGTTTCTTCGATAGTGAATTCACTCACGTATGGGTTGCCAATGCGAGTACAGGCGCTGCAGGGCGGGTGGTGAAGGGGGAGTGGCACGATACTTTCTTCGATTGGTCGCCGGACGGTAAGAGAATCGCCTTCATTTCCAACCGGCGGAAAGAGTGGCAGCACCGGCTGGAAGAAGATGAACTTTATGTGGTGTCGACCAAGGGCGGTCCTGTGAGAAGAATCCCGGCACCCGCCGGGCCGAAGGAGGGGCTCTCCTTTTCTCCCGATGGTAAGAAGCTCGCATTCTTTGGTCACACTGAACCGTATTCAGGCTGGGGTGCTGTCAACTATACCGTTAGGACTGTGGGCTTGAATGGGAAAGACTACAGGAGCCACACCGATGAGATGGACCGGATGGCGTTTCCAGTAACTCTCGGGGATCTGACGCCGAGCTTTGTGGTAGTGCCGCCGGTGTGGGACGCAGCGGGAAGGTACATCTACTTCACGGTCAGTTCGGAGGGAGGATCACCGTTGTGCAAAGTTGATACAGAGAGCGGGGAGATTGAAACAGTGACGGACGAGAAGGTAGTGGTCTCTTTCTCACTGGACGGTGCTTGTGGTAAGGTAGCGCTGCACGGTGGGCAGTTGGAGCGTCCTGACGAGATTTACACGATTGATCTGAAGCGGCAAGCCGTGCGACAAGTCAGCCGTCTGAACCAGTCCTACATCCACAGCCGTACATTCAATCTGACGGAGGAAGTCTGGTTCAAATCGGGCCAGACCAACATCCACGGCTGGATTCTGAAGCCGCCCAACTTCAGTGCCCGCCGGAAGTATCCCTTCATTCTCCTGATTCACGGCGGACCGCGATGTCAGTATGGACGGCTGTTCTTCCATGAGATGCACGTCTTGGCGGCGGCCGACTACGTGGTGATGTACACCAACCCGCAGGGAAGTCAGGGGTACGGCTACAAGTTTGCCGATGCCATCACCGGTAAGTGGGCCGAACCTGCCTTTAAAGACCTCATGGCGGCAGTGGACCACGCTTTATCCCTGGGATACATTGACAAAAAGCGGATGGCCGTCACCGGCGGCAGCTACGGCGGCTACATGACCAACTGGATTGTCACGCACACGAACCGCTTTGCCGCGGCGGTTACCCAGCGAAGCGTCTCCGATCTTTCAAGTATGTTCGGCACCTCCGATGTCGGCTTTGACATGGAGTGGGAGTTCAAAACGACACCGTGGGACGATCACGATCTCTATCGCAAGTGGTCTCCCATCAGCTACATCAGGCGGTGTGTAACGCCGCTCCTCATCATCCACAGCGAGCACGACTGGCGCTGCAATGTGGAACAGGATGATCAGATGTTCATGGCGCTGAAGTTCCTGAAGCGGGAGGTGGAGTACCTCCGCTTTCCAGAGGAACCCCATGGCCTCTCGCGCCACGGCAGGCCGGACCGCCGGGAGGCGCGGCTGAAGTTTATGGTGGAGTGGTTTGACCGCTACCTGAAGTAACGATCTTGGATAGACATCTTGTCTGTCCCACACGCACTGCCTTGAGAGGAAGATTCTCATGGAGCCGGGCCGTCTGTTGGAGTGCTGCCAAGGTTCAGTTGAGTTTCACGAGGCGAGGTGAAGACGCTCATTGACGGAGAGATGCGGCAGGGATTGCATGTCCTCAGTTGGAGCGCTGCAGACTTACCTTCAGGCATTTATCTCTTGCGGCTGTTGACCTCTGGCCGTCATGAGACGAGGGAACTTTTTCTCTTGAGGTGATATAATTGAGCGTCTGGCATGTGATTGAGAAACTCACAGGCTAATCAGTCAGCAGTCAAGAATTGAGAAGACAGGGAAAGGTTTGAGTTGATGGACGCCGTTCAGTTCCGCAAGGTTGATCAGAAATGCAAAACCGACGATATCTCCGTGGCACTTTGTTACCAGTTCTCCCACTGCTCTGGCGGTGCCCCCGGTGGCAATCAAGTCATCCATGATTAAGACCCTGTCGTTCTTTCGAATGGCGTCAGTGTGTATTTCAATACTGTCTGTCCCGTATTCAAGCTCGTATTCCACTGAAACGGTATCTGCCGGAAGTTTGCCCGGTTTTCTGGCAATGGCCAGGGGACAGCCGAGCTTCAGCGCCAGCGGTGCTGCAAAAATAAACCCCCTGCTTTCTATGCCGACAATCACGTCCAGGTTGGAATCTTTGAAACTGTCGTGAAAGATTTCAATAGATTCCGAAAAAGCTTCACTGTCCAACAGAAGGGTGGTGATATCCTTAAACTGTATGCCGGGCTTGGGAAAGTCAGGGATATCTCTGATGGCATTCTTGATTCTGTCTCTATCCATGGACACTCCTATAAAATGATCGACATTCACAATCCTCACTGGATAACTCCGGTACAGTATTCCGTATCAAGTTCTTAACGGTTTCGGCATTCTTTGCCATAACGGCGAAGACCATTTCAATGTTCACCTCCTCTTCACTTTCGTGCCAGCAGTCGTAATCGGTGCTCATGGCGATGTTCTGGTAACACAGACCGAGTTCACGGGCCAAAACAACTTCCGGCACAGTGGACATATTGATGATATTACACCCCCACGATTTGAACAGCATGCTCTCAGCTCTGGAGCTGAATCTGGGCCCCTCAATGGTTACCACAGTTCCTTTTGGGTGGAACGATAAGCCGAGCTTGTGAGCCTGATCCTGTAAGACGGCTGATGTCTTGGCACAAAATGGAGTTCCCATGGGGACGTGCTGAACGCTCGCATCGTTGTAGAATGATGTTATCCGCTTTGTGGTTCGGTCAATGAACTGATCAGGGAAGACGAAATTGCCCGGTTTTATTTCATCGTGCAGTGAACCGCAGGCGGTGGTGGCTAGGATGTGGCTGCATCCCTGATCCTTCAGAGACCAGATGTTTGCGCCATAGTTCACATTGGTGGGATTTATTGTATGCCCTTCGCCGTGCCTCGAAATGACGGCAACGGGGATATCACCAATCCTGCCGAGGATAAGATCAGAACTTGGATCACCGTAGGGTGTTGCAACTTTAGTGGTTGAATAGTCATCAATGAATGCCGGATCTTCCAGTCCCGAACCGCCGATAATACCTATTTTGATTTCATGGGGCATTTCTCTGTGCCTCCAAAGATTCGCTGTAGGGGGACGCGGCGACACCTTTTTCTGTGATGATGCCTTTAATCAGTTCGGCGGGCGTTACGTCAAAGGCCGGCGTCGCCACGTGGATATCTTCTATGGTAAACTGGACTTCTCTTATCCTCGTGACTTCGCTGGCGGCACGTTCTTCCACCGGAATTTCCTCCCCACTCTTGATATCAAAATCTATGGAAGAGAGCGGCGCCGCGACATAGAAGGGGACGCCGTGGTGCTTGGCAAGCACCGTCCAGTTTGTTCTTCCGCATTATTGAGGCTGCCATGCTGTCCGTAATCAGGGTGAATGGTGTCTGTGTTCTCTTGAGCTCCCACGTGTTCAGTCGTGCTCCCTGCAGCAACGGTCGTGTTTCACATACATTTACGTGCACCTCTTTCCCTTGAGCGTGAGCATACTGAATGATCCCCAAGGCCGTTCCGATGCCGCTCGTGGCCAGTCCGCCGGTGTTGCAAATGGTCATGACATTGGCTTCATCAGGAATGATTGCAGCTCCGTGCAGTGCGAGATTGTGACATTGGTTGATGTCGTCTTCCCTTATCTCATTCGCCAGAGTCAGCAGATCATTTTTCAGTTCAGTGACTGATCCTTCGAATCTGTGGCATCTTTGCGTCATCTGATTCACAGCCCACATGAGATTGACGGCAGTAGGTCGCGTTTCACCAATCTCATCTGCCTTCCGTACAAAATGCTGTTTGAAGTCATCGAGACTGTCGCATTCGATCTTGTTTGCGGCGAGGACGCAGGCGTAAGCGCCGGCGACTCCAATGGCCGGGGCGCCACGGATAGCCAGTCTCAGGATGGCGTCACAGACTGTGCTATAATCATCTGTTTCTATATATTCCTCTTCCAGCGGCAGCTTTGTCTGATCAATTAATCTGACCCTGCCCTCTGTCCACTCAATTGTGGGGGTTGGTGTGATCAATGTGCCGGATTTCATATTTATCAAAATCTAGGCTGGGTTTACCCTGATAGAACAGCAATCAAACCAATTGTGGTATTACAGTTTTTCATGCCTTAGGTATTTCTATTTGGCTCCACGATCACTTTCATCGAATCTGTACCGTTCTTGACCAGATCAAACCCGGATTGGATTTCCTCTAATCCGATTCTGTGGCTAATCATCTCTTTGACATGAACCCTCTTTTCAGCAACCAGCACTATTTCAGTGCAGCCCGATATTTTTTGTAGGCGTCCGCCGGGGCCACGCCGTCAACCACCACGGAACGGACGGCCTGGATCATGTCTGGGGGTGACTCGGCCTGGAAGATATTGCGGCCCATATCGACTCCTGATGCGCCGTCAGATATGGCGTTGTGCGCCAGTTGAAGGGCGTCGGCTTCGGGGATTTTCTTGCCACCGGCAATCACCACGGGAACGTGACAGATGTTCACCAGCTTGTCAAAGTCGTCACAGTAGTATGTTTTCACTATATCGGCCCCCAGTTCTACGGCAATGCGCGACGCCAGGGATAGATAGCGCAAGTCACGATCCATCTCTTTTCCCACGGCTGTGACGGCCAGAACGGGGATGCCGTAGCGATGTGCTTCGTTGACCAGCTTGGAGAATTCGACAATACTTTGATGTTCATATTCAGCGCCAATATAGATGGAGAAGGCCACTGCTGACGCATTCAGCCGGATGGCGTCTTCAGTAGAAACGCACAATTCCTCGTTGGAGAGATCGTCGTTCAGGATACTGTTCCCGCTGGAGACACGAAGAACGATGGGCATATTGGTTCCTTCTGGGATACAGTGCTGCAGTATTCCTCTGGTAAGCATGAGGCTGTCGGCATAGGGTAACAGCGGCAAGACAGTCTCTTGCGGAACCTCAAGTCCAGTTGTCGGTCCCATAAAATAGCCGTGATCAATGGCGAACATGACTGAACCTTTCCCCTTGGAAAGTCCGGGTAAGATTCGATCTAATCGGTTTCTCAATCCCCAACTCATGATTTATCCTTTCGATTCAGATGGAATTTTGCGAGTATTGCTATTTCCGTTCTCTTATACCTTTGGCAATTTATTTTTCTACGCGGCGTCAAGCAAGTACTATGACAAAATGTTTTACGGGAAGAGAAAAGATGACGGTTGTCTTGGAGAGAGCCCGGTAGGACTCGAACCTACGGCCTACGGCTTAAAGAGACCTTGCTATAGT
>DCAL01000044.1:10335-11525 GCA_002311975.1 Fidelibacterota bacterium UBA1134 | reverse complement strand
GCTCAAGGATTTTCCTCCCGGCTTCAGTATCGGTACTCGGACTCGCTACAATCTCGGCTCCGAAAGTTTTCATGAACGCCTTGCGATACGGTTTCTGATCGAAACTGATGCGCACCATGTAGACCTTACATTCCAGGCCGAACATCTGGGCGGCGTAGGAAATCGCACTGCCCCATTGACCGACTCCGATCTCCGTGTTCAACCTTCTTCCTTGTTATAATAGGCTTGAGCAATGTCGGTGTTCGGCTTATGGCTTCCCGCCGGACTTACTCCTTCATATTTGTAGTAAATCTTAGCGGGTGTACCGAGAGCCTTTTCAAGCCTGTCCGCCCTTTAAAGAGGCGATGGACGATAGAGAGTGAGCGCCTCAAGAACAGGCTCCGGGATATCTATGAACCTCTCCTGACTCACTTCCTGAAGAATAAGTCCCATGGGAAAGAGCGGAGCAAGATCATCGGGACCGATTGGCTCTCCCGTTCCAGGATTGATCGGAGGCGGCGGCGGTGTCTCCATATCCGCCACCACGTTATACCACTGCTTGGGTATATCTTTCTCATCTAATTGTATCTTCGTTTGGTACATAGTCTCTGTACCTCCTTCGGACTGTGTCAGCTAATCTTAGATTCTTTTCAAGAACATTTTATCTGTTTCTCTCTGAGCAAATATCCCCCGCCGGAAATGTTTTTTTTTTACAACTGAGCGATGTCACTAAATCTCGCCCAAACTTACCGAAGTCATTTCACCCCACTCTCATTATGAAGGAGATAAAGTAACCAGCGGAAATCAGATACTCATTATTGCTCTTAATATTGATAGAAAGACCGTGTAACTCAATAAGAAAATGAACCAGAGCGAAGATAAGGTGTTCATAGATGATATCACCCCGCCTCGCGCCAGATGTCAGCGCCCAGCATCCTGAACTTGTCTTCGATTTTCTCGTAACCCCGGTCGATGTGATAAACCCGGGAAATGTCCGTTCGGCCCTCAGCCGCCAGCCCAGCAAGGATCAGAGAGGCGCTGGCGCGAATATCGGTAGACATGACCGGGGCACCGATCAGTTTGCCAGTACCGAAAACACGAACGGTGTTGTCCTTGCGCTTAATCTCAGCTCCCAGGCGGGACAGCTCCGACACATGGGTAAACCGATCGCGATAGATCGTATCAACTATGGTGGAATTTCCATCAGCCAG
>DCAL01000044.1:7492-10171 GCA_002311975.1 Fidelibacterota bacterium UBA1134 | reverse complement strand
ATTGTCACGGAATCTGTGCTGATTGTGATATCATTTCCGGCAGCTCTAAGCCTCTCTAACACAGCGGAAATGTGATCGGGAATGACCCCGCGAACCGATACCGTTTGCCCCATAATCGCCCCGGCAATCAAAAACGTAGCCGCTTCAATCCTATCCGGAATGATTTCAAAGTCTGTGGCTTGGAGAGATTTTACGCCGCGAATAATCAATGTGTCAGTCCCCATTCCCGAAGCCTGACCACCCATGGCATTGATGAAATCACACAGCGCCACTATTTCAGGTTCACGGGCAGCATTCTTGACGACAGTCTCTCCCTCAGCCCTCACCGCTGCCATGACGGCGTTTCCGGTGGCGCCCACAGAGGATATCTCGAAATTTATGAGGTTGCCGCTCAGTTTCTCCCCTTTTGCCACAACAAATCCTTCTTTAAGAGAAGTTTCAGCACCCAGTGCCTGCACGGCGGAGAGGTGCAAGTTAACTGGGCGAGGTCCCCACGCACATCCTCCCGGAAGCGAAACTTTGGCATATCCGAAGCGGGAAAGCAGCGGCCCCAGAACATAGAAAGATGCCCGCATTGTTTTCACGAGATCATAGGGCGCCTCTGGATTGTTACACCCCGTCGTGTCGATCGTCAGCAGATCGTCATCGAATGATATATCTGCCCCGATTATCTCTAGCAGTCTTATCATGGTACGGGTGTCGCGCAGGTTCGGCACACGGCTGATTCGGTATTTCCCCGGTGCCAGAAGGGTAGCCGCCATGACAGGTAAAACAGCATTCTTGGCGCCGCTTATCTCAACGCTTCCGTTAAGTATTGTGCCCCCGATGATGACTATCTTATCCACTTCTTTCCAAAATCGATGAAATGAAAATTGTAATGGTCCAGCGTTCTATTACCAGACGGCGATACTTAGTCGCACTCATAGCCAGCGATGACAGACGGGATACTTTTGAGGAGATCTCCGGCTATGAGGCCGCGGCAGCCATGTGAACCTAACAGTACGTCCGCCCCTTTGCCGTGGATATAAACGCCCAGTTGTGCCGCGGCGAACGAACAAAACCCTTGAGCAAGAAAGCCGGCAATCAGTCCTGTAAGGACATCTCCCGTTCCGCCCGTCGCCAATCCCTGATGACCGGTAGAGTTTGCCACCACGCTTTGACCATCGGAGATCAACGTTGGAGCGCCCTTCAATACGAAAATGCCGCCAACCGCTCTGGCCGATTCGAGGGCAAACTGAAATGGGTCATCAAGAATTGTCCGCTTCTCCACCCCGAAGATAGCCGCTGCCTCACCGATGTGCGGCGTCAGGATGAATTCATCCACTGCAGATTTCACGAAACCGGGATCGCCGTGCAATACTCTCAACCCATCAGCATCGATCACAGCCGGCTTATCCAGGGCCGAGAGGAGAGCCTTCGCGAATTCTATAGCTTCTCCAGATGTTCCCAATCCCGGTCCCACGGCAGCTACGTCGCACCAGTTAATCTGGTCTTTGAGTTGATCAACCGATGCCGAAGTAAAATGTCCGTCACCGTCATCACTCACCGGTGCGGTGATAACTTCCGTCAGTTTTGACTCGTAGATGATATTCAGGCTCTCTGGAATAGCGGCAATGACGAGCCCCGCTCCCGAGCGGAGAGCAGCCTCCGACGCCATACAGACGGCGCCCGTGTATCCTTTGCACCCTCCCACCACCAACACCTTGCCCTGTCGATGCTTATACGTATCGGCCGGCGGTTTAGACAGAAACTGTCGTGCAAGCGAATCCTCTACTGTCCGTTTGTCCGTGACAAGAATATGAAGCGCTTCCTCAGGATAACCAAGGTCAACAATTTCCAGATCGCCCGACAGCGTGGCGCCCGGCTCCATCACCAGCCCCTGCTTCAGGAAACCCATTGTAACTGTAGCCTCGGCCTGCACAGAAACTCCGAGGACTTGACCGCTGTCCGCACAAACGCCGGAGGGGATATCGATGGAGAGAACCGGCACACCACAAGCGTTGATACGGTCAATCCATCTTGCGGCGTCCTGCCTAACTTTTCCCTTTATTCCTGTGCCGAGAAGACCGTCCATGATAAGATCGAAACCGGAGAGATTGACGTCATTAGGCTCATCGGGAAAGTTCATCTCCAATCGGCCAGCCGCGCACTTCTCGTAGAAGACTCTCGCGTCGCCATCGATCTTATCATCGGAAACAGACGAAAAGAGAGATATTTCGGCATCGGCACTCTGAAGGTGAACGGCTGATGCGTAGCCGTCTCCTCCGTTATTACCCTTGCCGCAGATGATTGCCACCCGTCTGCCGCCTGATTGCGACAGCATCTGCTCAGTTCTTCTGGCGAGAGCCTCTCCAGCCTGCCCCATAAGCGTCTCTCCGGGTACATCCAGTTTCGTCATCGTATGACGATCAACCATCCGAGCATCGTTTGATGAAAGGATTCTCATCTGCACTCTACAATGGCCACTGCTGTGGCATACTGTTCGGTATGTGAAATGGAGATCTGAAAACTGTAATCATTCCTCACGGAAGAACCGACGGCTACGGAAGGAGGTCCATCGGAGCGAACGACTTCAATATCGGTCAGAGGGATGTTTTTCTCACCCAGTGTGAGGAGACCTTTCTTCACCGCCTCCTTTGCTGCAAACCGGCCGGCCAGATGCATATCCGGGTCCGCACT
>DCAL01000044.1:5161-7440 GCA_002311975.1 Fidelibacterota bacterium UBA1134 | reverse complement strand
GCATATCCGGGTCCGCACGGTCTTCACACCACGAAACTTCTTTACGCGAAAAAACGTGTCTAAGGAATCTCTCGCCATGACGTTTATGCAGTTCACGGATTCGCCTTACCTCAACGATATCAGTTCCGACGGCATAGTTATTGAGCATTCAGAGATTCCACAATATTAATGATTTCATATACATTCTCTACGTCCCAATCAGCACCAGAATCTTCTGTACCGAACGTATCACCGTACTGAGCAAAGATAGTACGAATACCCAATTTTGATGCGCCAACAACGTCTCTCTCCGGCCAGTCTCCCACCATGAGAACCTCCCCTGAATCCAGCTTCAGCCTCTCTAAGACCAGTTGAAATCCCTTGGGTGACGGTTTGCGTTCCCCAACGTCGTCGAATGTCAAGACAAGGTCGAAGAGATGGTGCAGATTCAGATAGTAGATTCTCAGCCACGCTTCTCTCGTGGGCGCATCCGAAACTACGGCAAGTTTTATGCCCATCTTGGCCAGCGTGATAAGGGTTCTCTGAACATTGGGGTAGAGCATCAGTGAAGCCTCCCTTGCGCGCCGATAGGCAACAATTCCGGCCGCAAGAAACTTATAATCAACGCTCCCTGTCTCTTGCTTGAGAAAATCATTGAATACCTCCTGATTCTCCCAGCCTCGTGTTTCGTACAGATGCATGATGTCATCATAAGCCTTCTCAACGTCTACATCCAATCCGGCTTCTATCATAGAATCTACAGAGGCACGGATGGCGGTCTGTTTCATCTTGATGAAATCAAGAAGCGTGTTGTCAAGATCGAATATAACAGCCTTAATCATGAGTGTTTAAAATACGGAGTGTAACCGTGAATTAAAATGAATGGATACAAGAGAGGGTGACTTCAAGCCACCCTTCGTCAGACTTAGAATTGTTTGTACTTGTCTGGATTCTTTATCTTGTCGATTTCGTATTCAGCCGACTTGCGCCACGATCTGTCACGCCGTGCTTTTTCGAGGGCATTCAGGGCCGCCGTCTTGCTCCCCAGACATTTCTCCGCCATTGCCAATTCAAACCATGCAGGAGCATAGTCAGCTTTTCGGTCGATAGACTCACGGGCCGATTCCTTGGCTGAATCGCACGAACCCTTCGCATTGTGTGCCTGAGCCAGCATGTACCATGCCGCCTGCGATTTACCATTCAAGGCAGTTGCCGTCATAAGGGTGTTGACCGCGTCACCCCACCGCTTCTGCTGAACGAATATCTTGCCCAGATCTTCGTACGCCTTGGCGTATGAAGGATCGGCCTGTATCGCCCGGTTATAGGCCGATTCAGCGGCATCGTAATCACCCTGCCTGAGATGAATCGTCCCTTTCTGCGAATACGCTTTGGCATAAGAAGGATCAGCCTCAGTGGCACGGTCCAGCGATTCAAGCGCCAAATCGCTGTCACCATTTCTCTGGTGAGCAAGGGCCAAGGCAAACCACCCCTTTGCGTAATTAGGAACCAGGGCAACCGTCTCCTTATAGCGTTCAATGGCTTTACCATATTCGCCCAGTTTTGTGCTGATGTAACCAAGTTGGAAGTGAGCGCGGTAGTAGTTGGGATCAAGTTCCAGCACATCTTTATAGTTTGAAGCTGCACCATCATAATCGCCCCTTCTCAGCGATTGGTTTCCTNNGTATTTATTATCAGCTATCCCTTTGAGCGCAGTCCGAGGTCTTTCATAGGAAGGATCATGATCCATGGCTGCCCTGAAAGAAGCGGCCGCTTCACTAACCATGTCTTCTCTCATATTTGCCAGACCAATATAATAGAGTGCCGGCGGCGTGAATTCAGGAAACTCCTCCATCACCTTCTCAAACTTGCCGATTGATCCAGAAGCATCGCCCCCATTTAGACTGCGTGTGGCACTGCCCAAGATGGAATTGAGCCCATTAATCCTTTCAAACTCTTGACGGTATACTTCATTGTATTCGTCGTTCTCGATGGCACTTCTCAGGTACTTTCCGGCACTGTCGAGGTCGTACTTCCTGACTGCGGTGCGGCTCAGTTGAAAATAGCCCTCAGCAAGGAGCGGATTGATCATGACCGCCCTCTTGAGCACAACCTCAGCCGAATCGGTCAATCCTTGTTCAAGTAACTCTTGGCCTTCTGACAAGAGATCACCGCCACTCTGCGCCGAGAGACAAGCTGTAATCAGAAGAACGACTGACAAGTTGTTTAGGCTTTGTCTCATATTGTCCCCATTTTAACTGATTAGTAAAACACTTCTCGTGCCGAAGGCGGGACTCGAACCC
>DCAL01000044.1:4461-5114 GCA_002311975.1 Fidelibacterota bacterium UBA1134 | reverse complement strand
CCCCTCAAGATAGCGTGTCTACCAGTTCCACCACTTCGGCGAGATTCCGAATCACGTGGCACTATTTTTCTCTCTCTTCCGGCAATGAAAACGGCACAGGAAGTCCGGCAGCCGGCGAAACAGCTTCTCCTTCCGCCCTCTGCCTGATGATTGATTCGCCGCCCGTCGAAGGAACATTCACAAGACTGATAAGGATAGCAAGTGTCATAAACGCGATAGCCAACCCGACTGTCACTTTACTGAGAAAGCTTCCCGCGCCCCGTCCACCAAAGATAGCCGTAGAAGCACCCGCGCCAAAAGTACCGGACAGACCGCCGCCACGACTGGCTTGCATCAGAATCACAGTAACCAGCAGAACGCTGACAACCACATGCAAGAAAACCATAAAACTGTACATTTATCCTTTTACTCTCCTTTCAGACCGCTGCTCTGATAATCCTTTCAAATTGCTCCACTTCAAGACTCGCACCTCCCACCAGAAAACCATCTACATCATCTACTTCAATCAGTTCTTCACAGTTGTCAGCATTGACGCTGCCGCCGTAGAGGATTCTGGCAGAGTTTGCTCCATCCTCAAGTTTCTCCGTCAGCATACCTCTAATGGCGCTATGCGCCTCCATGATCTGCTTCGGTACAGCATTGAGCCCTGTCCC
>DCAL01000044.1:4076-4394 GCA_002311975.1 Fidelibacterota bacterium UBA1134 | reverse complement strand
CACCAGATCCTGAACTGCAATCTCTGCCAGAGTCGTGAAAACAGAATCGAGTTGACTTTGCAGAATGTCCACCGTTGCGCCGCCCTCTCGCTGCTGAAGACTCTCACCGATACAGACAATTGGCCAGAGACCCTCTTCAACGGCAAGAGAAATCTTTGCCGCTACTGTTTCGTCAGTCTCATGGTAAAGGTTTCTCCTCTCTGAATGACCGATGACAATCCAGCGTACGCCCGAAGCTTTCAGCATGGCAGGAGATATCTCACCTGTGAATGCGCCTTCTCTATGGCGAGCCATATTCTGTGCGCCCAGCTGCGGATT
>DCAL01000044.1:0-3965 GCA_002311975.1 Fidelibacterota bacterium UBA1134 | reverse complement strand
AAAGAGCGAAGTATAGGGAGCACATAATATAATATCCACCTCATCTATGTCCAAAATCTTATTCTTCAGCGACTGGACATAAGCGAAACTGTCCTGGGGCGTCTTATACATCTTCCAGTTCGCCGCTATCAATCGTCTGCGACTGTTCATCAATTCACCTCAAGAGCCTCAATGGCGGGCAGATCACCCCCCGACAGAAGAGCCAGTGATGACCCACCTCCTGTGGAAATGTGAGACATTTTTTTGTGATGGCGAAATTTTCTAACAGCGGCGGCCGTATCTCCACCGCCCAGGATAGTGGTTGCCCCCCGGGATGTAGCCTCAGCGATTGTGTTCGCCATTGCCTCTGTACCGTGGCTGAACGCCTCAACTTCAAAGATTCCCATAGGTCCGTTCCAGATGACCGTGGCACTCCGATCTATCACTTTCTTGAACTGTACTGCCGTCCGCTCGCCAATATCCACGCCTGCTTCGTCCTCCCCTAAATCATCCCTGCTTTTTTCTCCTGTGGAAAGGGCAGAAGGTACAGTCTCAGCCACAACAAAATCCAGCGGCAACTTCAACCTGGCGCGTGAATTCGCAGATTTTTCCAGGATCCCTTTGGCCGTATCGATCATTTTATCTTCGACCAGTGACTTTCCAACTGTGATACCTTGAGCTTTCAGAAAAGTAAATGCCATTCCGCCGCCGATGAGAATATTGTCGGCTTCGCGCAGAAATCTTCTGATCATAGAGAGCTTTGTGCCGATCTTGGCCCCGCCGAGGATGACGGTCAGCGGTCTTTTCGGATTGGTGACAGCCTGATGCAGATAGTGATACTCCTTTTCCATCAGTAGTCCCGCCACTTTATCATTAGAGGATAAGGCAACCTTTACGTTTGAAGCGTGAGCACGATGGGCTGTACCGAAAGCATCATTCACATACAGCGAACTGTGCCGCGACAGCTTCCGGGCAAGTCTTGAATCGTTTGATGTTTCACCGGCATGAAAACGGAGATTCTCCAGAAGGTGAACTTCACCGGGCATGAGATTTCGAGAAACATCGATGGCATCATCTGACACGCAGTCTTCAGAAAACTTTATCGGCATCTCCAGCAGATCGGAGAGAGTTTCACCGACAGGGATCAGGCTGAGTTCCTGTTTTATCATTCCTCCCGGCCGGCCGAGATGCGACATCAGGATCAGGGAGGCCCCTTCATCAAGACAGTAATTGATTGTAGGCAATGCGGATCGGATACGAAAATCATCCGCTACCAGACCGTTCTGAAGAGGTACATTAAAATCGACACGGATCAAGACTCGCTTCCTCTTCAATTCCAATTGCTTGACCGTTCTGATCACTGTCAAATCCCTTTCTGACCACTGTTTCCCGAAGGCTCAAGATAAGGCGTTCCAACTGTCATTACAGCAACAAATCTTGCTCCTGCCTCTTTCAGCGTCACAGCCGATGACGAGACGGTTGCACCTGTAGTCAGAATGTCATCCACAACCAGTATTCTCTCATGATCGCCCAATTCTCCCGAAATGAACGCACGTGAAACATTGTCTTTTCTCTCTTCCAGAGAGAGCGTCGTCTGAGAGACTGTATTCCTGCTGCGGCGAAGGAGGTTTGGGACGTATTCGATTCCCAGTTCGTGAGCCAGAAGCGCCGCAATCGATGCGCTATGATTAAATCCCCGCTGCCGCAGTTTTGCAGAATGGAGCGGGATCGGTACCACCGCATCCAGCGTCAGCGTTTCGATCTCTGCCCTGAGCATACTGGCCAGCAGCCTGGCACCGACCACCGACCGCTTCTCATCATATTTGAGCGTGTGAATGATTTGCTGCAGAACATCATCGAAATACCATCCTGAGAATGCGGACTCCAACGAATCACCTAGAGAGAGCTGTTCGACCCAGTCGCCGAGCGGCGTGGCATCAAGATGCTCCCAGCACCGTTGACAGACAATCTCCTCTTCCTGTTGAAGCTTCTTATCACACGCGGTGCAAAATGGCGCATAGATCAGATCTACGAATCCTCCGGCCACTTGCTGAAATATGGAAACTTTCTTTTTATCATGCCGGAGTTCGTTGCCTCCTATTGAGTGATCAAGATTTGTCTTTTGAAGAATTGTATCTGGGCTATTCATGATGATCATTTACGCATTTTCACAACATTCATTCGGAGAGATAAACGACTAAAACGGGCGAAAAAACTATCGTTGATTTGACAAAGATTTGTAAATTTACAGGAGGAAAAATTTTGTTCATTATAACGGCTCGACGTGAGTTTTTTCAACCGATAAACTAAACTCATCTCAAATACGGAGGAATTCTCAAATGTATTCATCGATCGACGATTTCATGAATATGGTTGCTGAAAAGAATCACGGAGAAAAGGAATTTCATCAGGCGGTACACGAAGTGGTGGAATCTCTGTGGGATTTCGTTCAGTCTAATCCACAGTACATTTCAGGCAAGATTCTGGAGCGGCTAACGGAGCCGGAGCGTGTCATCATGTTCCGTGTACCGTGGCGAAACGACCGGGGAGAAATCGAGGTCAACAGGGGATATCGAATCGAGTTCAACTCTGCTATCGGACCTTACAAGGGCGGATTGAGATTTCACCCTTCTGTGAACCTCTCCATTCTCAAGTTCCTTGGATTCGAACAGGTATTCAAGAACAGCCTCACCACACTTCCCATGGGCGGCGGCAAAGGCGGATCGAATTTTGATCCGAAGGGGAAATCAGATAACGAAGTTATGAGCTTTTGCCAGTCCTTCATGACGGAGCTTCAGCGGCACATCGGTCCACAGACAGATGTTCCTGCCGGAGATATCGGTGTGGGCGCCAGGGAAATTGGGTTCCTCTATGGTCAGTATAAACGTCTGCGCAACGAATTCACGGGCGTCCTGACAGGAAAAGCCCTTAATTGGGGCGGCAGTCTTATCAGACCTGAGGCCACCGGCTACGGAACCGTCTATTTCGCGCAGGAGATGCTCGGGATGAGAGACGAAACAGTTGAAGGCAAGAACGTTTCGATTTCCGGTTCGGGTAATGTGGCACAGTTCGCCGCTGAAAAGGTTCTCGATTTGGGAGGAAAACCGGTAACATTCTCAGATTCCAGCGGCAGCATCCACGATCCTGACGGCATCGACAGCGAAAAGCTGGCATACATCATGGAGCTCAAAAATGTAAAGAGAGGCCGCATTCACGAATACGCTGAGAAATATGGCTGCCAGTATATGGAAGGTGAACGTCCCTGGAGTGTCAAGTGTGACGTTGCGCTTCCTTGTGCCACTGAGAATGAAATCAATGCTGAAGAGGCCAAAACGCTGGCGGATAACGGCTGTATCTGTGTTGCCGAGGGGGCAAATATGCCTACCGAGCCGGACGCTATTCACATCTTCCAGAAGTGCGGCGTACTTTACTGTCCCGGGAAGGCGGCCAACGCCGGCGGTGTAGCAGTATCCGGACTGGAAATGGCCCAGAACGCCATGCGGATTCAGTGGTCCAGAGAAGAAGTAGATCAGAAACTGCACAGCATCATGAAGAATATTCATGAGCAGTGTATCGAATACGGTGACGATAACGGAATGATGAATTACGTCAAGGGGGCAAACACGGCCGGATTCATAAAAGTGGCCGATTCAATGCTTGATCAGGGCGTAATCTAACCTAGCAACAATCCCATACAAAACCGGCGCTGGGTCGATTCTTAACCGTTGCCGGTTTTGTTATCTGTAAGAGACAGATACGGCGATTCTCAGGCTAGACCATTCTCTTCCTGAACTGATACCGATTTCCTGATCACCGCCATGCCGGTCTTCCCATCAATCCAGATGGATAACGGATTTTCCAGCCTTACCCATGTCACCAGCGGCGACTGGCGATAAACCGGCTGTTTGCCCAGCCAGTCCCAGTCGATAAAGTCGTGGCCGCCTTTATGGCTCACCGTTAGATAGCCCAGATGAAACCTGGTGACA
>DCAL01000014.1:628-3620 GCA_002311975.1 Fidelibacterota bacterium UBA1134 | reverse complement strand
TTCATCCCCCGAATCTACCTCTCAAACAAAAAAAACTCCAATATAAAGTGTGTCCTAGAAAAACGTGTCCTATATTTGGGTATATTTGAATTCATCTGACCACATTTGAACACATTGCTCATGTTTCAGTCAACTTCCCTAAAATAGAAAAGCGCCGAGTTTCAATGACTCGGGCCCTCACCAACGTGATGGCTTAAAGTAGAATTAGGCTGGTACGCACCACACCTGGATAACATCGTTGGCGCATTCACGCTCAGCCGTAAGCTTCAAGCTTAAGCTGCTGGCCAGGTTCTTAGTTGTGAGGAACTCTTCCTCTGTAGCATCCTGACCGAACATGACATTATCACCTTCCTTCAGGTTCTTAATGTCGTCGTTCTCAAAGCCGCCGTTGCCGTTAGATCGACTTATCCAGTAGTTGCGTCTGATGTTGCGTTTTACGAATGATAGACTGATAGCCATAACATCCTCCTTTCAGTTAGGTTAATGAACTATGGTATGGGGGACAGGATTTTCAATGGTTTTGACCCACAATACCCATAAATAACAGGGGGGTAGGGTGAAGGGATACTTGGCTGGCGCATTGTGGGCCAAGAAAATTTAGAGAATTACGCATTTGCATTCGTATTTTGTCTTAGTTGTTCGCCATGATGAATAAGATAATTATTTCGCTCCTGATCCTTATAACCTCGCCCTTAGAGCTAGCGTGGGGTATAGACCAGAAAAGTGATATAAGCTCTTCCAATGATTTCACATTCGTTTTCATAAATAACACCCGTTCGATCCTCAAATATTACCGCATCAATCTGGCGGAGGAGGGTATTTCACTCACTGAGGGGCCGAACAATAACATGGTTCTCGGTGTAACCATTAATACGAGGCGTAACAATTTTGAAGAGGCCCTGCTGCTGGGATTTGCTTCTGTGGGAAAAGCTATTTCCTACGCCTCTGAGAAGGCGAGCGACAGCAACGGAAAGATATTCTATCCCTCAGTAATAACCGTTGAGTGCCGGGTTCCCCTGGGTCGTAATGGTACGTCAGTCTCAGCTTCAGCCAACAGCAAGATCGTTACACAGTTTGTCGATGGGACACTTCCCGCATCTCAATTTTGGTGGGAAATCCACGATTCGTTTCAGACAGTGTCAGACATGATGATCTCATCGGAAACGCCGGCTATTCTGAGGACTGATGTGGATTATGAAAATCTCGTAGCCACAAGGATCGCCATGGAGAACATGAATAATCCGAAAGTTTCCGGTCTCATAAGTATGGCTTCCAAAGCAAAGTATGTCTGGGGTCTTGAAGCCAAGTTGGAATCCATGGTTCTGGATCAC
Source organism: Fidelibacterota bacterium UBA1134 (assembly GCA_002311975.1). GTDB lineage: Bacteria > Fidelibacterota > Marinisomatia > Marinisomatales > S15-B10 > UBA2146. The sequence goes on along the minus strand of DCAL01000014.1, from coordinate 2,289 downwards.
ATGAAGACCAATCACATTGATATGATGGAACAAGTTATGGGAGTTCGACCCGCGGAAGAAGAGATCATTCGTATCGGGAAGCAGATCTTTCACTACATTAAACTGACCTACCCAGAGGTTGAGGAAGTGCATACCACAGATTCCCTCCGGTATGTCTGGGGTGGACGCCGCTATCCCACATCTCTCGATGACTACTACAGGGTATACAACTTGAAATATAACATCCGGCGTCCCAAGCGTTAGACTTCAAAGGTTTCCCTGCTGTTTCGCCAAGAGAGTAATCTGCCGCTTGTCCACACAAACGGTAAACTCAGCAGAGCATTACAGGTCTTGTGTGTTGCGGTAGGATCTAGCGCGGTCTCCTGACCATGCTTGTTCGTTCGATTGAGAATGCTGGTCGTTTGGTGGCTCAGAGCTCAACACGGACAACCTGCCTGATCTAATGGTCTGTCAGGGGAGAAGACCATGTTGGAGTATTCCATGGAGAGGTTCGAAGGGTTATCTCTCTTTTCGACATGTCACGATTCCTCCATGGGGCCAACGTGACAGCTTGTTTGCGCCGGCGGTGCAGCTTCGTTTGTCCGCGCAAATCAACGGACTCGGTTCGAAACGATATTCTGAAGATAGAAGTGTCATTGCGAGCGTAGAGCAGCAATTTCATGTGATTTGTTACAGTCAGGGGATTGCCCCGACCTATGGTACGGGATTCTAGATTTCGTCTCTCCGTTCCTTGCAATGTATTATGTTGCAGCAGTTATTCGGTTGTCAATTTAGTATTTTCAGCGAACGGGTCTGGTTAAGAAAGTGCTGATTGTTTATATTCTTGTAGCACAGACGCCCTCAATTTTCGAGTCATGTTTCGTCATCAGGTCCTGATATCGTTCTTCACCCTTTCGCTTCTTTTCGGAGGATCACCCACAAGGATTGCTGTTCCATTGAGCGGGCTCAACTCCAGAGTCCAGATAATCAAGGACGAGTGGGGCGTCTCGCACATCTACGCCACAAACGAGGCCGATCTTTTCTTCGCGCAAGGTTTCAACGCTGCCCGCGACGGCCTTTTCCAATTCGAAGTTTGGCGCAGACAGGCGACAGGTACTGTGGCAGAGATCACCGGAAAGCGTGACGTACGGCGCGACGCGGGGACGCGGCTCTTCAGATTCCGGCACGACATTACAGGGGAGATGAATTACTATCATCCGCGGGGAGATAAAATTATCCCGGCTTACGTGGCCGGCGTAAAGGCGTATATCGGACAGACAGAAAAAGATCCCGGTCTGCTGCCGGCGGAGTTCGATATTCTCGGTATCCTGCCACAGAAGTGGACGCCGGAGATCGTCATATCCCGTCATTAGGGACTCCTCGGGAATATCACTTGTGAATTGAATCACGGAAGGGCGGTTTATCTGTTGGGCGAGGAGAAAGTGAAGGAGCTGAACTGGTTCCATCCGTGGGGCGAACCGGATATTTCACTTGATCCACAGATTAACGGTGCTCTTTTCACACACTATATCCTTGGACTGTACAACGCTTTCAGGCGCCCTGTCATCTTCGCTTCGCAAGATGTCAGGAAGAGTATCGCAAAGAGGACGAATCATCAGCCGTTGACGAAGAGGGAGAACAGTTCAGTTTTAGTGACTGGAACAGTGAAATGGATGATTTGG
>DCAL01000014.1:0-577 GCA_002311975.1 Fidelibacterota bacterium UBA1134 | reverse complement strand
CAGCAACAACTGGGTGGTGTCGCGAAATCTTACACTGAGGGGCTATCCCATGATGGCCAATGATCCGCACCGGCGTCAAGCCGTGCCGTCACTAAGATATATTGTCCATCTGAACGGCCTCGGCTGGAACGTCATGGTGGCGGCGAGCCGGAAATTCCTGGCGTTTCAATCGGCCACAACGGTTACGGTGCGTGGGGGCTTACTGTTTTCAGAACGGACGGTGAATATCTGTACGTGTATGATACAAATCCGTCAGATCCCAATGAATACAGCTATGATGGGAAGTGGGAATCGATGAAATTGATTCAGGAGATGATCGATGTAAAGGACGGCGAGATGGTCCTCGCTAATCTCAAGTACACTCGTCACGGTCCTGTCGTATACGAGGATAAGGAACACCATAAGGCTTACGCCGTGCGTGCGGCATGGATGGAAATTGACGGTTCGCCATACCTGGCCAGACTTAGGATGAATCAGGCACAGTCGTGACAGGTGTTCAAGGAAGAGTGCAACTACAGTCATATCCCCGGCGAAAAGATGGTCTCTGGGAGGATCGCGACGGCAATATCGGCTGGGA
>DCAL01000059.1:8426-8663 GCA_002311975.1 Fidelibacterota bacterium UBA1134 | reverse complement strand
CCATGTTTGAACGAACTCATTCTTGCGGTGAACTGAAGACTTCCGATGTTGGGGCCGTTGTGGTCTTGAGCGGTTGGGTTTCTACAACGCGAGATCATGGGGGTGTGATATTCGTAGATATACGCGATCGCTACGGGACTACCCAGATTACATGCAATGAAGAGACTCATGCCAAGAGCTTTGCTGTGGCAAGGAAGCTGTCCATGGAAGATGTAATCTCTGTGGAAGGGACAGTCA
>DCAL01000059.1:7953-8313 GCA_002311975.1 Fidelibacterota bacterium UBA1134 | reverse complement strand
GGCAAGAACAAAAGGTGCGGTGAATCCTGATCTGACCACCGGGGAGATCGAGGTTGAAGCTGACGGTATTGAACTTCTGAATGAGGCGGCACCATTACCTTTTCTGGTGAGTGACCGTGACAGTGCTAACGAGGCAGTTCGACTGAAATACCGCTACCTCGAATTGCGGACGGAGGAACTTCAGCACACTATGAGGATCCGGCATGAAGCGTCTCAAGTCGTGCGGAATCATCTCAGCGATGAAGGCTTCATGGAGATTGAAACGCCGTTCCTGATGAAATCGACGCCTGAGGGGGCTAGGGACTTCCTTGTTCCCAGCCGCCTTCACAGAGGAAAATTCTATGCCTTGCCACAGTCGCC
>DCAL01000059.1:0-7855 GCA_002311975.1 Fidelibacterota bacterium UBA1134 | reverse complement strand
TGATGATCGCCGGATTCGACCGCTATTTCCAGATCGTCAAGTGCTTCCGCGACGAGGATTTCCGTGCGGATCGCCAACCTGAGTTCACGCAGATTGATATCGAAATGTCATTCGTGGATGAGGAGGATATCCGCCAAGTCGTGGAAGGTCTCGTAACTGAGGTATTCAAGGAAGTGATTGATGTAGAGCTCAAAACTTCCTTTCCGGTGCTATCATATCATGACGCCATGGAGACGTACGGCACTGACAAGCCGGATCTTCGGTTCGACTTTCCCTTAGTTGATTTTTCTCAGTCGGCGAGCCAGTCGGACTTTGACACGCTGAAATCTGCCCCATGCGTGAAGGCAATTGTTGTGCCCAAGGCCGATGGTTACTCCCGAAAGGTAATCGACAGCTTGAGCGAGTTTGTGAAAGAGTATTCATCCCAGGAGAAGAAGACGCCTCTCGGTGGGCTCGCGTGGATGCGATGCAAGGAAGGAGATTTGACAGGCGGGATTGCGAAATTCTTTTCTGACGCACTTCGCCAGAAAGTCATCAAGTCACTGTCAATGGGAGAGGGTGACCTCGTGCTGGCCGCTGGCGGCGAGCGGGAGACAGTCCTTTCCACCATGGGGGCCCTGCGCCTTGAGATCGCCAAGCGCCACGACTCGATGAGCGCCAGCGTCTTCCGGCCGTTGTGGGTGAGCGATTATCCTCTGTTTGAGCGGAACGATGCGAATGACGGCTGGACATTTCTTCACCACCCATTCACCTCGCCGCGACTGGATGATCTGGATAAACTCGATTCCGATCCCGGGGCGGTATGCTCCCGGGCCTACGATCTTGTTATCAACGGCTGGGAAATTGCCGGCGGTTCTATCAGGAATCACGATCCGAAAGTCCAGATGAAGATCTTCGAGCTGCTCGGTATTCCGGAAAAAGAGGCTCAGGAAAAGTTTGGGTTTCTGTTAGAGGCGCTCACATACGGTGCGCCGCCTCACGGCGGAATCGCTTTCGGCTACGACCGCTTGGTGATGATACTTGCCGGGGTAACTCAGATTCGAGACGTTATTGCCTTCCCCAAGACCACCAGTGCTCTCAACCTCATGGATGGGTCGCCTAGCGAAGTGCCGCAGGAGCAGTTGAAGGAACTGGGGATCGAGATCAGAAAGAAGAAAGCCGACCTCTAATTTCTGAGCGGTTTCCCCATCTTCAGCATATGCCGGATGCGATCGTGCGTCTTCTTCTCTCCGCAGAGACTGACAAAGGCTTCCCGTTCGATATCCAGAAGGTACTGTTCATCCAGCGGTTTGTTGGCGCCGCCTTTATCGCCACCCGTGACGATATAGGCTAACTTCTTGGCGATCAGTTCATCGTGAGCAGAAATTTTACCCTGAACCTTGTAGCCCTTTAAGGCGACCGTCATGGCAGTCCTGCCGCCCTTGCCGGCGAGGATGATGTCGTCCCTGTAGGCCGGCGGTTCAAAACCATCAACAAGCGATAAGGCAGCGTCTTTAGCTCTGGCGAGGAGGTGATCGCGATTCATCACTATTTCATCATCGGGCCGCAGATAACCGATCTTCACCGCGTGGTGAGCCGAGGTGGAGACTTTTGCGAAGCCGATGACCTCCAGTGCCTTCTGGCCGATCTGAAACGTTTGCAGTCGTTTCTTGCTTGCCCCTTCAAGCAGGTTGAGGATGAACCTTAAGTTGCCTCCGGCGCCGGGGATGAGACCGACACCCACCTCTACCAGCCCCACATAAAGCTCGGCGGATACGACGCGTTTGGCGGCAGGAGCCACCAGCTCAAACCCTCCGCCGAGGGTCAGACCAAAGGGAGCTGCCACAACGGGAGCTTTCGAGAAGCGGATCCTCTGAGTGAGATCCTGCAGACTTTTCACGGTCTCTTCGAGCTTGTCCCAGGCTTCTGCCTGGCACGCCTCCAGAATGAGGGCAAGGTTGGCGCCGGCGCAAAAATTCTGCCCCTGATGACCGATGACCATCGCTTTGAAATTTCCAGCGTCCAGAAGATCGAGACCATCGCTGATAGTCTGCGTTAGTGATATGTCGATGGGATTCAGGACCGGCTGGAGAATACTGTGGAATTCAACATTTAGTACGCCGTCGCCCAGATCGATCAGAGAGGCGCTCCAGTCACGCTTGACCGTGTTCCCGCTTGATTTCAGCAGGGAGAGATTGATGCTCTTTTCCGATATGGGAATCTGTGACAAACCCTTTTCAGGGATGCTGTAAAAGGAGCGCGACCCTTCTTGGGTTTCGTAGAAGAATGCCTGCCCGGATTCAAGCATCTCCTCTACCCAAGCTGGCACCTGCTTTCCTTCATCCTTCATCCGGCTTACGGATTGTTGGACACCGATGGCATCCCACGTCTCAAACGGTCCCAACTCCCATGCGTATCCCCATTTCATGGCGTGATCAATATTGATAATATCATCGGCGATTTCAGGAATTCGGTTAGCTGTGTAGATGAGTGTCCTTGCCAGGGCTTCCCAAAAGAATTTACCTGCTTTGTCATCGCTGTAAGCAAGGGCTCTGATCTTCTGCGGTGTTGAGCTGTATTGTTTCGCGAGACGGTAGCCGTCAAAGCGGACACGCTTCTGCGGTGTGTACTTAAAAGTTTTGAAGTCCAGAGAGAGTATCCCTTCATCAGTCTTCTTGTAGAATCCTTCGCCGGTCTTCTGACCGAGCCGTCCCATCTCCACGAGTCTATCGAGAATATCTGTCGATTTGATAAGGTCTCTCTCCTCGTCATCGGGGCAGTTGTCATAAGTATTCACTGCCACGTTGAATCCTACATCGAGACCCACGATATCGAGTGTCCGGTACATGGCGCTTTTGGGTCTGCCGGCGATGGTGCCCAGCAGTTTATCCACTTCTTCCACCGTGAAGCCCATCTCCACAGTCAACTTAAGCACTAGCATTTGAGCAAAGACGCCGATCCTGTTGCCGATGAAATTTGGAGTGTCCTTGGCATAAACGACACCTTTTCCAAGATTATGTTCCAAGAAAGAAGCGAGTATCTTCAGTACTTTATCATCAGCCGCCGATTGTACCAGTTCCACCAGCCGCAGATACCGCGGCGGATTGAAGAAGTGAGTCAACAGAAACCGTTTGCGCAGATTCTCCGGCAACGCTTTTCCGATCTCAGAAACGGGCAGCCCCGATGAATTGGAAGAAATAATAACATCACTCTTCAAGTGGGGCGTAATGGTCTGATATACTTTGTGTTTGATCTCTAGATTTTCCGCCACCGCCTCCACAACCCAGTCGGCTTCAGCTAGTTTTTCAAGGTGATCATCGTAGTTACACGCTTCCACGAGCGCCACGTTCTTTCTGTTGAACAGAGGCGCGGGTTTCATAGTGATAAGGTTTTCTTTCCCCTTCTCCGACAGGTTCTGCGTCAGATCAAAGAGGAGGGAAGGGATGCCCGCATTTGCCAGGTGTCCCGCGATCTGAGAACCCATTGTCCCTGAACCGAGCACCGCAGCTTTTTCAATGTGTTTGGTCATATGATCCTCATTTCAATCGAGTATTGTGATATAGTTGTACATAACCCAGAAATGGGAAAAGCTTCCCATCATGACAAAAACGTGAAAGATTTCGTGTGATCCAAAAACTCTTGGGACAGGATTGGGCCGGCCCACTGCGTGTATAACGGCACCGACGGTGTAGAAAATGCCGCCCAGGGCGATCCACCCTAGAGCGCCCGGTTGCAGTGCTTCCATCAGAGGCCAGCTCGCCACCACAACCAACCACCCCATGGCGATATAGGAGGTGATGGAAAACCAATTGGGAAGACTCTTCCAAAAGATTCGCAGCAGAATCCCGAACAGGGCAAGCCCCCAGATTATACTTAGAAGACTCCAGCCCCACCAACCGCGAAGAGGGATGAGGCAGACAGGCGTATAAGTAGCGGCGATGAGAACATAGATCATGGTATGATCGATCTTTCTCAGAAATGTCACAGCTTTTGAAGAGACAGCTAACCAATGATATAGTGTACTTGCTGTGTAGAGCAGAAACATTCCGCCGCCGAAGATAGAGAAAGCGGCAAGATGTAACGGTTTTATGGGACTGACCGATTCCATTATCAGAAGCACCAATCCCACGGCAGACAGAATAATGCCGATGAAATGGGTCAGGGCGCTGACTGGTTCTCTCAACTTTGGTAACATGCTATCGCTTGATTATAGTTGCAATTCCCTGCCCCGAGCCGATACACATAGTCGCCATCCCGTACTTGCCGTCGGTTTGCTCTAATACATTCATGAGCGTGGTAACAATCCTGAGCCCCGAACAGCCGAGAGGATGACCGATGGCAATAGCGCCGCCGTTGAGGTTGACCTTCTCTGCAGGCCAACCACCTTCCTGAATTACATAGAGAGACTGGGCGGCAAAAGCTTCGTTCAACTCGATGGCATCAATATCATCAAGGCTCAGTCCCGTCTTTTCGAATGCTTTTTTCGAAGCGGGAAGAGGTCCCCTGCCCATTCTGTCCCATTCTACGCCGGCAACGGTGCGCGCAACAATCTGTGCCCGAACGGCTAGATTGTGTTTCTTAGCAAACGATTCGCTGGTTACGATGGCTGCCGCCGCTCCGAAAGAGATTGGCGAACTGGTCGCCGCTGTCACCGTGCCGTTTTCGATAAAGGCCGGTCCCAGAGATCTGATCTTCTCTTCATCCGGTTCTCTCGGTCCCTCATCTTTCTCGATAACGGTTCCGTCTTCAAGTTCGACCGGCACGATTTCATTGTCGAGCTTGCCCGATTTCAGAGCGGCTAATGCTTTCTTGTGAGAAGCGATGGCGAAGGTGTCCTGATCTTCACGGGCAATGTTGCCATCCTGAGCGAGAAGTTCGGCCGTTTCACCCATGCCTATGTAAAAGTCCTTTTCTGCCAGTTCCGGGTGGAAGTCAGGATTGAAACCGCCCATGGGAACAGTGAACATATCTTCTACGCCAAGAGCGATACCGGCCTGGATGTCGCCGGCCTCGATAGCTTGGCTTACTTGATGAAGGGCGTCCATGGATGAGCCACAGAATCGATTCACAACTTTGGCGCTGGCTTCGATGGGGATTCCGGCCAACACCGCTACCGCGCGCGCCATCAGCATCCCTTGAGATCCCTCCGGGAAGGCGCATCCAAGGACGACATCATCTATCTTGTCCAGAGGAAGATTCGGATTGCGCTCGAGGAGCTGCTTCAACACCTGAGCTGAAAGGTCGTCAGCCCTCACGCCGCCCGCCATTTTCCCCCTTTTTACTCCGACAGGAGAACGGACAGCGTCAACAATAACAGATTTTATTTCAGCCATTTTTCAACCTCCTAGAATGGATATCTCTTCTGAGAATAGACATATTCAGCAATCTGGCGCTTCAGTGAGGCTACGTCTGCTTTCGGCAGTAACCGGACCTGAAATAGCCTTAATTTGTTAGTTACCTCATGGGGCAAATTGCCGTGAAAGATATCATTTAGTCCAGTAAGGCCTCGATTCATCAAGTTGAGAGTCGCCTCTGCCGTGAGAGCTTGCGCTATCGGTACGAGTACACCGTGCTGACCATTGCTCTGGATCATCTGGCCAACTCTGGCCAGAGTACTGTCAGCCAGGTAAAGATCCATAAAGGAGTCCGCAAGCAGCTCCCCGAGCTGCTGTTCGTGCTTCAGATCCTGACCGAATTCGTTTAGCGCTTCGTTGAAGAGATAGAGGACCATGTATTTCCCCGCCTCAACTATCTGTATCTGTCTCGAAAGAGCAGACCCGGGAGCCCCAAACTCATCCGATGCCAGGAAGTCGTCAATAGCCCTGATTTTATCGCGGATCGGAATCTCCTCCATGAGAGCCTTCTTCATAAAGTAACCAATGATGATCTGGCGGTTGATTTCGTTGGTTCCCTCCCAAATTCGGTCGATGCGGGTGTCCCGGTAGAGCCTCGCCATAGGGTACTCTTCAATATATCCGTAACCGCCGTAGATCTGAATCCCGGTGTCAGCGCAGAACCCTATTGTTTCGCTGCCCAGAACTTTTGCCATGGACGCTTCGATGGCGAACCGTTCCATCACCTCTCCCATTTTGAGATAGTAGTCTTCGGAATCGTGGTCAAGGTCGGAAATGGCAGCATCGATGAGGCCGCCCGTGCGGTAGATGATGCTATCGAGAGCGTACGTTCGGATAGTCATGTCGGCGATCTTCTTCTTGATGGCGTCAAAATAGGCGATGGGCTGACCGAACTGACGCCGCTCCAGAGCATAATTCGCGGAATTTGTGATGACCTCCTTGCATCCGCCAAGCACGTGAGCGCCCAGTTTCAATCGACCGTGATTCAGCACGTTGAAGGCAATCGTTGCGCCGCCGCCGACCTCACCCAGCAGGTTTTCTACTGGGACCTTCACATTTGTCAGCTTGAGCGGTGTTGTAGATGATCCCTTTGAACCCATTTTATGTTCCTCAGGTCCCACCTCGAATCCCTCCATGGTCCGCTCCACGATAAAAGCACTGAACTTTGTTCCATCTATCTGGCAAAAAAGGGAATAGACATCAGCAATGCCTCCGTTGGTAATGAACTGTTTTTCTCCGTTCAGGACGTAGTGTTTCCCGTCATCGCTCAAGATGGCGGTAGTCTTTGAAGAGGTAGCATCTGAACCTGCCGACGGCTCCGTCAGAGCGTAGGCACCAATCCATTCAGCCGTTGCCAGCTTGGGAAGGTACTTCGCCTTCTGCTCCTCAGTGCCGAACCAGACGATGGGGAGCATCCCGATGCCAGTCTGCGTCCCTTGTGTTACTGTAAATGCAGAGGAACCGCTTGCACTGAGAGCTTCTGCAACCAGGAGCCCGGTTGTCTTATCCATCTCCATCCCTCCGAGCTTCTCGGGGATATGGAGGCTGAGAAGCCCCAGCTCACCCATCTGCTTCAGCAGGTCAATGATAAGGGCGGTATCCTTCTCTTCGATCCGGTCCTTTACTGGAAATATTTTCTCGGTACAGAACTCAGTCACCATCTGTCCTATCTCGCGCTGTTCCTCTGTGAACTGTTCACGAGTAAAAATGGGGTACGCACCCACAGACTCCAGTACGAAAAGGCCGCCAGTCTTGGAAACTGTTAGAGTTTCAGTCATTTTCTTTTCCCCCGGATTTCTTGAGAAGTCCTGCCAGAATAAAATCGGAAATAGTATCAAAATAGTGCTGTGCACTGACGCCGTTGGCATCGAAGAGAGAAAACCAGACAATCCCTTCGATATTAACCATAATGGAAAGAGCCGCAACCTTCACATCGAGGTTCTTGAACTCCCCCGCAGCGACGCCCTGCTCAATAATGTCCTCGATCAGTTCAAGAGACTCGTGGTACACTTTCCGGGTTTTTTCGTGGAAATCACTGTCTCTATTCAACAATGCCCAGAACTCCAGTTCAGCCTTGAAGACGTGGGGATTCTCTGAATAGGCGTCAAGAAAAAAGCGGAACAACTCCTTAAGCTGGGTAGAAGCCGCAAGATCTTCTTCTACAATCTGATTGAGAGTGACGCCAAAGTTGTTAACCCAGTGGCTGATGAGGGCGAGGAAGATCTTTTTCTTGGACTTGTAATACCAGTAGATAGCGCCTTTGCTGAGGTTTGCTTTTGCCACGATATCGTCCATGCGGCAATCGGAATACCTTTTCTTTACAACGACATCCAGTGCCGCGTCCAAAATTTGTTTCTTCCTGATATCTTTTTTTGATAGGATGTCTTATTCTGCCATAAACCGACTAGTCAGTCTATCTATCGCTATTTTATACCTTCCTCAGCTCAGATGCAAGCGGAAGATATGGAGTGTAAGCGTTGTCGGTTCACACTACGCCAAGATCACGAAAAATCTTTGTTTTC
>DCAL01000011.1:5007-9386 GCA_002311975.1 Fidelibacterota bacterium UBA1134 | reverse complement strand
TGCCGTAGCAGTGGACGAAATCGGCCCGCAGGGAGTCGACGGTTACCAGCAGAATGTGCGTGGCCATTGGGGATTCCTCAGATAGTCGTTTCGGGGGTGGTGTAGAGGGATTATAAAAGGCCTTTCAGGAGGACGGGTCAAGCGGTGTGGGTGTCTTTTCGCCCGCGGGTCTGCCGGGGTTGCTGCCTTTTTGCGGCGTCTGCACCCGGCCGGGCCGACCCGGTGGACGCAGGGGGTACATTCCTCTTTGGAACTCCTGAATCCACACCGAATTCTGAGATAGGTATTGGACTATTCGACATCCCGCAACACGAGATCACAATTAGCCGCCCATATCTAATCGGTAAATACGAGGTCACGCAAGCACAGTGGCTCAGCGTAATGGGAACCGAGCCGTGGGCGAATAAAGACAATGCCGAGCCGAGTCCTAACCATCCAGCAAATTATGTCACCTGGAACGACGTCTCAGACTTCATATCGCGCCTTAATGATAAATCGCGTGAAGGACTCTTCCGCCTCCCCACGGAAGCCGAATGGGAGTACGCCTGCCGCGCCGGATCACAAGGCGCCTACTCTTTTTCCAGTGATGGGGAGTCTCTGGAAAATGTGGCATGGTACCGGGGGAACAGCAAGGGTAAGTATCACAAGAGCGGAGTGAAGAGCCCCAACGGCTTCGGTCTCTTTGACATGCACGGCAACGTGGCCGAGTGGGTACTGGACCGCTATGATCCCAAGGGATATTTATCAACGGGGATCGTTACCCCAGAGACCGAACTCTACCCCCGGGTGGTCCGGGGCGGTTCATTCAGGGATCAGCCGGAGAGAGTTCGCTCCGCCGCGAGGGGATTTTCAAAAAAGGCGTGGAAACAGCGTGATCCTCAATTCCCAAAGAGCCTCTGGTGGCACACCGACGCCCCCCAAATAGGTTTTCGTATCGTACGTCCAAAATCCGTACCTTCCAGAGAAGAAATGGAAGAATATTGGATCAAGCCCATAAAGGAGTATTGAGCTATGAAAAAAAGCCGTAAAACCAGCCATATCAATCGGCGAACCTTCATGGAACGTTCAGCAAAGATAGCTACCGCTGGTCTTCTTCTTAACCGTCTGCCCGCTTCCACGCGAAGAGGGTTCTCTCGCGATGGGGAGATCAAGGTGGCCCTGGTAGGATGTGGAGGTCGCGGCACGGGTGCTGCTGCCCAGGCCATGGAAGCAGATGAAGATGTCCGTCTTGTGGCCATGGCCGATGTCTTTACGGACCGGGCTGAAGAGTGTTTCAACAGTCTCATAGAAAAATACGGCGACTCCGGCAAGGTGAAAACCAACCCCGAGACCACCTTTATCGGTTTCGACGCCTACAAAAAGGCTATTGACATGGCCGACGTGGTCATTCTCACCACGCCTCCTGGCTTCAGGCCGCTGCATTTCGAATATGCCGTCAGCAAGAACAGACAGATCTTCATGGAAAAACCTGTGGCTACCGATGTGGCAGGGATCAAAAAGGTGCTGGAAGTGGGCAAGCAGGCCGCCGCAAAAAAACTCAATGTGGTTGTAGGGCTTCAGCGCCACTACCAGAGGAACTACCGCGAAGTAAAAAAACTGTTGGGAAGGAACAAGATCGGTAAAATCATCTCGGGTCAGGTTTACTGGAACAGCGGCGGAGTATGGGTGAGGCCCAGAAAACCTGAGCAGACCGAACTGGAATACCAGATGCGCAACTGGTACTACTTCAACTGGCTCTGCGGCGACCACATTGTGGAACAGCATATTCACAACCTCGATGTGGCCAACTGGTTCATCGGCGCTACGCCTGTCTCCGCCCAGGGGATGGGGGGACGGGAAGTGAGGAAGGGTCCGGATCACGGCCAGATCTTCGATCACCATTTCGTGGAATTCATCTATCCCGATGGGCAGGTCATAGCCAGCCAGTGCCGCCACCAGAAAGGGTGCATGAACCGCGTGGAAGAGGTGTTTCAGGGGAGCCGGGGCAATGTTCATGTCCACAGCGGGAACTACGGCCTGATTACATCAAGATGGGGTAGAGAAATCTACAATCATCAGGGCGAGAACGACATTAACCCGTACCAGCAGGAACACAATGAACTGTTTGCCGCCATCAAGGCGGGGGAGTACAAGTACAACGATGTGGAGACCGGCGCCCACAGCACCATGACCGCCATCCTGGGCCGCATGGCTACTTACTCCGGGCAGGTCATCACCTGGGACGAAGCCATGTCGACAGATCACAAACTGGTTCCCGAACTGCACTCGTTTAACGACACAGCACCGGTGCTGCCGGATGAGAACGGGAATTATCCTGTTCCCGTTCCCGGTGAAACCAGATTCATCTAACCTGAAGGAAAGAAAAAATGAAGCGAAGACAATTTCTCAAGAAAGGGGCGGCCGCAGCCGTACTGCCTTTGTCAGGCGCCGCACTCCTTGCCAGATCGTCCAGCGGAAGAGCGAAAGAGGCAAAGACATTCAACCTCAACTATGCGCCCCATTTCGGCATGTTCAAGCACAGTGCCGGCGACGACCTGGAGGATCAGATCCAGTTCATGTATGATCAGGGATTTCGCTCCCTGGAAGACAACGGTATGAAAGAGAGGTCACGGTCTGATCAGAACCGGATCGCCAAGCATATGAGCCGCCTCGGCATGACCATGGGTGTTTTCGTGGCCCACAAGATCTACTGGCGTGAACCGAACCTCGCCAGCGGCGATAAAGTCCTTCAAGATGAGTTTGTCCAGAACGTGAGAGATTCCGTAGAAGTTGCCAAGCGGGTAAATGCCGCATGGATGACCGTGGTCCCCGGCTATGTGGATCTGGGTCTGGAAAAGGCCTATCAGACGGCCAATGTGGTTGAAGCGTTGCGGAGAGCCAGTAATATTCTGGAACCCCACGGTCTCGTTATGGTAATTGAGCCGCTAAACTGGTGGGCCAATCATGCGGGCCAGTTCCTCAGCGAGATTCCCCAGGCCTACCAGATATGCCGGGCAGTGGACAGTCCATCATGTAAAATCCTGTTCGACATCTACCATCAGCAGATCACCGAAGGGAACCTGATCCCCAACATCGACAAGTCCTGGAGCGAGATCGCCTATTTCCAGATCGGTGACAACCCTGGCCGAAAAGAGCCGACTACAGGAGAGATCAATTACCTGAATGTATTCAGCCACATCCACGGCAAGGGGTATAAGGGTGTCTTAGGTATGGAGCACGGCAATTCCAAACCAGGGAAAGCGGGGGAGATGGCAGTCATCGAAGCCTATCGCAAGGTGGACACCTTTTAATTTCTTGCACACAAAAGAGAGGATCATATCATAAAAAAAGCATCTTTTTACTTCACGTTAATCCTGACATTCTCGGCAGTTTTCGCTAAGGACAGGTCACTGCCTTCCGACACTACTGTAGTAACTTCACACAGCATTACTGTGAAGGGTGATCGCTTCAACTATAAAGCAACCACCGGAACTCAGCCCGTGTGGAACGAGGACGGTAAGTCTGTAGCTTATCTTCATTACACATACTACGAGCGTTCGAACGTAAAAGACCGCGCTTCCCGGCCGTTGATGATCTCGTTTAACGGCGGGCCGGGATCAGGTTCCGTCTGGATGCATATGGCTTACACGGGGCCCAGGATCCTGAAAGTGGATGATGAAGGCTTTCCCATTCAGCCCTATGGAGTGAAGGACAATCCCTATTCAATTCTGGACGTTGCAGACATGGTGTATGTCAATCCTGTGAATACCGGCTATTCTCGAATCGTGGACAAGGAGGTCGAAAGGGAGATATTTTTCGGGGTGAATGCTGATATTAAGTACCTCGCCGAATGGATCAACACATTTGTTCAGCGTAAGAACCGATGGGAATCTCCAAAGTATCTCATCGGTGAAAGCTACGGAACAACAAGGGTTGCGGGACTATCTCTGGCGCTGCAGAACCGCCAATGGATGTATCTGAACGGTGTCATCCTCGTCTCTCCCACTGAGCTTGGCATTGATTCAGGCTCCGGCAGGAGGAGTGGTCCGTTGGGTGCCGCTTTGAGATTGCCCTATTTCACCGCCGCGGCGTGGTATCATGAGAAGCTCCCCGCCGATCTGATGCAAAAAGACCTCACAGATATTCTCCCCGAGGTGGAAGAATATGCCGTCAGTGAATTGATGACCGTTATCGCCAAAGGGGGCTATGTTTCAGATAGAGAGAGGAAGGAAGCGGCCAGGAGGATGGCCCGCTATTCTGGTATTTCCGAGGAGGCGATACTGAAATACAATCTTGATGTCCCCGCCTCCTTCTTCTGGAAAGAGTTGTTGCGTGAGGAAGGCTTCACCATCGGGCGGCTCGATTCCCGATATAAGGGGATGGATAAGACAGTCGCCGGT
>DCAL01000011.1:0-4932 GCA_002311975.1 Fidelibacterota bacterium UBA1134 | reverse complement strand
GCCGGTCCGTCCCTGGGATAGATCCGATAACGAGACGGGTGAGAATCTGAGGCAGGCCATGGCACAGAACCCGTACCTCCACACCATGATTCAATCGGGATATTACGACGGCGCCACAAAATACTTCGACGCCAAGTACACCATGTGGCAACTGGATCCCAGCGGCAGGATGAAAGACCGGCTCAGCTTCAAAGGATATCGCAGCGGACATATGATGTATCTGCGCAAGGAGGATCTGGAAAGGGCGAATGAGGACCTGAGAGAGTTCATCCGCGCCTCAACTCCGGGCGAGGGCCAGCCGGCTAAGTACTAGAAAAGCGTTTTTCTAGCCAGCCGGACTAAGTCTCCCCTTGATGGGGAGACCGCCATGGAACGGCGGGAGGGGTGTTGAATGCAACCATTCCCGCAGGTTAGTGGTTTTTTCTACGACTTAGTTATCGTTCCAGCCGCACCAGTCACTGCCCCCCATGCCGATGGGTGATCCTGCCGGCGGATCTACCGGTTCCGGCATGGTAACCGAAGACGGATTTTTCTGAAATCGCTCGATGCGGTTTAGCGCGTAGCGGTAATGGGCCAGGAGCCCTTCGTCCTTCTGCCGGCGTGACTGAGTCTCTAGCCACTCCCCAAGCTGCGACAGCTTGAGGTGCGCCACTGCCCGGACGTGATCCGTAGCTCTATCATCGGCAGCCAGTGCCATGAGATAATAGAGTGTAACGGCGTCCACAACTTTCTGAATTTCGCCGTGATACCTACCGGACCTCTCTGAGTACCATGTCCCGTCCAGCACTGTATCCATCACTTCACTCAGGCTGGGATATTTCGGGTCTCTGGCGTGATGCTCCACCAGTCTTGCGGCTCTTTCGGCATGCAAGATCGTTTTCAGTGTCAGTCCTGCGGCTGTCTCCGCCGCCGCCAGCGGGTCGAATGCCACCCCTGTATGGGCGTTGAATGTCTCCCGTGTCCGTGGATAACCGAAGGCCCTGGGAGGAAGAAAGTCTAAGATGTTTTCCGGGATGGCTAACGCTTCAGGCGTGATGGTGGAAAGCAGAGATTCCAATGCGCGGCGCTGATCGGATGCGTTGACAATATTCACAATGGGCTGACCGTCTCCGCGGAGCGCATACCTGAAGTTGAGTCCGGCGATCACCTTGGCCGCGGCCTCAAGCTGGTAACGGTGGTGGAGGTAGAGTGGAACTAACGCTTCCTCAAGCGTGGCGTACGGCGCCCTGTCCCGGATATTTGCCTCGCCGAAGTTGGCCATGGCGATGGATCTCACCTTCATGAGGTGGTTCAGCTGAGCGATGGCATTCTTGCCGTTATCCCACAGGTGTGCCTGCGGATGAGCGCTCCCCAGCGGGCGGGCGT
Source organism: Fidelibacterota bacterium UBA1134 (assembly GCA_002311975.1). Lineage (GTDB taxonomy): Bacteria > Fidelibacterota > Marinisomatia > Marinisomatales > S15-B10 > UBA2146. The sequence continues at coordinate 3,567 of DCAL01000011.1, read as the reverse complement.
CCTGATCGGTGATGAACCAAAGTCCCCGCTTCCACGCTTGGCGCAGGATGTTCTCCAGTTCCATCGCTTCGTCAGCACCGTCAGGCAAATCACGATAGGCGTACTCGATGGCTACCTTGTCCCATTCGCCAATGTCATCATCGTAGGCATTGGACCAGTCCAAAGTACCATTTCCCCGGATGCTCATCATGGGGTGCGGGTAGTCCATGACGGAGGCCCTCCCCTGGGCGCTGGCGATGTAGTTATGCGGCAGGCCGAGGGTGTGGCCAATTTCGTGCGCCACCAGTTGACGCAGTCGTGCCAGTGCCAGTTCGCGCATATCGTCGGGAACTGGCCGGCCATCCTCATAGGGTGCCATGAGTCCCTCGGCGATGAGGTAGTCCTGTCTCAACCTGAGGGAGCCGAGCACCACGTGCCCCTTGAGGATTTCTCCTGTTCTGGGATCGCGCACAGCGCCGCCGTACGACCAGCCTCTATTTGCGCGATGGACCCAGTTTACCACGTTATAGCGGATGTCCATGGGGTCGGCGTCCTGGGGCAGGAGTTCTACCTGAAAAGCGTTTTCGTATCCGGCGGCATCAAACGCCTGATTCCACCAGCCGGCTCCATCAAAGGCGGCGGAGCGAACCGGTTCCGGCATGGCAGGATCGATGTAATAGACAATGGGTTCTATCGGCTCGCCTCCAGGTCCTGATGGATCTCTCCTCTCAAGCCGGTGACGTGTGATAACTCTCTTCACGATTCTGTCGTCAAGCGGCGCGGCGAAGTCCATGTAGGTGATGCCGTTCACGCCGGCCCGCGGATCGAATTTGCGCGTCTTATAACCTTTCTCCGGTAAGGCAACAAGTGAGTGGTGCTGACGAACGGTGACGGCCGTGGCGGTGGGCGCCACACTCCGGATGAAACTTCCTTCCGGTTCACCGGTGAACGTGAGCGTCGCCTCGAATTCTGAATTGAGGGGGAAGTTTCTTGTCCGCGGCAGGTAGAGGGCAGAGCGGGAAACGTCTAGCTTGTAGGACCCCTGCTTCGTCCGCTTCAATCGTCCTGTCACATTGTGGGCATCCCGAAGGAGGAAGTCTGTAGCATCCACCAGAACCCTGCCGCCGGCTTCAGCCTCTACTTTGAACCCCCAGTGGGTCGAGCGGGCGAAGGCGTTGCGCACGGCACCCCTTTCCGCGGCGTTTTCGCTTTCCGCTCGATAATCGTAGTTCTGTTCGATCATAAGGACTTTTGGTCCTACGCGCTCAAATATCACCAGATAACTGCCGCCTAATTGTGCCCGGTCAAGGCCGATATCGTTAGAACCGACGCCGGCCGTCAATGAGACGATGTAGAGCAGTTCTTCATTAAATCTGTTGATCTCCAGCCACACCTTTCCGGCGGCCTCGTCCCAGTAGAAGGGGAAGAAGCCGTCGTACTGCCGCATACCCTTAGTCTTCTCTTCGATGGTGGATATCTTCTCCCCGGCGGCTGAAGCGCAGACGGCAAGAAGCGAAAGAGTGAGAATTGCGGAAACTATTCTGTTAATCATCTCTATTGTCCCCTTTCTCTTAACAGTAATTGAAAACAGCCCGTCGCTACTCTTCCCACGCCGGACAGGTGAGGTCCTTGTAGTCGCACCAATCGCAGTGGTGACCGGTGGTGGGCGTGAAGTTGCCTGAGCGGACGCCTTGGGCGACGGCAGTGATCGTCTCCCGGGTGGACGCCAGCTCTTCTTGGGTGAAGCTGTGATCCCTTGCCGGCTGCTCTTCGTCCCGCAGATAGTATAGGGTGGAGGAGTCAGGCGGCCCGAGAAGTTCGTCATCTTTGCACGCTTCCAGATAGAGGCTGTAGATGGCCAGTTGAGTGCTCTTCTTGGCGGGTGTGACCGTCTTACTCGTCTTGTAGTCTACCACCCTGATGCCGCCGGCAGTGCGGTCGATCCTGTCGATCATCCCCTGAATGCGAACGTCTTCAAGGTCGAAGACGAACTTCAATTCCCGTGCCACAACATCCGGCGCGGCGTCACCAATATCATTTACGTAACGCCGGAGCATCTCCACCGCCTGCGCCTTCAGCTTTTCTTCCCTCTCCTCGTACTGGAATTCACCCTCGCGCCACTCTTCGTCCAGCAGTTGGAGGATCCGTTCTTCGGAGAGAGGTTTTTCGGGAGCGTGAAACCGCTCCAGCACCCTGTGGATGATACTGCCGAAAGTGAGCTGGGGCCGGCTGCCGGATTCTGGAATTTTGTCCAGCTGCTTAAGCCGATACTTCAACGAGCACTGCAGGTAGGTCTCAATAGCGCTGGCGGAAAGGCTGATCCGTTCCTTTGCTTGCGGTGTAAAATCTTCCGTCAGCTCCTTTTTGAGCTCTTGCTGCCACGGTTCGTCAGACCACGCAACAGTCTCACCGCTGTCTGCTTTATGGATGATACTCAGCGCCTTCACTAGATAGCGTGCGTTGACAAAATCGTCCCGCGTCACGGCCCGCTGCAGCCGTTCCTGATACTTGCGGCGCAGTGGCGAGATGGGTGACTTTTCTTCGGCTGTCCCTTTTTGCATCTGAATCTCCTTGACTATCGATTTGTCCAATGATTTAATGAATGGTGACGTCGCCTTTTCAGGGGCCAGAAGGTAGAGCCGCTCCTGTGCCCGGGTGACCGCGACGTAAAGAAGGCGTCTCTCCTCTTGAAGATGGTGATCTTTTGCTGTTAGGCCGGTGTGGTCGGCATAGCGCAGCCAGGCGTCCGGCGGACGACTGATGAAAGGTTCGGTGCGGTACGAGAGGGGGAAGCTCTGAGAGCGGTTAAAGGGGATAAATACAACAGGGAACTCGGCGCCCTTTGCACCGTGGACGGTCTGCACGGTAACGGCGTTGACACTGCCGTCGGCCGGTGGCTGTTCGGCGGCCCAGTTCCCGGCGGTGAGCATGGTCTCCAGGTATAGATTGAACCCGCGCAGTCCCCGTTCATTCGGTCTACCGCTGCTGAAGTCCTGAGCGCGTCGCATCAGGCTGCCCATATTGATAAGCGCCACCTGATCATCGTACTCGTGCCGCTTCGCCAGCGGCAGAAGGAGTTTCGTCTGTTTGCAAATCTCCCACACCATTTCCCCGGCACTCTTCTTTACTGCGAGCCTCTCTAAAGTATCAATTCTTTGCAGGATATTTTCAGCCTGCGTTGGCAACTTCCCGTTAACGGAATTGATAAGCTGTCGCCGCGGTGACCTGTCCCGCGGATCGAAGCGGCTGAAAATATCAAACGCGGTCGCTTGATCCGTCTCTTCCCTGATCAGGCGATAGAGGGCCGCCTCCTGCAGGTTGCCGCCACCAGCGACCTGACACCACGCCACCAAAGTCTTGATCGTGGGGATTTCAAAAAAGCGAAGGAACTGTGATATTACGGGGATGCCGTTACTGGAGAGAACAGATGCCACACCCTTTGCCTGGTTCCGCGTGCGGCACAGCACAGCCATCTGTGAATAATCGTGCCCCTCTTCTGTCAGGTTTCTGATCTTGCGTAAAATGATACCGGCGTGTTCTCTGTTTTCGGCCCAGATGAGGCGGGGAAGGGGGCCCCGGCGGTCTCCG
>DCAL01000024.1:30162-30561 GCA_002311975.1 Fidelibacterota bacterium UBA1134 | reverse complement strand
ATAAGCACCCAGATTCTGTTTGTAGAGGTTCTGGCCGTGGCGCTGCGGAGCGCCAACCGCATACAACTCAAAACGATTGGTTTCGTTCAGAGCATAGCTGGCGCCAAAGTAGTATGCCCACGCATCGGTCCATGTTTTGTCAATAACACCATCACCCGTTTTACGAACGATTGTTCCGCTAAAAGCCATTTTATCCCCAATGAGTCCGGTGTTGTAATTGATAGTGGACTTGAGGAAACCGCCCGCACCGATTTCCTGTCTGAACTTTCCACCGCTGCTGAGTGCCGTTGGATCGGTAAGGATATTCATGGTTCCGCCAACGGAAGGGGTAGCAAGGTTAACAGCACTTAACCCGCGCTGCATCTGGATGGAGGATACATCACCAACACCGTCCCAGTT
>DCAL01000024.1:27475-29946 GCA_002311975.1 Fidelibacterota bacterium UBA1134 | reverse complement strand
CCGAGACGGAATTCCATGTCCGCTTTGGTGACATTTGTGTAAGCGACGGGCGTCTTTTCATTAGCCCGGGAAGCCAGGACTTCCAACCCTGACATTTCGATGGCCTCGCTCGACAGCGCAAAATTGGCTGTCACTGGGCCGGAAGACGGTACGCTCACCGTTGCGCCGGCGTCGTTGTAGCCGATAACGCTGGCTGTAACTGTGTAAGTCCCGGCGAGTACATCTGAGATGGTGTACTGACCGTTAGCGTCAGCCGCGGCACCCAGTTGGGTACCTTCCACCACCACATTTGCACCAGCAAGACCTCTCCCCGTCTCAGCATCTGAAACCGTACCGGTCACGCTCCCTTGAGCGCTCAGACCGATGGGTATCAGAATCAGGGCGAGGAGTGGCAGATAAGTACGTATTTTCTCCATGATTTGTATCCTCCTAACTCAGGAAATTGAATGCGAATTTACTCGACCGACGTGAAGTATTATCTGTTGAAATTGAACCCTACTCCTACTCGCTTAACTCAGCCTGAATATTGTCTATGCCTGCACAATTTTCCAACCTTTTTTTTGACGAGAAGCAAGGGAGGAGGCTTTACAGCTTAACAGCATAGCAATAGATACTTTCATTCTGATTTCAGCAAAGGCGGTTAATTGGTGTAGGTATATAGCGTATGTCTCCGGAGCAAGAGGTCACAGGGTCGAATCCTGTCGAACTTTCAATCTAATCCAATCTTTAAAGGGAGGGGAGGGACCACCCATTATTGTATTCTGGCTTTATCATATCAGTGGCCTTTTGGTTGGAGCTAAAAGATTTGTTCTTTTTGTCCCAATAAATCTTTTCACCTGTCTTATAAGCGATGTTTCCCATATGGGAATTAATGCAGGCAATGCTTCCGCTATCGAGATCACATTTTAGTGTTTTAGGAGCGTTATTTTTGATCGCCTCCAGGAAGTTTTTTGTGTGGCTGTCCAGAGCTCTTTCAGTTGCATCAATTTTGGGAATATTCTCCATAAAGGGCTTTTTTGTTCCGCGATGGTCAATTTCTGCAATGACTTCCCAACCACTTCTGTCAACGACCAAGGTACCTCGGTTTCCTATGAAAGCAATTCCCTCATCTCTTCCATAATTACCGCCATCGATGCCGTTGGCGTGTTCCCACAACATTGTGAAATCATCATACTCAAATACGGTCTGCAGGGTGTCCGGTGTCTCGGTGTCCTGATCGGGGTAGCCAAATTTGCCGCCTGAAGCCATTACTGAAACAGGGTCTTTCGCTTTCATACCGTACAAAGCAATATCAATCTCGTGAACACCCCAGTCAGTCATCAGTCCACCTGCATAATCCCAGTACCAGCGAAAATTAAAGTGGAACCGATTCTCATTGAATTTTCTCATGGGCGCCGGGCCAAGCCACATATTATAATCGACCCCTTTTGGAGCATCCGTATCAGGTTTGTCATCGACCCAACCGTACCAACCTTGATATGCCCAAACCTTTACCAATCTGACACCTCCCAGTTTACCGGACCATAAAAATTCCAGCGCATCCCGGTATTGCTCTCCGCTTCGTTGCCACTGACCCACCTGTACGATTTTACCGTACTTGGCTACAGCGTCTGCCATTATGAATGATTCCTCAATCGAATTGGCAATGGGTTTTTCACAATAGGCATGCTTTCCCGCTTCTAAGGAATTGACAAGATTCAGGCAGTGCCAGTGGTCAGGTGTACCTATGACAACAGCATCAATGTCTTTATTCTCTAATAGGTTTCGATAATCTCCGTATCCCTTGGGTTTCTTCCCTGTTATTTCCTTGCAATCTTCCGCACGTTTTGCCACAACATTCATATCCACATCGCAAATTGCGATACAGTTTGCTTCACTGCTTTTCAATATGGAGCGCATATTTGCCCATCCCATACCGTTAGCACCGATCAATCCAAAGTTAATTTTCTCATTAGGTGAGACAGGTCGTCGCATCGCAGAAATTGCTGAAAGAGGGAGAGAGGAAAAAACAACCCCGCCGACCGAGTATTGTGAAGCCAGCCGAAGAAAATCTCTTCTGGAATATTTCATTTTGAACCCCGTGGTATTGTGAAAAATCCTTATGTAAGCTCGCTAGGTTAAACCTAATCTGTCGAATTGGTAAGAAAAAACGGCTCTTAAGCCAACCATGCAGAGCAATCAACTTTGAATGTACAATTAGAATGACATTGTTGAAATGAGAAATTGATAAAGGCCCTGGAAACTTTAACCATTGATTAGCTAGTGAATAAGGATACTAGAACTATCCTGAAATACAATTAAGGAAACTAAAAGAAGTCTTTGCTGAAAAAAGGATGCTGTTTCAAAATCATTATCATATAAGGTTGTCAGTTTCACGGTGTCTATGTTGTTTGATGAAAAAAATGAAGCAAAGCGATATAAGGGGACCTTCAACGCAACTTCAACCCAAATCAGCTTTCTCAACCACTTTC
>DCAL01000024.1:27041-27380 GCA_002311975.1 Fidelibacterota bacterium UBA1134 | reverse complement strand
AGAAGCACCCACATCGTGATATAAATTTTAGGAAAAATAAAACGCCCCTAATGCTTGACCTGATAATTATCATATTTCGGATTTTATTTGTCTTTTTTTACTTTGAGGCTATGTGGATGGGGTATACAAATGCGAGCGGAACATTTGGAAAAACATTCTTTTTAATTTGCGGAGTGGGGCCTTTCTTTGGTCTTCTTTACCGCATTTGGGACCTTACTCGCAGTGGCCAAGAATCATCAAGTTCCTCAGACGATACTAAATATCGGGCTTCAGATAACTATGATGATTGGAAAGACGACGGAGGTTTTGGGGAGTAAATGAAAAAGCCCCTCGCCATAC
>DCAL01000024.1:26135-26998 GCA_002311975.1 Fidelibacterota bacterium UBA1134 | reverse complement strand
AAGCCCCTCGCCATACTGCTCCTGCTTTTCAGCTTCTTATCTGCCCAAGAGACCATCGCTGTTATTGAGTTTGAAGGTATCCACACATCTCAGAAACTGCCTGGCACGCGGGTCATCCAGCAACAATTCCTCAATGGTGAATATGTATTTATGCAAGCATATATGAAATACGAGTTCATCCCACCAAACACTTGGAACACCTACATCAAAGGCTATGGAAAGACACCATTTGATCTGAAGGATGAGGGATGGTACGCTGTCAAGGGTGACAAACTCGGCCTGTCTTACTGGGATGAAAACGAAGTAACCTGGGGGAGCTTTACAATCTAGGGCGATAGCTTACTTACAATTCTTTACAGCAACGGACCGGATGAACTGAAGATGGTGTTCAAGCGAGATCAGATACCGCCCGGATTATAAGCTGAGTTTCACCAAAAAAAGTACGCCGGGAGTAACACTATTACGTGGCGGGCGACGGGGCGACATACCCCCCCCATCGCGCCCCGGGGAGTAGGAGTCCCCCGTCGCAACCTCCCAAGCTGTGGAGACTCGCCGTAGGTTCGCCTGTACGGCTGTTTCTCCTCAGTACACGATACTTACCCCGCCTCATAAGTCAGATACGCCCAGACGCAGAAAAGCCCTGTCCCGCAGTCAGCAAGACAAGGCTTCGTGTATATCGTGTTGCTGTGCTTACTGTCGCGCTTGCTTCGCTTTCCGGAAGGCGTTGAACATATCCATCACGTCCTGCTCCGCTTCCTTGATGAGAAGATTCAGCCCGCCCCTAACTCGCCGGCCAGAGGGACGTGAAAACACTCATTCGCCCAGGCGCAGGCTGTTTCCAGCGTCAACTCCAATACCGTTAC
>DCAL01000024.1:10880-26005 GCA_002311975.1 Fidelibacterota bacterium UBA1134 | reverse complement strand
AAAATCGCCTCGTTTCTTGATTGGCTTGCGTATCAGTTGTGTATCACTGAATTAGCGGGCGAGAATTCACGAGAGTTTGAGACTGAGTTTCTCGTTGGAAAAACCTCGCTTCTCAGGGCCCATAGCTCAACGGTAGAGCGCCGGACTCATAATCCGTCGGTTCCAGGTTCGAATCCCGGTGGGCCCACTCTCTCGTTTGTGACTTACTATTTTATATTTTCCCGGTATTCGTGTCCGAAGAAGCTTTCATATCTATCAACTGCAATTCTCCATTCACATTTGACTCAATCTGCCGTATTTTCCCCACGTTGTGAGTTCGACGTTGTCATCCAATCTCCTCATCGCGGTGCCCCAACTGACTGGCCCCTTCTTCGCCAAGAGCATTGTTCTCATCGTTGACAACAGCAATCAAGGCAGCACCGGCATTGTCCTGAACCAGCCGACGAACCACAGGATATCGGAACTCAACGAGAGTCTTAAAGAGAGCCGGCGCAGAAACGATCGCCTGTTTCTGGGAGGGCCCGTTGATCCATCCGCAGCCATTATTGTTCACGACGAAGCGTATCAGGGCCCCGACACCAAAACGATTGTTGCCGGTATGGCGTTAAGCACAAGTCTTGAAAGCATTCAAGCCATCACCCAGAGTGAAAGCCTCGCCTTCCGCTGCTTCATCGGCTACGCGGGGTGGGCAGCCGGTCAACTCGAAGCGGAGATTGCTCTGGGGAACTGGCTCCTCAACCCCATAATTCCGGAACTCATTCTCACCGATCAACCGGAGCGGCTGTGGGACACAGTCCTCAATGAGATGGGACTCGATCCGCTGACCATCGGCCACGGCGCCTTCGACTGAACAAAGAGTGTAACTTGTCCAGAACGGCGGCACGAGCCCGCAAGTACGCTTGTAGAAACCGCAGAACGTGAATAACTTGGCCAGTGTTCAGGGTGAACAAAAGCGTTGCCGATGTTATTTACAACAATATGCAGCCGCACTGACAGTCAGTCATGTAATCCCCGCGGACCCACAGCAGTGATACATTCCGTCGCCTTCACCATCCTTGTCAGCGGTTCAATCTTTCCGCAACAAGAAGACAATTCAAATTCTACCCACTCACTAATCGAAGTACACGGAGTTGAATTCGGAATGAATGAGCAACAGGTAGTGGAAAGGATGAATAACCGCTTCAAAGATCCCCCGGTTAATGAAATCATGAGCAAGAACTACACCGTCATCGAATTCCGAGGCGTAAAGTCGGAGAAAATTCAGAGTAATAAACTACGTTTCTTTCTCGCTCCGGAAAGGGGCGTCTTCCAGATTGATGAGGTTTACGTCTTAAGATGGGACCTGCAGAGGCCGGACAGAGACAACCTTGAGGATCACCGTCAGCGGCTTAATCAACTCCTGAGAAAACTGCGCAAAGAGTACGGTAGAGAAGCTTTACTAGAAACGACGGATCTCGAAAGCCGGTTCAGACAGGAAGACTTTGTTACAGCCAGCTGGACGTTTGCGGATAATCGTTGGGTCCACCTGATTTACGAACCCCAGGACTGGAGCATCTTCCGGGAGATGAATAAGATTATCGTGAGCTACCGCGACGCTTCAACCGATCCGAGACCTCGTTGAGCTGACGGCCCGCTCTATTCACCCTCATTGCCCAGCTTCCTTAGCAATTCAAACCGGTAAATCCCCGTACTGTGACCATCACGCCAGAACGGTTGCAGAGCATAATACCCCACTGTTCGAACTTCCGCCAGCTGATACCCATTCTCTCCCTTGGGCCTGCCGTAACCCGTGTACAGATTGCCGAGAGCGTCTGTTTCACCGCTGCACTCGGCGCAAGGGCAGGCGTCCCGCAGGACTGCCGGCTGGATGTAGCTCTCGCGCCCATCTGACCATCTGATGATGAGCATATCATTGATAATCTCAAATGTATCAAATGCGAGAGAATTAATGCTTTCAGCTCCTTGTTTCAGCCATGGGATTCTCTTAAATTTGCTAAGCAATACCCGCTCCCGCAAGAAAGAAAGAGGGATTGGGTTCGTAGCTCAGTTGGTCAGAGCGTTGCGCTCACATCGCAGAGGTCACAGGTTCAAGTCCTGTCGAACCCACGGAAAAGGGAGGCCGTCCCAACGGGTTAAGTCGGGACCGAATCCAACAATGAAAGTGAACTTAGAGAGAACAGCCACTCCGATGCTCGCCCCTATAGCATTACACTACGGGAAGAACCCCCGTAGTCGGGGGCTGTAGGCAGTAACCCATGAGAGGACTTGGATCAAAACTCGCTTCCAAGCTCCTCAATATAAGCGGTCATCCGATGCACCATTCAGGTGCATTTTTTTTATGTTAGAGGAGAGGTAATGGGGGTACTTGGTGAATTGGTCAAACTTCAGGAGGTCGATTCTGCTCTCCTTGAGCTTGAATATCTGAAGGGTGATCTTCCGGGAAAAGTTGAAGAAATGTCAGAAAGAATCAATCATCTCGTCGCTTCCATTCAACAAAGTGAGATGAGACTGATTGAGATCAACCTCGAAATCAGAAAAATTCAGGGAGTGGAATCTGACAGGAAATCCAAAGTGGAAAAGCTCCAGGATCAGCTCTATCTGGTTAAGACAAATCGGGAATATGACGCCCTCATGGCCGAGATCGATCACCTAAAGAATGAGATTGACGAGGAAGAGCTGAGGGAACTTCAATTGAGCGAAGAGCACGACAGACTGGAAGAGCAGTTAAAGCTTGATAAGACGCAAAACAAAGAGACGGCGGTAGAGCTGGAAAAGCAGAAAAAGGAATTGAAGAAGACAATTCAGAGCACAGAAGAAGAACATAAAACACTAACGGCCCAGCGCGATAAAATCGCGCCGAACATCGGCGTGCGCCACATAGGACTTTATGATCGCGTTCGCAAAGCGAGGAACGGGGTGGCTGTCGTTCCGGTCACAAACCACTCGTGCGGCGGTTGTCACTCTTATCTCACCTCACAATTTGTTGTCGAAATCAGGGGAGGTGACGGGGTAACTCAATGCAATTCCTGTCAGCGCATTCTCTTTTGGTCCGGGAACTAACTGAATCTTTTCGGTTAAGAATTAACTCACGCTTTTTGAAATCAGAGTTGGTCGGGTGATCGCCCCGACATTGCTCGCAGTGTCGGGGAGGAAAGTCCGAACACCGCAGGGCAGGATGCCTCCTAACGGGAGGAGTTCCCCAACGGAAGTTGGGGAGTATGGAAAGTGCAGCAGAGAGCAGACTATCCCGACACTCGTGTCGGGATAAAGGTGAAACGGTGGTGTAAGAGACCACCAGTCTCGATGGCAACGTCGGGAGCTCTGTAAACCCCATCTGGTGCAAGATCAAGTAGAAGAGCATGAGGTGGCCCGCCTCACTATGACTCTCGGGTAGATCGCGTGATCCCGACCGCGAGGCTGGGACCAGATGAATGATTACCGTCCCGACATCTGTGATGTCGGGATACAGAATTCGGCTTATAGATCAACTCTGATTATTTATTCTCATGTCAGTCTGGAACATTAAATCCCCCGATCCGCAGACCGTTCAGAGACTCCAGAAGGAGTTCAACGCACCAGAGATCATGGCGAGAGTCATGGCCAATCGAGGCATCAGTTCTCTGACCGATTCCAAATCGTTCTTCGAGCCGTCGCTTGCTGATCTGCACGACCCATTCGGCATGCTTAACATGAATACAGCAGCAGAAAACGTCGCCTATCATATTGAACACCGGAAACCAATCATGATCTTTGGTGACTATGATGTGGACGGCATAACCGGTTCGTCCATGCTCTATCTAACTTTGAAGGCGCTGGGAGCGGAAGCTTCAGTCTATATCCCGGACCGAAAAAAGGAGGGCTACGGTCTATCAAAAGCGGGCATCGACCGTGCAACGGAACGCGGAGCAACTCTGATTATCACCTGCGATTGCGGCATTAATGCGGTCGACGCGGTCGACTACGCCAACAGCAAGAATATCGAGGTGGTCATTACCGATCACCATACTCCGGATCCGCGCCTGCCCGACGCCTTCGCCATTCTCAATCCAAAACAGAACGACTGTGAATACCCGTTCAAGGGGCTGTGCGGAGGCGGAGTGGCATTTAAGCTGGCCTCGGCAGTGGCTGAAGTACTGGATAAGGATCCTCTCCTTGCCTATCAGCATCTCGATCTGGTGACGCTGGGCACCGCCGCTGATATCGTTCCTCTAAAGGACGAAAACAGGATCATCATCTATCACGGTCTGAAGCAACTCAAAGAGACGGACAGCCCGGGTCTCGAGGCCTTGCTGGAGACGAGTAACCTTGTAGATAAGGAACTCACGGTCGGGCGGCTGCTGTTCCAGATTGCACCGCGCATCAACGCTGCCGGAAGGATGGGCGATGCCAACCGCGCTGTACAACTGCTCACCACGGAAGATTTTTTTGAAGCGACACAACTGGCGCGAGCACTGGACAACGAGAACCGATCGCGACGGGCCGTTCAGCAAACCATCGTGAATGAAGCTGTCCTCATGGTGAATAACGAAGTAGATCTGGAAAATGATAAGGCGATTGTGCTATGGAAGGAAGGGTGGCACTCCGGGATCATCGGCATCGTCGCTTCCAGAATCAAAGAGGAGTTCTATCGTCCAACGGTCATTATCAGCCTGGACGGCGACGAAGGGAAAGGATCGGCGCGCAGTATTCGCGGCTTCGATCTCTACGAAAATCTCGCCAGATGCGCTCAACATCTTGTCGGCTTCGGTGGTCACCCCATGGCGGCCGGGCTTACCATCTCAGCACCAGAGCTCGAATCGTTCCGGAAAGAATTCTACACAATAGCCGACAGCACACTGTCAGATGACGATCTTGTGAACAGACTTGACATTGACGGCGAAATGACGTTAAATGTAATAAACGGGAGATTCATGGATTTCATCCGGAAACTTTCTCCATACGGTCCCGGGAATATGCGACCCGCTTTTGTTTCCACCAATGTCACAGTAAGTGGAACTCCCAGACTTGTGGGCAAGGGAAATCATCTTAAGTTCGCGGCGAGACAGAACGGGACATCCTACGATGCCATCGGTTTCAATCTTGCCGACCACTACCAGCACCTTATCACCGGTAAACCCATCGATCTGGTTTACGTTGTTGAGGAAAACGAGTGGCAAGGGAGAAAGACGATTCAACTGAATGTAAGAGACATTAAACCAAGCGGAGCTGATCACTCATGAGGCAAGCACGCATTACTGGAGTTGGACACGCTGTACCGGAAAGAGTTGTGACAAACGACGATCTCGCCAAGCTGATGGATACTTCAGATGAATGGATCACGGAGCGGTCGGGAGTCAAGGAGAGACATCATGTGAGCAACGACGAAGAGACGGGCGCTTCGGACCTGGGCGTTCAGGCAGCGGAGATCGCAATGGAGATGGCCGGTGTCTCTCCCCGCGATATCGATCTCATCGTATTCGCCACCATATCATCGGATTACTTTTTGCCCGGAAGCGCCGTCATGGTCCAAGAAAAAATGGGCATGCGACACGTGGGTGCATTCGATGTTCGCGCCGCTTGCTCCGGTTTCGTTTACGGCTTGAGCATAGCCGACCAATTTATCCGCACCGGAATGCACGATAACATCCTGCTCGTCGGCGCGGAGATCCAGAGTGTTGCCCTCAAGTTCACTACGGAGCACCGTAACCTGGCTGTTCTTTTCGGAGACGGCGCCGGAGCGGTTATCCTTCAGCCCAGTCATGATGATTCGGGAGTGCTCTCAACTCACCTCCACTCCGAGGGCTCTCACCTAAAGGATCTGTGGCTGCCGGCTCCTGGAAGCAAGTATAGACCGTTCAACAGCAAAGAGTTGATCGACAAAGACCTCCATGTCCCCCATATGAATGGCCGTGAAGTTTTCAAGAACGCCGTTATCCGCTTTCCGGAAGTCATCCAAGAAGCACTCGATTACAATGGTCTCACTCTGAACGACGTGGCTCTGATTATCCCTCATCAGGCCAACTACCGCATCAGTCAGGCAGTGGCGAAGCGGCTGGGTGTCGGCATGGACAAGATGTACAGCAACATCCACAAGTACGGCAATACGACGGCGGCTTCCATCCCCATTGCCATGTCCGAAGCGTATGCTGAAGGCAAGATCTCGCCGGGCGATATTGTCATCTTGGCAGCCTTCGGATCGGGATTCACCTGGGCATCAGCCGCCATCCGTTGGTAACAATCTCGAGCAGATAGATTTGTGACCTTGCTCCACTACCCCTAAATTGATCTGAGAGGATTCACTTTCAAAAAGTTGAAAACACTACTCAGATGAACGATCTTTTCCTGACAGAGGAACAGTTGATGTTGAGAGACATGGTGCGCGATTTCGCGGCCAATGAAGTGGCACCTGCAGCGGAAGAGTTGGACCGCAATTCCCGATTCCCAAAGGAAATCATCGCCAAAATGGTAGATATCGGTTTGATGGGCATCCCTATCCCTAAAGAGTACGGAGGGGCAGGGATGGATCACGTCGCCTACGCCACTGCGGTCTACGAGATGGGCAAGGTATGCGCATCAACAGCTATCACCATGGCGGCTCACACCTCTCTCGGCACAACACCGATTCTGCTCGTAGGCAGCGAAGACCAGAAGAAGAAATACCTCCCCCCTCTCGCTTCGGGTGAAACAATCGGCGCATTCGGACTGACTGAACTGGAAGCGGGAAGTGACGCCGGCGCGACCAAGACGACGGCAGTTCTTTATGGAAACGAATGGGTGATCAACGGCGGAAAAATCTTTACCACCAACGCCGGCGTTGCCGGTATCCTTACGGCGACAGCCGTCGTGATCGAAGACGGTGAGCGGAAGGGAATCGGCGCGTTCATTATCGAGACTGACAATCCCGGTCTCAAGATAGGCCCTCCCGAGAAGAAAATGGGGTGGAAAGCTTCCGATACGCGACAGATTTTCTTTGAAGATATGCGTCTTGACAAGGATAGTCTTTTAGGATCTCCCGAAGATGGATTCAAGACGTTCCTGAAAGCGTTGACGGGCGGCCGCATTTCTATCGGCGCATTATCGGTTGGGACGGCTGAGGGCGCCTATGAAGCAGCCCTGAAATACTCTCAAGAGAGAGTAGCTTTTGGCAGACCGATCCATAAGTTTCAGTCAGTTGGCTTCAAGCTGGCAAATATGGCCACGGATATTGAGGCCGCCAAGCTGCTCGTCTACCAAGCCGCAAAAAGGTACGACAACGGAGAAAACACGGTGAAGGAAGCTGCCATGGCCAAACTCTTTGCGTCCGAAACGGCCATGCGAACAGCCACAGAAGCTATTCAGGTTTTTGGCGGTTACGGCTATATCAAGGACTATCCGGTGGAACGTTATTTCAGAGACGCAAAAGTGCTCACCATCGGCGAAGGAACCAGCGAAGTTCAACGGCTCGTTATTTTGCGTGAAATTCTCAAGTCGATAGATAAGGGGGCTTTTACAGCCTGAACACCCTCTTCTTCCCCATGCCTCTACGCAAGAACAAAGACCAGCCTGAAAAGAAAGACCTCGACCGGCAGGCGATCATCAACCGCATACTCATTTTTAGCGGACTGACGCTCCTGCTGTCGCTCTTCTTTAAGGGAGGAAAATCGCTGGAGTACAACTACCAGTTGGGAGATGTTACGAGAGAGGAGATTGTCGCTGAGTTCAACTTCCCTATTCTGAAGCAAGAGGAGAATCTTAAGGCCGATCTAGAAGAGACTCTTCTGAATGAACCTTTCCGCTTCGAGAGGAGAAAAGAGATTGTCGAAAAACAGACCTCTGAAATGAGCGCCTTCATATCGGCCATCAAGGATCTTTCGCAAGGAAGAAACGTCTTGCAACAGACCCGGCAAACGCTGTGGGAAAAACGGTACGGCGAAGAGTATGAAAAAGCTAAGACAAGAGTCTCGACAGACAGCGCCGCTTTGGCAGCGATCGAGGAAGATTTTCGCAGCAAGTATCAGTTTGATGTGACAGAACCGGACTGGGAAGCGTTTATGGAATTGAGGCAGCCTGACGCCACAGAAATCAGCTTGGATGACCTCGAAGAACACCTCATCAATATCTGCCGTAACCGGTGGGCCGAGGGGATCCTCGATATCCAGAGAACTCAAATAAAGAGTGCTCAGCTTGCAATTGTCTTTGGCGACGTTTTGGAGCTGATGGAGATTAGTGATTTCAACGATCTTGAACAGGCCTGGACCACGGCCCGAATCGAAATAACCAATATCTATCCCGAAGAGGAGAATATCCTTAGAGAAATCGGTTATAAGATTATTGTGGAATTCATGTCGCCCAACGTCATCTTCAACAGAGAGGAAACAGAACGCCGCCAGCAGCTTGCCACCGCAAAAGTTCCGCGCTACCAAGGTATCGTCATGGAGAATGAACGCATTGTTGACACCAATACGCGCATGACACCGGAATTCCTTCTGAAGTTAAAATCCTATCAGCATGAAATAGACAAGAGGGAGAAGACTCAGAAAGGTCTGGCTGTTATCCTCCCGTGGATCGGGCGCTTCCTTCTGGTGGGCATTGTTCTCTCTTTTTTTCTGGTATTTCTTGGGACCTATCGCCTTGAACTGTTNNAACTGTTCGAAAATATCAAAATCCTGTTACTCTTCTCACTCATGTATCTGATAATGGTGGGCGTATCCTACCTGTTCGTTATCGTCTTCGGCTTCTCTGAATATCTGATCCCGTTTACCGTTGCCGCTATGGTTCTTACCGTACTGTTCGATGGCCGGATCGCTGTAATGTTTTCTGTCAGTCTCGCCATCCTCGTGGCGTTCCTCATCGGGAGTAAGCTCGACTATACAATCGTCTCCCTCTTTACCACCATCAGCGCCATCCATGCCGTACGCAATCTGCGTACGCGGGCACAGTTATTTTCAGCTATCCTCTATATTGTCGGCGCTAGTGTTGTGGCTCTTGTGGCACTCGGTATTCTGAAGCGGATTGACTGGACCACCACAGGAAATGATGTTCTTTTTATTCTTATCAGCGGAATCCTCGCACCTTTCATCACATACGGGATCAGCGCTCTTTTCGAAATACTGTTCGATGTCACATCAGACCTGACGCTGCTAGAATTAACAGACTTCAACCATCCGTTGCTCAAAAGACTTTCCCAAGAGGCAAACGGTACTTTCAACCACTCTGTGGTTGTGGGAAACCTAGCGGAGTCGTGCGCAACTGCCGTGGGAGCAAATGCGCTTCTTTGCCGAGTTGGCGCCTACTATCACGATATCGGAAAACTGGCACGGCCTGAGTACTACATTGAGAATCAATTCGGCGGCGTAAACCGGCATGACGCAATCTCCCCTTCCCTTTCTGCCCGTATTATCGCCAGCCACGTCAAAGACGGCCTCAAGCTTTCCAAAGAGTACAGTCTCCCTTCAGCTGTGAGCGATTTTATTCCTATGCATCATGGAACGTCGCGTATGGAATATTTCTATCAGAAAGCTCTTAAAGAGGCCGAAGAGAATTCTTCAACAGTAAACGAGACCGCTTTTCGCTACTCAGGTCCCAGACCAAACACCAAAGAGACGGGCATCCTGATGATCTGCGAGGCGGTGGAGGCGGCAGTACGTTCACTGAAAAAGCCCGACCTGAACAAAATCGAGGCAATGGTGGACAAGATCACTGAGGACAAGCTCAAGGGAGGTCAGCTGGATGAGTGTCCCCTCACCATGAAAGACCTCGCCAAGATTAAGGGAGACGTCCGCGGTGTGGACGGCATGCTTCCTGTCATCAGAGGCATTTACCACCTCAGAATAGAATATCCCGGGCAGAAAGTCTCCCCTCCGAAATCAGACGGTCAATGACCCGCGTCAGGACAGAGGTAGTGAACACAGACCTCTCTCCCAATACACACGCCATATCGGAACTGGCGACATCCATCCTCGACGACGGAGGTGTTCAACTCGGTAATGTAACTGTCATTTTCAGCAGCGATAAAATGCTTCACGATCTCAAGAAACAGTTCTTTCACAAAGATGAGTACACCGATGTGATCGCTTTCAAATTGGACGAGGCCCCCGGTGAAGAGTTTGAAGGTGAAATCTACATCAGTGTGGAAAGAGCATTGGAAAATGCAGGCATTTTCGGCGTTTCGCTGACCAGTGAGTTGGGACGACTCATCTGCCACGGATTGCTCCATCTCTTGGGATACAATGATGACACACCGGAAAGAAAGGCCGAAATGAGGAAGGCTGAAAACAAGTATCTTTCACTCTTTTCGGCGGATAAGCTTTTTTCATGAACACTCTTATCGAAGTCGGAATCTTTATTCTTCTTTTGATGCTGTCGGCTTTTTTTTCCGGCGCCGAAGCGGCCTTCTTTTCACTCAAACAGTCGCGTCTGACTGATTCCAGACAGCACGAAAGAATTCTCAAATTGCTGAGTGAACCTCGACGCCTCCTGATAACAATCCTGACAGGCAACACCATTGTTAACACGTCAATGGCGTTTTTTGCCGCCCTTATCACCGCTGACATCGCCAGAAAGTCCGGCACTAATATTGCGCTACTGCTACTGTTGGAATCTATCGTTGTCAGCATCACTATACTGCTCGTAAGCGAGATTACACCGAAGATTCTGGCCATCCGCAATTCAGAACAGTTCAGCAATAGGGTGGCGGCACCTGTCAGGATTGTCAGTATCATACTCTATCCAGTCGCCTCCCTCCTCTATAGTCTCACGCACGTTGTGAGCAAACTCATGCGCTGGAAAAAGGAAGAATTGTTTGACTCTGAGGAGGAGCTGAAAACACTGGCGGACCTCGGCGCAGACAGGGGTACTTTGAAACATCATGAAAGTGAAATGATTAAGTCTGTATTCGATTACGGGGAGACAGCTGTGAGAAAAATCATGGTGCCGCGGACTGATATTGTGGCAATTGAAAAAGGAACTTCTCTCAATGAAGCACTGAAGCTTATCCGTGAGTCAAGATTCTCAAAATTCCCTGTCTACGATGAAACACTGGACAGAATAGAAGGGATCCTCTACGCAAAGGATATGCTCCCTTATCTTGACGGGTTGGAAAACGGCAAGGATCTATCGGCTGTCAGCCGGGAGCCCTTTTTCGTTCCGGAGTCGAAACAGATTGATGATCTGCTGCGGGACTTTCAGCAGCGGCGGCAGACCATCGCGATAGTGGTGGATGAATACGGAGGCACGGCAGGCCTGGCAACACTGGAGGATATTGTGGAGGAGGTGGTGGGTGAAATCCGGGACGAATTCGACCGGGAGGCGCCGCTGGTAACCAAGACCGGCACGCATCAGTGGCTCGTGGCTGCGAGAATCCCAGTCAATGATCTGGAAGATGTTATGCCGCTTTCGTTTCCTGAAGAACGGGAATATGATACGTTAGGCGGATTTCTTCTCGATCATTTCGGCGATATCCCTTCTGCCAAAAGTGCGACAGAGTACAATGGGTTTCGATTTGAAATCAGAACACTGGCTGAGAATCGTATCGTTGAAGTTTTGATATCCAGAATCGAGGAGGAAGATGACTAAGGATAAGGGGTTTGATGAACTCGTTACAATTGTGGGAAAACTGCGGGGAGAGAATGGCTGTCCGTGGGATAAAGAACAGACGCACGCTTCCCTGCTGCCGTTCTTCCTTGAGGAAGCCTACGAAGTGATAGAGACGGTGGATCAGGAGGACTGGCAAACGCTTGCGGAGGAATTGGGCGATATTCTGCTGCACGTCGTCTTCCAAGCGAACATTGCAGAACAGAACGGCGAGTTTGTTCTTGAGGAAGTTATTGACACCATTAACGAAAAGCTCGTGCGGAGGCACCCCCATGTCTTCGGAGACAAGAAGGCCGGCGGCGCGTTCCACGCCAAGCAGAACTGGGAGGCAGCGAAACAGGAAGAAAAGGGGCGCGAATCGAGGTTAGACGGCGTCCCGAAGACGCTCCCTGCCCTCGTCCGGGCTCAGCGCCTGCAGCAGAAGGCGGCATACGTTGGATTTGATTGGGAAGAGGTGGACCAAGTCTGGCAGAAAGTCCACGAAGAAATGGACGAGCTCAAGTCGGCTGAATCGCAAGGGATCCGCAAGGAAATCGAAGAGGAAGCGGGTGACCTCTTCTTTGCCATCGTAAACTTGTGCCGCTTTTTCGATATCCCCGCCGAAGACGCCCTAAGGAAGGCGAATAAAAAATTCACGCGCCGGTTTCAGTTAGTGGAAAAGGAACTGAAGAATCAGGGGAAGAAGATCGAAGAGGCAACGCTGGAGGAGATGGACGAAATCTGGGAAAGAGTCAAGAAGGATTGATTATTTTAAATTGAAGATTCACTATTGAGTTTGATGCCCCTTGTCATGTGCGGCACTCGGACCCAAGACGAGAATTATGATCACCGCAATAACCGAACGGTCTATACTCAGCCTCATAGCAATATCCTCGAATCTGATGACTTCATTCACTGCATGGGTCAACACAACAACTGCCGCAGTCCCGCAGTGATTCCGAGAGAAAGCGGCAAACCAAGAGTTTCTTCCCAGAAAGATTCCATCTCTTCAAGGATACGACGTAATCCATCGGGCAGATCCGCTCGACCCGGATCGTAAACACGAACAGTATCAGGAATCTGTTCATGAATCAAAACTAATGAATGATCGTCCTGGTTTGTACGATAATCACTGGGCTGGTAGTAATCTTCATAGGTGGAGAATGAACTGGACAATTCCACCAATCTCTCTTTTTCACTGTCGTTTAGAATCATGCGTGCACTATCCAAGATCACCGAGCTCGCGTGTCTAATAAGATATGCCTTTACCTCTCCGGTACCGTCGATATCCAAAACCGAAGTGTTAATCCAACCGCCGCCTTTCATGTAATGGATTTCCATCTCAGAAAAAGCAAGGTTTATCTCCGGACGTTTCATGAACATCCCCCTCAATCAAAAATAGTTAATCGAAAATGAAAAATCACTTTATTCTTTGATGAACTTAAGATAAACCTTCCTCGTCCGCGGACCGTCAAAATCGCACAGGAAAATCCCCTGCCACGTCCCCATGACAAGTTTCCCGTTTTCTATGAAAACCGTCTCTGATGAACCGATTATACTCGTCTTGATGTGGCTGTCGGCGTTGTCCTCGTAATGACGATAGCCGCCTTCATGGGGAACGAGTTTCGACAACTGCATCTTGATATCTTCCGCCACATCGGGATCGGCGCTCTCGTTGATAGTGACGCCGCAGGTGGTATGAGGCACGTAGATGCTCAGGAGGCCATCCACGACACCACATTTATCCACTTCTTGCTGCACTTGAGATGTGATATCGACAAGATCGATTCGCTGGCGTGTCGGTACAGAAAGGGTAATCATGAATTGGGAAGAATCGGGACGGCTAGCTAAAAATATGCCGCGACGCCGATCTGAACGCCGGCGGACCGGATTAGATTGTCAGTAAAATCTTTGTACCAGTTATACTGATAAACGATCTTGAGTACGGTGTTTTCCACAAGCCTGAAGCTGTGTGCCACAGTGATGCGGGTCGTTTCATCGCCAATGTTCGTGTCCGTAATGTCAAACGTTCCCATGTTCAAGTCAATTCTCTCAAAACGGATGGCAGCGATCATCTTGGCCTTGTCAAAACTAAACAGCTTACCCCGGAAGTAATCGTAATTCAGTTCAGAATAGAAACCCCACTGTTTCTCTCCAAACAGCTCATCGAGACCGTCGGGCACCTGAATGGAGGCTGAAGCAAACTCACCCCGCCAGTGGAGCCGCTTGTAGCGAAGATCGTAGTCCAGGGCAAGAATCCTGAGTAGCCGTTTCTCATCTATCTCCATCCCCTCCGCCAGGTAACTGTTATAAATGCCGCCGTAATAGGAAATGCCGTACTCACCGAAAGATCGGTTCTCGAACTTGATCCGCCCTGTCACAGATGGATTCCCATTGTTGTCCTCTTCCAGCATTTCCATGGACTTTCCGCTGGCAATCCGTGTGCCCGCCTCATCATTACTGACTATGCCGTCGTTGAGGCCATTCACCAAATAGATTTCGTAGCCGATCCGGTTACGGCGATTAAGATACCGCTGGCCAAAAAATCCTGCGCCGACCTCCGACAGTGTGGCGGGGATGATGCGAGTGGAGACGAGGGGACGGTCGATCATATTGTACTTTGGACTGTCGTGCTCCACGTTGAAGCGACCGAGGGGTGGAAGCAGAACGCCCATCCTGAAATTGAGAAAGGGATCAAAAGTCAAATCAAGGATGGCCGTTTCAAGGGCAATTTCTTCCGTCCCATGCTCAAACTCCAGCTCGGAGAAAAACCGGATGTTATGAGAGATGGCCGAGAAGAGAAAGATATTGAACCGCCTCGCCTCGAAGGACAGCCCCTCCGTAATCCCCTCCTCCACAAAATAGTTGCTGTTGGCTTCGAAGTAGCCCCCTACAGATGCCCTGGGACCAAAACCGAGGACGAAAGGTCGATCATAAATCCTATGTGCCGATGTATCGGCCTGCGCGGACAAATGACCAAAGATCGACAGAAGAATTGAGATGATGACGTATCTTGGAGACATCGTTACAGCCTGATGAGGAGATTGCCGCTGCCGTCCTGGGAGACAGGATACGACTTCAAGTTCCTCTCCGCCGGTCCCTCCAGCACGTTCCCTCGAAAGTCGAACTGGCTGCCGTGGCAGGGGCAGTCCAGTGAATACTGATAGACTCGTGGACGGCATCCTTTGTGGGTACAGCTGAGCAGGAGTGCGCTGTAATCGCCTGCATCCGTTTTGTGAACGAAGATGGGCGGCTTCAGCAATCCCTGATCCACGACAATCATATTACTTTCAATGAACGCGTCCTGAGAGAGTATCAGTTCGTTTTCGCGCTTCTCCGGCGTGATTCTGGGGACCGTGGAGCAGCCTGAAAAGACGACGGAAAGTCCGCCGCAAACAGTTACGACGCCAGCCGCGGAAATCGTCTTCATGAACTCTCTTCGGCTCTCCACTACAGCGACTCCAGGAACTTGATGACCTCTTTCTTTCCCTCGTCAGTAAGGGCATTAAACTCAGTCCTGCTCTGGGAGCCTTCTCCTCCATGCAGTTGAATCACCTCATTCAAGTCGGAAGTGCGACCGTCGTGCAGATAATACG
>DCAL01000024.1:5677-10807 GCA_002311975.1 Fidelibacterota bacterium UBA1134 | reverse complement strand
CCAGATTGTCCTTGATAAGGCCAAGTCCCCAAAGAGGAGTGGTTCGCCATTCAGTGCCGCTGGCGTCGCCTTCAGGATAGAAGTCGGCCAACTCATCTCCCATATCATGGAGCAATATGTCCGTGTAGGGGAAAAACTGTTTCTCTGATATTGCGTCTACATCTGATGTCCCCGTTCTCAGATTGGACACATGACAGTTGGCGCAGCCGATCTCAGAGAACAATTGCTTTCCGTTCATGATGTCGGGATCGTCCTCATTGCGAGGCACCGGCGGTTTGAGCGTTTTCAGGTAGAACACCACATTGCTGACCGTGGCCGTCCCCACTTCCGGATCGGGGACGTTGTCACCGCTGAACTCCCCGGCTGCCGGATTATGCAGATCCGTTGTAAAAAAGTCAGTGGTTATGCCCATGTCGTCCAAATATGCAGCGGCGGTCTGATGGAGCAGATTTATGGTTTTGGCCTTCCGGCCGAATCTTCCGATGTATTTGCCATCCTTGGGGATATGGGATTCTTTGGCCATGAAGAAGTACGGCGGATCGACGTAGTTGACCCTGCCGCTGATGCCGTCTGCATTGGCGTCCTCGGGGTCGGCCAAGTTCAGCAGAACAGAGTCGGGCACCGCCTCCAGAAATCCGACCCCCGCCACGATGGGAGCGCTCCTGGGGGAAACGCCGGTGGCATCAGTGGGGAGCACTTCCGCAGGATAGCCGGGGATAGAGCGATCCTGAAGCTGGGGACCTCCCTTATCCACCATATAATCAAATGTGCCATCGGCCATCTCTTTGCCGAATCTGATAAGATTCGTGGCCGGATGTCCTTTGCCATCGGCGTTGTGACAGCCTGCGCAGGAAGGCATATTGAATACGGGACCGAGACCTGTCTCCGGCGTGAAATTCTCGCCAAAAGCCTCGTCTCCGGCGGCGAAGGTGGCGCTCTGGGCAAAGGTCAGTCCCTCTACCGGACCATCAAGCAGCAGGTCAGGATCGGTCTCCTCAGGGAGGAATCGGTCGCATCCAAAACTGGAAATAATAAGTATGAAGGCGGAAATGGGAACGATCCTCTTCATGGCTGTTTCTCCGTGCCTTAACCGAGCCCCACGTCGAGGGCCATCATAATAGTGAAACCGAGCATTACCCCGATGGTTGCCAGATCAGTATTTCCTTCATACTGAGATTCAGGAATCACCTCCTCAACCACCACGAAGATCATGGCTCCCGCGGCAAAAGCAAGGGCATAGGGAAGAATCGGCTGAGCCCAGATAACCAGTAACGCTCCCAGTACGCCCGCAATAGGTTCCACCACCGCTGAGAGCTGTCCATACCAGAAACTCTTGAAGCGGGATACGCCTACCCTCCGCAACGGCATGGCAACGGCAAATCCTTCAGGGAAATTCTGAATCCCGATACCGATGGCGAGAGCAACGGCCCCCATGAGGGTTGCCGAAGGCAAGTCGGCCGCCAGCGCCCCAAACGCCACTCCCACAGCCAGCCCCTCCGGTGCATTATGAAGAGTAATAGCGAGAACCAATAACGTCGTCCGGTGCCAAGCTGTCTTCACACCTTCAGCTGCCGCGTCCGGGTAACCAATATGCAAGTGAGGGATCACCTTATCAAGGCAAAACAGTGTGGCCCCTCCCAGGAGAAAGCCGACGGCTGGCGGGAACCAGCTGGGAATCCCCATCCCTTCTGACATCTCAATAGCGGGCGCAAGGAGCGACCAGTAGCTGGCGGCAATCATAACACCGCCGGCAAAACCGAGCATCCCATCGAGAACGCGGCGGCTCACCTCTTTGAACAGAAATACTGACGCCGCTCCCAGTGCCGTCAGACCCCATGTGAAGAGTGTCGCCACTAACGCCTGCGCCACGGGATTCAAGTCTCGGAAAGCATCAATCATTCGCTAATACTCTGCTCCTTCATTCCGCGTCTTCGCCGGATGTGATGAATCAGGCCTTACCGCCTTTCAGAAAAAGACCGTTATAGATGATGGCGGCCCCAGCACCGCCTATCAGAGGACCGAGCCAGTAGACGAGATGATTGTCCCACTGTCCAGCGACGAGTGCCGGCCCGAATGACCTGGCCGGATTCATGGATGCGCCGGTGACTGGACCGCCGGCCAGAATGTCGAACGCCACAACCAAACCGATCCCAAAGCCGGCGATGGCCTTGAAAGCTCCCCGCTCGTCCACAGCGGTGGCGAACACGGTAAAGACGAGGAAAAACGTCAGAATGATCTCTATAGCCACACCAGAGCCAAAGGTGACCCCAACCGCCATGGATTGGCCTCCCAGCGCCGCATCCGACGCCCCCGGGACAAATGACTTGAGGCAGAGTGCAGCCAATGTCGCCCCCACAAGCTGAAACACGATATAGGTGCCCCCTTCCTTGAGGGACATCTTCCCTGTAGCCATGAAACCCACCGTCGCTGCGGGATTGATATGTCCACCGGAGATATGGCCGATGGCCGAGACCATCACCGCCACAGTCAGGCCGTGGGCGATGGCCACGCCGACAAGACCGGCCTCGCCATTGATGATCGCCGCACCACCGATAAACGTCAACGCGAAAGTACCGATTAGTTCCGCCAGACCTTTGTTCACATTCTTATTCATGATTCATTCCTCCGTTCCGTTCGAGCATTCACCGCAGATGCCGGTCATCTCCAGATCGACTTCTTTGACTTCAAACTCGCACTTCTCTGCCAAAAACTTGAGAATATCCTCATCGGCAATCTCAACGTTGTACAATGTCCCGCACTTTCGACAGCGGAAATGGTGATGAGGCCCCGTCTCCCAGTCGTACCGGACAATCTTTCCGTCCTGTACGCAGCTTAGTTCCTCTTGATCCACCAGTGCATTGAGATTCCTGTATACAGTCCCCAGACTAATATGCGGCATCGACCGCTGCACCCTCTTATACACGTCGTCCGCCATGGGATGAAAATTGAGCGACTTCACGACTTTCAGGATCTCTTCCCTCTGTTTGCTGTATCTCATTGGACGGAAAGTTTAATACCAATCCCTCCAAAATTCAATAACAATAATGATTACTAAGTGTATGTTTTTATCAGTCTGTCCATATACTTTGTACCGCGTCAATTCCTGTTGACTTTCCCTCATGGCAAGACAGAAATTCTTCCGAGCTTTGACATGAAGAAAAAAGTTCTCTTTCTCTTAGCCGGCAACGCTTACCGTTCTCATATGGAGGTGGGGCATCGACTTCTCCAGTCACACGTCCGATCACGTGGACGAATATCTGGACAGGGATTCCTCCTCCCAGTAGCGTAGGTCCGCAATATCGTAGACGGTATTCGATATATCTGAATGGTCGTGCATGACGGGCATCTTTTCAACAAGGAGTCAGAGGCGAACGTGCGGGAAGCGACCTCTGCCGCGCCCCGCACTTCACCATGAACTCCCAGTTTAAAGATTATCCAGCATCTCCTGGAATCTGCCGGCGTGGGATTTTTCGGCACGGGCCAGAGTCTCAAATCAAGCAGCAATTTCTTCAAACCCCTCTTCCCGGGCAGTCTTGGCAAAACCTAGGGGTACATCTGCGTGTACTCGTAAGTCTCGCCGGCCACCGCGGCTCCCAAGTTCTCTCTTGTTTCACCTATGGGTTCGCCGGTGGCGGGATCTCCCACCTCCTTAAAATAGTCGAGATGACCGAAGGCATGACCTATCTCCCCATCAGCAGTATTCTTGAAAACGCCCGCTGCGCCAGGATATTCCTCGATATCCGCCTGCCGGCCAAAGTAGAGATACCGCCTGTTTGCCATCGATTCACCGGCGAAGGCGTCCTTCAGATTCTGCAATCAACTCTAACCTCTAATTTGTCAGTTTTCAAATTTCTTGATAAATAATGCTGAAATTATAAATATTATCTGTTGTAGCTTCTTGCTGATAATGAAGAAAGTTCTTTTTCTTTGTACAGGAAATGCATGTCGCTCGCAAATAGCTGAAGGGCTCTTACGTCATCTGGCCGGCGCGCGTTTTCAGGTTTTTAGCGCAGGGACCTACCCAAGCCGCGTCCACCCGTGCAGTATCAAAGTAATGCAAGAGTGGGGTTTAGATATTTCCAGTCACACATCAGATCATGTAGACGACTATCTGGAAGAAGGTATCGATATTGTTATTTCGGTGTGTGATTCAGCACGGCAGATCTGCCCCACTTTCCCGGGAGAAGTAAAGAGGCTTCACTGGAGTATCGAAGATCCGTTTGGTAGCTGGAATACGGCGCACGAAAACTTGGATAACTACCGTCAGACCAGAAATATCCTCAAAGAGAAGATCGATGAATTCATGGTCAGCGAAAAAAAGTCGTCGGCCGCTACTCTCTAGAATTCGATGATCAATTCAACTTATAAATCAGATTAAACCAAAAAGGAGGAAATGCCATGCCCGATGTAGGGAAAATACTCAAGAGTGAGATCAGCCGTCTGGCGCGCAAAGAGGCCAAGACAATGGCGGCCGATCTGTCCGGATCTGTGCAGAACTTAAAGAAACAGCTTCGGCATCAGAGAGGGGAAATTTCTGACTTACATAAAGCTCTCGCAACCAAGATGGACCGCCGGGATGAGGGAAAGATCAGTCCTGAGCTGACACAGAAAAAGTCTGCAGCCAAAGTCAGAGTCAGCGCCGGTTCTATCAAAACTCATCGCAAACGGTTGAAGCTGTCTCAGAAACAGTTGGCTCAGCTGGTGGGGGTGACCACAATTACGGTGAGCAACTGGGAAAGAGGAAAGAGTACGCCGCGAGGAGATAAACGCGATGCCGTCGCCATCTTGCGCGGGATGGGTCTGAAGGAAGTCAATCAACGCCTCAAAAACATTCAGAGTTGAGATTACACGTCGTCTGAGTAATCTCTGATATCATTAGAATCTGAAAGCAGGATGGGTCTCTTACCTCATCCTTCATCTTCAGTCAACGGCTTGCGCAGTTACACAAGTTGTCTTTGAGAAGGCTTTTCACACGTTTTCGTCCGAACCATGGAATGGTGAATGCGCAGTGTCGTTTTGGAAAACACCGATATGACCTCTTTTAGGGGTAGCTGAATTGTGAGACGGGGGGTGCGTATTTCATTTAAAGGAAATAAAGAGAAGAACATCCCCCCGTCCCTGATATGCCAG
>DCAL01000024.1:5282-5585 GCA_002311975.1 Fidelibacterota bacterium UBA1134 | reverse complement strand
AAGGGGGACTATCAGCAGTGGCTACGGCAAGACATCTCGAATCTCCCCTTGTCCGAAGGATCCTTTGGAAGGGGAATGGCTATCCCGATTCGGGACGGATGAGGGGTGTAGAAGAAGGTACCAACTACGCCGATATAAATATGTCAAGATCACCTCGCTCAGTCTCGCACTTGACCAATAAGGAAGAACCAAACCACTCTACCCACATCCTGCCGACCCTGAAGGGATCGAGAGTGATGGGTCTTTGAGAGAATTCGGGCTGAATAAATCTTGATATGTTCCCACCGAGAATATCGTTCAAAC
>DCAL01000024.1:4886-5187 GCA_002311975.1 Fidelibacterota bacterium UBA1134 | reverse complement strand
ATATCGTTCAAACGGACCGCGGTTTTTCTGCTGCTATCTGTTCCGCTCGCTGGTCAGATTCTTGTCTCTGAGATCATGTTTGATCTCTACGGAACCGACAGTCCCAACGAGTTCGTAGAAATCTTCAATTCATCTGCCAGTGAAAGTGTTAATCTGGATGGTTGGACCGTTAGTGACAAATCGTCTCAGGATAAGCTCATTGATGCTGGCATGGGAATGGTTCTTCAGCCACGCTCGTATGCTGTAATCATGGAAGACGATTACGAAATGGAAGGCAGGCCTGTACGAAGGAATCATCCCG
>DCAL01000024.1:2846-4815 GCA_002311975.1 Fidelibacterota bacterium UBA1134 | reverse complement strand
AAGGAATCATCCCGGACGCGGCGCTCGTTCTTAAAGTTGACGACAACAGTATCGGTAACCAATTGAGCTCTTCAGAATCCCTCTTTCTCATGAACAGCAGCGCCGATACGGTAGACAGCCACGGATGGACAAATGTTTCTCGCCCCGATTATTCTTTGGAGAGGAAGCAGCACCGTCTCCATCTTCGAAATGGATGAGCATCTGACCGACACGTAGTTCGAAGAGATTACCGATACCGATTCCATTGCGCTGCGCATAACGCTGCCTCCCCTCACTTCCGGTATTCACACGCTGGAGATCGCAGCCGAAACCGAGGGCGACGCCATTCGGGAAAATGATGTTGTGGAACATGAAGTCATCGTGCAATTCGATGAGAGGGTGCTGACGCTGAACGAATTCCATTACGCTTCCGATCCTGATGTGCCGGAGTTTATCGAGATTGTTAACATTTCAAATGCCGTCATTAATCTGGCCGGGTGGGGCTTCTCTGATTCCAACACAGGTAAAATCCGGCTGATGCCCGCCCCCTCCCGCCGGAACGGTAGTCGATTCTCTCAGCTACACACCGGACTGGGGAGGCGCAGGCGGCCGATCGGTGGAGAAGCTCAACCCGGTCTTGGAGTCTTCAATCAAGTCAAATTGGGGAACCTGTGTCGCCGAAGCTAAAACGACCGCCGGCGTACAAAACAGTATCTTCCTGGAATCGCTTCCGTCATCCGGCTCGGTACTTTTGCAGCCAAACCCATTCTCACCTGACGGGGACGGCCGCGATGACCACCTTTACATTTCATATCATCTCCCTTTTTCACAGGCGAACGTTTCAGTTCTAATTTTCGACAGATTAGGGCGCTCCGTCCGCATGTTGACAAATAATCTTGCCAGCGGTTCCCAGGATATTCTTGATTGGGACGGTCCGACCGACAGCGGCGATCGGGCAAGAATAGGAATCTATATCCTCAAGGTGAGCGCGGTTGAATCCAGTTCGCGCAGAAGCATAGAATGGGTCAAAACAGCGGTGCTGGCCGAGCCATTACGGTGATTGTATTTCACGCACAAGATATTCACACTCCATGAAAGAGCGAAGTTTCTCCACACTTTTCAAGATCTTGTCCAGCGAGCAGCAAATTCTCCAAAGGACTAACCAGAAAGCATTTACCATGCTGTCGATCCTTGGCGTATTCATGGTCTTCTTTATTGTCCATTTTCTCAAGGTGCAGCTGAACTGGTTCAAGTTCGTCATGGTGATCATCTATTTCACGGCGGCCCTAATCACCATCGTAAACCTGATTCTGGTTATTGTGCCGAGGGTCAGAAAGGACACACCTCACTCAGGTTCGGAAAGCATGAGCCCCATGTTCTTCGGTGGAATCAGCCAGTACTCATCACCGGAGGCCTATGCTGAAGATCTCATGAAAGTCGGCGAGGACGAAGAGCAAACCTATAAAATGTTTGCCAGCCAAGTCTTTTCGCTAGGCAAGATTAATAACTACAAGACTGTGGCGTTGAAACGGGCGACTCTCTTCTTTGTTGTAGCCATCCTTTCCGAACTGTTAATCATCATGTCGCTGGCTTGGTCCCGAGCTCTCCCCTATCTTTTCCCACCCCAGTAGTGCGCAAAGCGCCATTTCTGACACTCTTCGCCGTCATCAGTTTTATGGGTTGTGCGCCGCAGGTACAGCTGGGCGAAGCCGGTCCGCCGGGGCCACCCGGTGAATCCATCCCTTCTGAACTGTTGATCGAATTAAGGTCGAGCCTTGCCGCCCTCACGGAAGAAAGTACCAGTAAAGAGAAAACTGTGGCCGCTGTGTCGTTCAGCTTCGGCATCGCTCCGCCCGTGATGGGATTCGCTGTCCTGACAAACAAGGGCAATATCTACCGTATGATGAATAAGAACCCCGTCACGATCGGCAATTCGTTTCATAAATTCGTTAGAATCGATGAGCGGGACGACTTCACTTCCCTCACAGCT
>DCAL01000024.1:481-2818 GCA_002311975.1 Fidelibacterota bacterium UBA1134 | reverse complement strand
AGTTCTGCAAGGAACTGACGGATCACAACAATTCTATCTTGCGGTGACACAGAGCGGCCGCCACTACTATTCCAAGGATCTTGAGAGCTGGACGTTTCAATCCGTCGTTCCTCTACCCAAGTAAGTAAAACCTTCAAGGTTGGCAGATCATTTATTGAACCTTGTCCAAAGGACCCTCAGAGGAGGTCTAAATCACGCCACAAAAGAAAAGGGGCGGAAGGAATCTTCCACCCCTTTCATCAATCCTGCCTGAGCGGCTGATCAGAAACCGAAAGCCAGTCCTGCCCACAGGGAAGAGAAACTCTTGGCATCGGGCACTACCTCTTTGGCCATGGTGATGCGGTAGTTCACAAAGCCGCTGAACGTCAGAATCTTCATCTGCATACCGGCTTGGATGTGCAAGCCGCTGGCATCAATCTTATTCTCCTTGATGTAGCTGATCAGGTTTTCCTCGAGCGCGCTGGTGTCGAAACTGGAGGTCAAATCGCCCAGCAGACCTTCGACCATATCAAGACTCGCCAGTGGCGAAGAGGAGTGCTTATTATAGCCGCCCCCAGCATAGAGTTGAACGCCACCAAGAATAGGGACGCCAAACCCAACCAGTTTCCTTCTCAGCGTGTAATACTGAGAAGCTCTCGCCCAGCCGAAATCGATAGGTCCAAGCTCCGAGAATTCATTGCCAAAAGAGAATTGATACTGATTCACGGCGGCCTCAAAACTGGCTTCGATGTCAACGAACGGTATGGCGTCGATATAGACAAACAACCCGCCGCCGATTGTGCCGTCAAACCCATCGCGCGTCAGAGAAATTGGAGAAGCACCATCTGTCCCTCCGACGACTGAAACAGCATCTGTATTGTAATAGAGACCGATCCCGGCAATGGCGTAAGCCCGATTTACGGGAATCAGAACGGTGATAACAAAAAGTGGAACAAGAAATTTCTTCATCTTCATCCTCCTTGGTTCGTGAACAAAGCTCACTCTGTTTAGGCTAATTTAGAGATTTCACACTTAAAATAATATGACAACTTTTTTTTCCTTGATTCGTGTCACATAGTTAGATAAACCTGTATCGTGGAAAGATCAGACCTGATAATGGAACCCCTCATCAGCCCAGGATGTATAACACTCAAAGCCAAACCGAGGAGATAATACCATGAGACGATTTTTACCATTTTGCCTTTCCTTCATGATCACTTCAGGACTCATCGCTGGGGACAAAAAGGTAGTCGCCTACAGCATCGAAAATGATAACGTTGACAAGCGCGAAGTAAAAGTAGAGTGCACTATCGAGGATGGACAGTGTACTGTGACTATTCATAAGGGTGGCGAGGTGGAAGAATACACCTTTCCCTACGAGGGAACAGAAAAACTCAACGCCTTCATTGAATCTAAGGTTGGAGGCGGAGATGACAGAAAGGCCCGGCGGAAGAAGATAAAGATCAAACGATTCGGGCCTGACTCTTACTGGGGAGAACAGACGTGGCTCGGAGTTCATGTGCAGCCGCTGACGGACCAACTGAGAGAGTTCTTCGAGGTCCGAAATTCAGCCGGCGTGCTCGTGAGTGAAGTTGTGGAAGACAGCCCGGCGGACAAAGCTGGTCTCAAAGCCGGTGACGTTATCGTAAAGGTCGAGCGGGAAAAGATGGAAGAGACGGACGATCTGGTAGAAGTCATCCGCAAAAGTGACACCGGCGATGAAGTCACCATCAAGATTATCCGGGATGGTAAACGGGAGACAATCACCGCCACCCTCGATTCAAGAGAGACCGACCGCCGGCCGGCCGTGGCGTGGTTTCATGGAGACGATGAAGAAGACTTTGATGTATTCCACATGCCCAAACTCTCAGTGCCGGGAAGCAACGATTACAAGTCGCTCAAAGAAGAGTTGAACGAGTTGCGAGAAGAACTGAAGGAACTCAAGAAGAAAATAGGGGATAAAGGCAGGAAGTAACCTGTTGCTCATTACCTCAAGAAAAGGCGCTCAATCTGCAACGCCTTTCTTGGAGTATTCTCATATTTTATTCTCTTATCTATCGTTTCCCGAACCAATTTAGCCCTAAACCCGACGGCGGGAATTGATTTGCTTTTAGGTTGAATCTCCTCGGTCTCCATTCTAAATTGAACTACCCTTCGGCAGGTCGTTCTATGAAAAACAGCTTCCGACTCCTTTTAGCCCTAATAAGCATTACTTCTATCATGACCGGTCAGGACTATCTCTGGCCGGTTAAGCTCGGGAAAGCCATCACCTCAAATTTTGCCGAAGCACGGCCGCGGCGTTTTCATTCCGGTATCGATATCAGAACAAAGCGCACAACGGGACATGAAATTGTCGCC
>DCAL01000024.1:0-447 GCA_002311975.1 Fidelibacterota bacterium UBA1134 | reverse complement strand
GCCGGCTACCTGTGGCGGGTGAAGGTTTCCTCAAACGGTTATGGAAGGGTCTTGTATCTCAAACTGAATGACGGCTCTACCGCTGTTTACGCACACCTTCAGAAATTCATGCCGCTGCTGAATGATATCATCAAGATTGAACAGGACATCAACCGCTCATACTCAGTGGAGAAGTACTTCCGTGAGAACGAATTTCCCATCGCCAAGGGAGAAGTCTTAGGCGCCACAGGAGAGAGCGGCGGCGCGTTCGGTCCGCACCTCCATTTCGAGCTGAGGGACTCTCTGAATCGTCCGGTCAATCCCCTCACCCACGGCTTTCCGCTGCACGACAAGCATGCTCCGGTGCCTGACGCCCTGGCCATCGTACCGTTGGACAGAGAGGCTGTCATCAACGGTACCCCTCTCTCTCAGATTCTACCCCTGCGCCGGATCGGCGGATCAGTTTAT
>DCAL01000085.1:7644-7960 GCA_002311975.1 Fidelibacterota bacterium UBA1134 | reverse complement strand
ATAACACAGTTGTTTTCCATCTTTCCCTTCCTAGTGGTTGTAGATAAGCATGAACTGTAAACCGTGTCCAAAACCGGCCAAACTTCGCGGAAGATACTCCTCCTGCACATTATAGTCGACCCTTTTTGGGTTGGCGGACAATAAAAAGTTTATGCTGAAATGATCGTAAGTGATTCCCCAGCGGAAATAGTAGAACGCTCGTTTGCTCTTCCAGTCTATCTGAGTTATGGCCATGAGCTGGTGAAGAAAACCCACGGACATGCTGGCCATAAAGACCGTATAGGTCTGGTCATAACTGTCCGAGTTTTGAGATGAT
>DCAL01000085.1:876-7539 GCA_002311975.1 Fidelibacterota bacterium UBA1134 | reverse complement strand
AAGCCCATGAAGCCGTCATAACGATAATCGATGGCGGCACGTTTGTGGGGCCCAGGCATGACCACAGGAAACAGCCCTACCTGTTGCGGACTATTTGTCGGGTCCTGATGTAAGGTTACACCCCAGTCGCCTGAAGCTACGGATAGTTCAGCTCTCCCCCCGTAAGATAGGGTATCCGCTCCACTGTTGATTATCCAGCTCCAGAGGGCCACCGAACTGATTGGAAAGAGTCTCAGCCTGAAAGCCTCAACCCCATCAGTTTGACCCGTAGGATCCCGAAGATTGATGGTGTCAAACCAAGATGTTGGGCGCAGAAACTGGGCCGGGCCAAAGGCGATCTTTTGCAGGCCCAAGCGGGCCTCAATGCGCCGGGTTGAATATCTTACCCACCAACGATACGGTTTCTCAGCACTGCTCAAAAGCGTCTTCCCGGAGTAAGCCCTGCTCACACGGTAGGCCCACTCCATATCCAACAGTCGTTCATCGGCCAAATGGCGGAGCAGCGAAATGGTTGGAATATATCCTAGTTGTGTCTCAATAGAAGACTGATCCTCAGCCGGGTCATCACTGGTTAAACCGCTACCCCAGAATTGACCCTTCAGATTAAACGACTGTGCAAAAGTTTGGGTGTGCAGATCAAAAAACATCGCAACGAAAACGATGTATCGCAAGACAACCAGACACTTTGCAAGAAGTGTCATTTCTTTCTTCAATGAGTTAAATATATTCACTCTCTTAAGGATACTACTTCCCCAGTATTAATCTTAAGTCCTGGCGCATCATTCTGGAATTTTGATGATCGGGATCCAGAATGACCGCCCGCTCTACAGATGCCAGAGCCTCCTCCCCCAGCCTCAGTTTCAGATAGGCTCTCGCCAGGTAGAAATGTGCCAGAGCAATGGATGGGTCCAGTTCTACCGCACGCTCGTAATGGTGGCGGGCCTGAGCATAATCGCTCTTGCCGTAAAAAACATTCCCCATGTTGAACTGCCCGGGCGCATAATAAGGATTGATCTCTATTGATCTGGCGTAAGCTCCTTCAGAAAACTCAGGATTATCTGCAGATCTGTAGGCGTTGCCAAGATTGACCCACGCTATCCAGTTGAGAGGATCAGCATCTAAAGATTTCTGATAGTATGAGATCGCGCGCTGTGAGTTTCCCATCTCCGCATAAGTTAAGCCAAGGTGAACAAGTGTGGCCGGATCATTAGGCTTCACATTTAGAGATTTCTGATAGATGGTTGCCGCATTTGCCAGATCCCCTCTTGTGCGCGCTGCCTGCGCCAGATACGCCAGAACCAACGCCCACCGGTCTCTCACCTTCTGCTTGTCCGGGCCCAGTGAGGCAGCCGCAACGCTGAGAAATTTTCTGACGGGTGCTTGAGTTCCCAGACTCAGATCGAGGGCTGCCAGTGCCAGCGCTCTAACATCAAGATCGTCACTATCACACAACACCTTTAATCTTGCCACAACCTCCGGCTCTACCATCTTCATATCTGCTTTCAGATAGTGCAAGATAAAATAGCTCAGACCAGTAAACGCCACCACCGGCGGGTCATCGCTCTGTCCCAGAATCAGCTCGGCAGCTCGCTCACGCCTGTCTGTCTCTTTCACACTCAGCAAGCCACTGACAAGTGGCCTGTGCGGCTTCAGCTCTCCGTACCACTCAAACATTCTGTCTTGCAACTGCCGCTCAGTCAATTCCCGGTGGCACTGTGAGCAGGCGTTGTCCAGCCCGAGGCTTTCATCAAACAGCGGACGCGGAATTGAGATAGTGTGATCCGAGCGGGCAAATGGGAGGATGTCACCAGTGGCCTTATGCTGAAAGAAAGGCATATGACACGCCGTACAGCGGCTGCCGGGCGAGTCAGAAGAGTGGAATGTGTGTGCTTCCAGGTTTCCCTCCTTGCCGGAGTGACATCCCGTGCACTGACGGTCGTCGAATTTCCCTTTAAGCATCTCTCCTCTAATATTCCGGTATCCCTGAGAATGGGGATTGTGACAATCAACGCACGTCATGGAACCGCTGATGGTGCAGTCACTGAACAGGTGATTCTGCTGATAAGCAAAAGCCCGAACTCTTCCGTCAGGATGATAAGGATTTTCGCCAAAGATGGGCAACTTCAGCGAGTAGTATTCTTCCAGATCCATCCCCGGGAGATAGCCAGGCTTAATGACATCCTTCAGCGCATGGCACTGGAAGCAGACGTCCAGAGATTCATCCATGCCAAGTGTGGACAGCGGCGTCATGCCGATGTCGCCTGACTGTTCCGTTTCACCAGCGCGCACCAGTTCAACATGACGCCTTCCGGGTCCGTGGCAAGATTCACAGTTGATGCTGAGGCTCTTGTACATTGTTTTGAAGCGCCTTTCTGCCTCATTAAACTCAGTAAGGATCTGGCTGCCGTGGCACTGCTGGCAGTTGATGAGAGTCGGCTCAGCTCCCAAAACGCGATTAGGAGGCCACTCGCTCAGCTCCGACATAGACAGTTTTTCTGAGATGGGAACCCACCCCTGCCGGTTGTTCGTTTCGCAGAACCACGTCTCCGCACTCTTGTGATAATCGAAAGGAAGTAATCTCATGGTACCATCTTGAAATAGAGAGAAATAACTTTGCGTCCCGCCGCCGATCATATGGCCTTTCCCCACCACACCGTCCACCTTTACAACCTGCCTGGGGAAGCCCGACCGTTCAACAATAAACTGGAATCTGCCGTCTTCTCTACGAGTCGGTGTTACGAAACCGTCCGCAAAGTGTCGTGGCTCACCATCGAATCGTCCAATAATGAATGCCTCCTCCGGTTCATTCCCTGCCTGTCCGTGGGTGGAGTTGCGCCAGAGGCTGTACTGTTCAACGTGACATTCCTTACAAACTTCTGACCCAAGGAAATCTTCGAAGCGTACCTCGGTGGCATCCTCGATCGATTGACTGCTCCCCACATCAAGGAGGGAGGCGATCATAAGCAACTGAACAGGGAATACTGTCTTGCTAATGTAGCGACACTGATAACTGATGTTGACGGTTCGCATCTGCGTGCTAACGTGACCAGGCCGGTCCTTCACACCGACATAGCTGTCGGATCTGCGCCACAAGGCTGCGGATTTCATGGGGTGACAGCGTTTCCCCCCACGGCGGCATAAAATGGTGTTTCCCTAAGATTACGCCTCCGCCGTGGATGCCGTCATAGAGTGTATCGTCCGCCCGCTGACCCATCAAGGTGGCATCGGAATGTGATACCGGTACAGCAGGCATATATCGCGCATTGTAGCCGTTACCGCTGCCGTCAATACCGTGGCAGACGGAACAGTACTCCCGGTAGAGATTCCCTCTTGCTTTCGGATTGAATGGTCTGTGATCGATGAGCGATAAGTAGCCAAGGGGCGTTGTTTCCATATGCACCTGTTTCAGGAAATTGCCCATGAGGCTGGCCGTTTTGGGCTGCATGGCAATTTCCGGCATGATAGACTCCGGCACAAGTTCGCGCGGGTGCTGGATCATCATGTCGATGAACGGTCCGTTCAACCGCTTACTCACACGACTCAAATCTGGGCCGATTCGTCCGCCCACATCATCCAAACGGTGGCATCCGAGGCACGACAGTTTATCGCGCAACAGCAATTCAGCTTTCTTCATGGCGTAGGGAGAGAGCCGCTCCGGTTCCCGTTGATCTATTCCACGGTTGCCTTTTAGAAAATGTTTAGTAAGAATTTCAACTTCATGTTCATTGAGATCGAAATCCGGCATGCGGCTTCCCGAGCCGGGAAAGTAGCCGAAAGGCCTCACAGCATGCGTTTCGCTGAAATAGTCGCGCAGCCACTGCGGCCGTACCCGCTGCGATTCCAGGGAGAGATCCGGTCCGTTGCGATTGAACCACGGTTCGGCTCCATCCAAGCGGTGACAGGCAAGGCAATTCTGAGACAGAAAGATTCGTTCGCCCATCTTCGCTGTTATATTAGCATAATTTTTCTTGGCTGTCAAAAACTCCGCTGCAAGTTTTCGTAACTTACTCTCGCCCATGGCAGAGAGATACTCACCGATGGATGCCGCCGTCTCTTCCGCATCTGATATGATACCGTGTACGGATGCGCCATTCTCCTCATCTTCAAAGAAGAAGCGCGGCATGCCTGCATCGGTGCCTTCAAACGCGGCCGGGTTCAACAGATAGAGAGTGAGCCAATCTTGTCGCAGGCGATAGCCTGCTGTCGATAGGTCTGTCGCACGATTCGAACCTTCACCCGCCATTATATGGCACTTAGTACACTGCAGTTCACGGGTGATAATCTTATGAATCTCAGAAGAAGTACGCGCCGCACCTCCTGCTTTACTTCCTGGTGAAACACGGTCTGGAAGCTTCCTCTGTTCGGATAGAAAGAACGTCAAGGCGAGGCTTTCTCTCACATCAAAGGCAAAGTCGGGCATTCGCGCCACGCCAATATTGTGTCGCACGCGCACGGGGTTCTGAAGATAAGAGAAAAGATACGCAGGCCGATACTTAACTCCGGCAAAACTCAGATTGGGGGCCTTGGTTTTCACCACCTCCGAAGAGACCACACCGTTATGGCAGTTGCCGCAACCCAGTTCCCGCAATAGGGAATCGGCTTCGCTGGCGGCCTGTAGCATCGCCGCGCTGCAAAAGAAACAGAAAATAAGGATGTTCCGGACTCTTCGCATCATGCACGTTAGAGGATTAAGAAAGTGCTCAAGGAAATTAATAAACAGGCGGTCTAATTGCACCATGCTCCTTGTTGCCCAAATTCCGATAATGATGGCGAACAGCATCGTGAGAAACTGTAATACTCTATTCTCGCCTAAGCAACGTATTGATGTGTTATTGAATCTTGATGCAAAAAGATTCAATAAGGCTTAGCCTGAAATCCTAAATCGGATTTCAAGTTGCTGACTCTCTTCATTGGACAAGGAGGTTGGCATTGGCGCCACGGCTGACTAAATTCGGCGCAT
Organism: Fidelibacterota bacterium UBA1134; assembly: GCA_002311975.1. Taxonomy (GTDB): domain Bacteria; phylum Fidelibacterota; class Marinisomatia; order Marinisomatales; family S15-B10; genus UBA2146. Next base: position 2,579 of record DCAL01000085.1, on the reverse strand, counting down.
TATGAAACTCAAACTCCACTGGCAAATTTTTATCGCCATGGCTTTGGGAGCTGTTTTTGCTCTTGTTCTGGGCGAAAAAGCACTCATCGCCGCACCCCTAGGGACAATCTTCATGCGCTTGCTGAAGATGATCATCGTGCCGCTGATTCTGACCTCCATTACCTCCGGCGTGGCAGGACTGGGAGATCCCAGAACATTGGGGAGGGTGGGAATCAAGACGTTCGGCTACTATCTCCTGAGTTCCATGATCGCAATTCTTATCGGGCTTGCCCTCACCAACCTCATTCAGCCCGGTGCCGGTGCCAGAGTGCCCGACACCGTGGAAGAGTTTGACCTGTCCCAGCTCCAGCAACCTGATTCACTGGGAAACATTCTCATCAGAATGATCCCCACCAATCCGGTAAAAGCAGCCGCTGAAGGGGATATCCTCGGCCTCATCTTCTTCTCCATAATTTTCGGTTTTGCCATTACGCAGCTTAAGGGTAAGCCTCATGATTTTCTGGTAAATCTGTTTGATAACAGTTTCCAAGCCATGATGAAGCTGACTCACGCCATCATCAGACTGGCGCCCATCGGTGTCTTTGGCTTGATCTCGAATGCCGTGGCTACAGCCGGCTTTGATCTTTTTAAGGCTGTGGGAATGTACATGATCACCATCGCTTCTGGCTTGACGATTCACTTCGTAATCGTCCTTCCCCTGTTGTTGTTTCTTTTCACAGGAGAAAACCCCCTGAAGCATGCTCGCGCAATGATGTCTGCCATGGCCACGGCTTTTTCTACCAGCTCATCGGGGGCGACACTTCCGGTAACAATGGACAGCATAGAAAACAATGTCGGCGTTTCAAACAAGGTCACCAGTTTCGTCCTCCCCTTAGGAGCCACAATCAATATGGATGGAACCGCCCTCTACGAATGTGCCGGTGTCCTCTTCATCGCGCAGGCAATTCCGGGCATTGATCTCTCCTTTTCTGCGCAGGTTGTGGTGGTCATCACCGCTTTCTTAGCTTCTGTCGGTGCCGCGGCAGTCCCCTCAGCCGGACTGATTATGATCTTCATCGTGCTCAATGCAGTAGGGCTCGGAGATCATCCTACAGCTGCCCTCCTTGTGGGCACCATGCTGGCCGTTGACAGACCGCTTGATATGTATCGCACCGTAGTGAATGTAACCAGCGATAGCGTCGGCACTGTCATCGTGGCCAAGTCTGAAGGGGAAACAAACCTGTATCAGAATGTGTAACACCTTTTCTGCTTTCTCAAGCAAGAAATTTTTAGCTGAATAAGGATTGTAATCGATGCCTTTCCGCCTCCCTTTATTGCCTTGCTATATCAGTTAACAAGTAACAAGATTGGGTTGCAATTCTTCAGCGAGACTGAAAAATTGATTCACCTTTTTTCGAGGCAGAACAATCAATAGAGAGAAGCCTTTCATGACACATTCAACTAACTGGATTCATCGACACCTCACCACCACTCTTGTATTTGTTCTATGCTTGGCTGGATCGGAGAATATCAGCGCTGCGCCTAACGGATCTGAGAAATACGATCCTTCGCTTTTCAACACCATGGAGTGGCGCTCCATTGGCCCCTACCGCGGCGGAAGAAGTGTGGCGGTGGCAGGCGTATCAAGTCAACCGAACGTCTATTATTTCGGTGGCACCGGCGGCGGTGTCTGGAAGACTACTGATTTTGGTGTAACCTGGAAC
>DCAL01000085.1:0-701 GCA_002311975.1 Fidelibacterota bacterium UBA1134 | reverse complement strand
GGTGATGGTGTCTACAAATCGATGGATGCGGGTGAAACGTGGGAGAATATCGGTCTGCGCGATTCCCGTCAGATTGGGCGTATAAGGGTTCATCCGAAAAACCCCGACCTCATCTATGTGGCAGTCCTTGGTCACATTTATGGCACTGGTAAAGAAAGAGGCGTTTACCGCTCCGAAGATGGCGGCAAGACGTGGCAGAACATCCTTTTCATCGATGAGAAAACGGGTGCCGTTGATATTGCCATGGATGTGACTAATCCGCGCGTCCTGTATGCCGGCATGTGGCAGGTGAGCCGTACGCCTTGGTCTCTTGAGAGCGGCGGCCCTGGAAGCGGACTCTACAAAACGACTGATGGCGGAGAGACGTGGCAAGAACTCACTAATGGGCTTCCCAAGGGGATCATGGGTAGAATCGGCGTGGCCGTTTCCCCGGTAAATCCGAAGCGCGTGTGGGCCATCATTGAGGCGGACGAAGGGGGAATTTTCAGATCCGATGACGCAGGCAAGAGTTGGAAAAGAATAAACGAAGATCGATCGTACCGACAACGGGCGTGGTACTACACTCATATTTATGCCGATACAGAAAGTGAAGAGACGGTTTACGTACTGAATACAGGATTCTACAAATCCACAGACGTTGGTAAAACCTACAAGCGATACAGTACGCCCCACGGCGATAATCACGATCTCTGGATCAGTCC
>DCAL01000080.1:7087-15446 GCA_002311975.1 Fidelibacterota bacterium UBA1134 | reverse complement strand
GAGATTTCGATGCCCGCCAGACAGACTCGCCACCAATGGACCTTTTCCATCGACAGGGGCGGCACGTTCACCGACATCATCGGCGTTGACCCGCAAAACAGAATTCAGAGCATAAAAGTACTTTCCCACTCTGCCGACTACGCCGATCCAGCCATCGAAGGGATCCGCCGCATGATGCAGTTGGAGAGAGGTCAACCCATCCCGGAAGATCTCATCTCACGGATACGGATGGGGACAACCGTTGCTACAAACGCCCTCCTGGAACGAAAAGGCGCATCGGTGGCGCTCTTTATCACAAAGGGATTCCGCGATCTGTTGCAGATCGGACATCAGGCCAGACCGGAACTGTTCAAACTGGCGATAAAGAAACCGCAACAGCTCTACCGCTGCACAAAGGAGGTGGGCGAACGGATCTGTCACAATGGCAAAGTAGTCAGACAACTCGAGGTAGACGACGTGAGAGAGGATCTGCAGCGGATCCACCGCATGGGGATTACTTCAGTAGCCATTGTTCTGATGCACTCCTGGAAAAATCCTGAGCACGAGAAACGTGTGGCACAGATTGCGCGCGAGCTCGGTTTCAGGCAGGTGTCTGTCAGTCACGAGATTATGCCTCTCATCAAGATCCTCGGCCGGGGACAAACAACTGTAGTGGATGCCTACTTGAGTCCCATTCTCATGCACTACATAGATTCTGTCAAAGCTTTCACCAGCAGCATTCCACTGGAATTCATGCAGAGTTCAGGCGGAATGACAAATGCCGACTCCTTCACCGGCAAGGATGCCATCATTTCAGGTCCGGCGGGCGGCGTCATCGGTGCAGCGGAAGTGGCGAAGATCAACGGTCTGGATGAAGTCATCGCCTTCGATATGGGCGGCACTTCCACGGATGTATCGCGGTTCGGAGGCCGGTTCGAAAAGGTCTTCGAGGTGGAGACCGGAGGCATCCAGTTCCAAGCGCCGAGCCTGAACATCAATACCGTGGCTGCCGGCGGCGGATCGATTCTCTGGTTCGATGGTCAGAAAATTCGCGTGGGTCCCGAGTCATCCGGTGCTGATCCGGGGCCAGCCTGCTATGGCCTGGGCGGCCCACTGTCACTGACAGACGCCAACCTGATGCTCGGCCGGATCGTGCCGCAATTCTTCCCAGCTACATTTGGTCCCACACAAAATCAACCGCTGGATATTGCCGCCGCGACCGAGAAACTCGAAGAACTCACCGGATCAGTCAACAGAGGAACCTCCTCTCATCTGACGCCACAGGAGGTTGCCTTCGGTTGTGTCACAATCGCTAACGAAATCATGGCAAAGGCTATCAAAGAGATCTCCGTCTCCCGCGGCTACGATGTGAGAACGCACGCCCTTGTCTGCTTTGGAGGTGCTGCTGCCCAACACGCCTGTGCCATCGCCAGAATTCTCGGGATCGAAACGATTATTATCCACCCGCTGGCCGGACTCCTGTCAGCCTACGGCATCGCAGCGGCGGATCAGCTTCGCTACGGTGTCAAATCCGTTGTGGCGCCGCTGAATGAGAAACTCTACGCCACTCTACAAACGCAGTTTGATACTCTTTCACAACCGCTGCTGAAGGAGTTGACGGAAGGGGACATTTCAGAAGATCAAATCGAGGTCAATCATTATCTCGATCTGCGGCCCTTGGGTACTGACTCTTTCCTCTCTATCCCCTTGATGCCTTTCGCAAGAATCGCAGACTCCTTCGCTGATGTGCATGAGCAACATTACGGATTCAGACTAACAGGCGTTGAGATTGAACTGGTGAACATCCGAGTAGATGTCACAGGTCGCAGCGAGAAACTGACTGAGGCAAAGCACGAAGGGCGAGCAACAGCGGAAGAAGCAGAGCCAATCGATATAGCCGCGACTCACTTCAGTCAAGGCGTTATGGATACCCCCATATATCAGCGCGACGACTTGAGTGGCTGTGTGAAAATCGAGGGTCCGGCCATCATAGTTGAGTCTCACTCTACAACTGTTCTCGAGCCAGAATTTTCAGCAGTCGTAAACGAAAACAGTCACCTTATTATCACTCAACACGAGAGAAAATCCGAGAAAGTCTCAGCCGTCCGCGATCCTGTCATGCTGGAAGTGTTCAATCACCTTTTCATGAGTGTGGCTGAACAGATGGGGCACACGCTCCGTAATACAGCCCACTCCGTCAATATTAAGGAGCGGCTTGATTTTTCCTGCGCTATCTTCGATCCCGACGGCAATCTCGTGGCCAACGCACCTCACATGCCCGTACATCTGGGAGCCATGGGCGAGTCTGTCAAATCCATCATTCAAGCCAATGAAGGGACAATGCAGGCGGGTGACGTTTACCTGATGAACAATCCTCACCGAGGCGGTTCGCATCTCCCTGATCTAACAACAATTGCTCCCATCTCTACCGATGGCGGAGAACCGATCTTCTACACAGCCACCCGCGGGCATCACGCTGATATCGGCGGGGTCGTACCCGGCTCCATGCCGCCCTTCGCAACATCGATTGATGAGGAAGGTGTCGTCATCGACAACTTCCTGCTCGTCCGGTCGGGAAAGTTCAGGGAACGTGAACTGCGGCAGATGCTCAATTCCTCCCCATTCCCAGCCCGCAATCCAGACGAAAGAGTCTCCGATCTGAGAGCACAGATCGCCGCCGTCAATACGGGCATCCGCGAATTGAACGCGCTCGTTGAAAAATATACGTTTGAGACAGTACTCGCTTACATGGGTCACATTCGCGAGAACGCCGCTGAATCCTTGCGCGCCGCGTTGGGGAAGTTTCTCACGAAGACCGATCGATTTGAGTCCCAATTCGAAGATCACCTCGATGACGGCTCACGCATCCGCGTCGTCATCACCATTGAAAAAGGAGACGATCCCCCCCACTCACACCGTGCCACGGTAGATTTTTCCGGCACGAGCCCCCAGATGAAAGGCAACCTCAACGCTCCTATCGCTGTAACGAAAGCCGCTGTCCTCTACGTTTTCAGGACACTCATCGATGCGGAAATTCCTCTGAACTCCGGCTGTCTGGAACCGATTGACATCCACGTTCCGGAAGGATCACTACTTTTACCCGATCACATGGCGGCGGTTGTGGGCGGAAACGTGGAAACCTCCCAGAGAATCGTTGATGTGTTGCTGGGCGCCCTCGGCGTGGCGGCGGCTTCGCAGGGGACTATGAATAACTTCGTCTTCGGCAGAGTTGATGGTACAGGAAAACAGTATTATGAAACTATCGCCGGAGGGTCAGGAGCAACTAAGGATCATGCAGGTGCTTCCGCGGTTCAGGTTCATATGACCAACACGCGCGCCACCGACCCGGAAGTGCTGGAACACCGTTTCCCGGAGTTGAGACTGGAGCAGTTTTCCTTGAGGAGGCACTCCGGTGGAAAGGGGAAGAACAGAGGCGGAGACGGTACTGTACGGGAGATACTGTTTCTTGAGCCGCGTAAAGTTTCGATCCTGTCCGAAAGAAGAGTGTATCCGCCTTACGGCGTCAAGGAGGGTCACCCCGGACGAAGAGGTAGAAATCTCCTCGTTAGAAAGAACGGTACGGTTAAGCAACTCAACTCCAAAGCCGAGAGGATTGTCCAAGCGGGCGAGCGGGTTATCATCAAAACGCCCGGCGGCGGTGGGTACGGGAAGGAATAGACTATTCACAGTTCTGAATCGCGTCTTGTTTCTCATCCACTTTCCCTTGCCATTACTGAGCACGTTTAGTAACCTTGCCCGCTTAGTTGGAGATCAGATCAAATCCGAGAGAAACTGATATGACCCGAGACTATAAGAAGAAAGAGAAGTTTTACAAAGATTTTGACTTCCTCAACAGCCCGGAAGCCAGACCATCGCGGCTTCTTGCAGAGTACTTTGGGCCGCTGCGAATTTTCCGCAAGCGAAAGATTAAGGACACTATCGTGTTTTTCGGTTCAGCCAGAATTCCATCTCCTGAAGATGTGGAAAAGTCAGAGAAAGGAGAGAAGAAGCTTGACGGTGACCTGCTCAATCTGGTGCAATACTACGAAGATGCAAGAAAACTGGCCTATCGCCTCACAAAATGGTCCAAAGGTTTGAAGCATTCCAAACACCGCTTCATCATCACCTCCGGCGGTGGAGGAGGCATCATGGAAGCTGCCTGCCGTGGAGCGAGCGAGGCGTCGGGCTACGCCATCGGACTCAATGTCTCACTGCCGTACGAAGCCCAAGGGAACCCCTACACTACAGAAGAACTCGATATCGAATTCCACTACTTCTTCATGCGCAAATTCTGGTTTCTCTATCTGGCGAAGGCGTTAGTCGTCTTCCCTGGGGGATTCGGAACGCTTGATGAACTGATGGAACTTTCGACCCTCATCCAGACAGGCAAGATCAGAAAGAAAGTACCGGTAGTCATCTACGGCCCTGATTACTGGAACAAGGTGCTGAACTTCGATTATCTGGTGCAGGTGGGTACCGTCTCAAGGGAAGATCTGAACCTTTTCCACTTCTCCGATTCAGTGGATGACGCCTATAAGTTTCTCACGAGGGAGTTGACGAAAACACATCTGAAGGGAAGAAACTTCTAATTGATGATCTCAAGAGAGTCTTCAGAAGATCGCCATGTCGTTAATCTCTCTTCAATTAAAGCAGTAGTGTGTTTATTAAGCACAATCCTTTTCGGACAGGAGCTTTTCGACCCCTACGAAGTCCATACATTGGAAATTGAATTTTATAATTCTGATTATGATTCCATTTTGCAGGCCCAATGGGAGATAGATGATAAGACCTACGAACTGGCCACCGTCACTTTTAACGGTGAAACAATGGATAGTGTGGGTGTCCGCTATAAAGGCAATTCGACTTTTTGGTTTGCACAATTATTAGGCAGCCCCAAAATTCCTCTTAATATTGATTTTGATTTGATTCACGAAGACCAGGACCTTTTGGGTTACAATAAAGTTAAATTATCCAATTCAATATTTGACGCCACATTTGTAAGGGAATCCATCGGTTATTTGACAGAAGGGTATTATCTCCCCACCCCCGAGGTCGGATATATGAATGTTTCAGTCAATGGAGAGCTCTTGGGATTATATGATGCAGTTGAAACAGTTAGCAAACAGTTCCTCTCCAGGCACTTCGGGAATAAAGAAGGTACATTCTTCAAATGCGAGCCCCAGTTTCACTTTGGAGATGACTATGGATATGATGCATGGCCTGATCTTAGCTGGTACGGAAGGGATTCAACGGTATATGCTTATCAAAAGGGCTATGAACTAAAATCGGAATCGGGTTGGGCTGATTTATTAGATTTAATTTATACATTGAATTTCGAGATTGACAGCATTGAAAAAATCTTGAACGTTGATCGGGTACTCTGGTTTTTTGCGGTCTCTACAGTGATGCCAGACCTTGATGCCTATACCGGTTTTTATATGCATAATTATTATTTATATAGGAACACAAGCAGTGGTCAGTTTGAAATAATTCCTTGGGACAAAGACAACACTTTTGGTGGGGCGCAGATCAACACAATTCGTGAACTGGGTGGTAATGCTTCATGGGTTTATCAATGGAAACCCTATTTATTTGAAGAAGACGAAGAGAGGCCCCTCTTCAGTCAATTGATGAGTGTCCCATTATATAAAAAGCTGTACACGGCACACATTCGTACCATCATAGAAGATATTTACAATGCGGAATATTTTCAAAATCTCGCTTACGGGATTCAAGACAAAATTGAAACATATGCAGATAATGACCCTAATCTCTTCCCCCCGTTTGGCAATGGCCAATATTTTCGGTATAACGTCGATAATTACCTCGTGACGCCAGACGGAGCCCATTGGTGCGGCATTACTTCAACAGTAGAAAAGAGGCTTAACTATCTGTTAAACCATGATGAGATTTCGAAAACGGCGCCAGAGATTCTGAATGTTGCCCGGGAAAATGATAATCCGGGACATGGAGAAGAAGTTGTCATTCAGGCCGAAGTAACAGGAGCCGCGGCGGTAGAGTTAATGGTCACCACAAATTCATACAATTCTCATTTTATTTCTGTACCCATGTTTGACGATGGTGATCATGGTGACGGGGATGCAAATGATAATACTTTTGGAGCAATTATTCCGTTTCAGAATAGTGAAAATCATGTGAAGTATTATGTCAGAGCGAGCAATGATGATGCATTAATACTCAATCCAAGAAAGGCGGAACGTGAATTTTATGAATATACGGTTGACCTTGGCGCTTCAGGCTCTACAGTTGTCATCAACGAAATCAATTACAATTCATCTGATGATTTTGATCCGGAGGATTGGGTCGAATTGTACAACCCGACTAACGACCCAATAAATGTTAGCAGTTGGACATTCAAAGATGAAAACGATGCTCATGTGTTTGCCATTCCTGAGAATAGCTTCCTCGGTCCGGATCAATATTTGGTGTTATGCAAGGATGCGGACGCCTTTTCAGCTTTATTCCCGGATGTGGGTAATTACGTAGGCGATCTTGGTTTTGGATTAGACGGCGCAGGTGAATTGACCAGATTATTCAATGCCAACGGTATTTTGGTGGATGCTGTGGAATACGATAATTCTTCTCCATGGCCGGAGGATGCGGATGGAAACGGGCCAACCCTTGAATTGGTCAATCCATATTGGGATAATGCCAGAGCGGAAAACTGGTCTGCTTCGGAAGGATACGGTTCGCCGGGGAGTCTCAATACGACTGTCCTTACAGCAAGAGATATGACATCGATGCCGACTGAGTTTCAGGTATTTGAAAACTATCCCAATCCTTTCAATCCAACGACAACCCTTCGCTATAATCTGACAAATGATGCTGCGGTCAATATCACAATTCATGATATCACGGGCAGGAAGGTAAGAACCCTCGCAAATACTCAACAAACCGCCGGCCTCAAATCACTGCAATGGAATGCTACCAATGATGCTGGAGAACCCGTCTCCGCGGGAGTTTACCTGTACGTGGTGCAGGCTGGAAACTTCAATCGGACACGGAAGATGTTGCTCTTGAAATAAGGGAGATTTATTCATCGTATCCTGAACTTATGGAAGTAGATGAATGGTACTCTGTTGAGATAGCTTCTAACCTCCCCACAGCCGCCCAGCGAAGACGAACCTATTGCGGTATTAGATTGAAGCGGATCCTCTATAGGTTTTCTGGGGGATAGATCAGACGGGCAATAGCGGAAAAAGCGGGTGATCCATTGAAGCGCCTGCGGGCAGCGCGTCGCTGAGACCCGGAAACTCCGGCGACGTCTCCCACGTTCGGGGGGCGTGCACAATATCGTCTCCCATTAAGCGGACTGAAAAGACACGCCGGCGCCTGTTACCCTGAACGCCCGCGGCAGCGTGGAGCGACAGCATGTGAAATGCGACAGCATCTCCTGATTCAAGCGCCCAGCCGAGAATGCGAAAGTCTCCGCGGTCAGCCTTAATATCTGGAACCTCCTCCATGGAGCCTTCAGGAAACCACTTGGCCTCATTGTCCAGAAAAGTCCGCGGCATGAGCCATCCACCTAAATGTGAGCCGGCAACAAACTCGAGCGTCCACTCGCGCGGCACGGGATCAATGGGGATCCAGAAGCTTACGTTCTGTTTGCCGTCAATATTGTAGTAAGGCTGGTCTTGGTGCCACGGCGTTCGTTGACTTGTGCCCGGTTCCTTCACCAGCATGTGATCGTGGAAAAGGCGGACTTCTTTTGACTGCATCAATTGAGCAGCCACAGCGCCTAAGTCGCTCTCCTCGATGAAGTGCCTGTAAGCAGGATTGTCCCGCCAAGTGCAAAAGTCCTCCATGAACCATCCGGGATCATCCGCACTGCTGGCCACCTTGGACCGCCAGCTGGGAGCGGAGATATTGGCTTCTATTCCTTCCATCAGATAGTCGATCTCATCAGCCGAAAAAAGTCCGCGGACCACCACGGCGCCGTCTCGACTGTAGTCCTGAATATCCTTTTCCGTTACTCGGAAACTCATGTCGCGGCCGTCCTGCCATAGAAAAGCTGCTGCACTTCAGAACTGTTGCTCACTCCAGGCTCGTCCTTGAAGCAGAGAGTTGCCAGATAGCGTGTCTTCTTCCCCACCACAGGCGTCACCCGGTGGATAGAGTAGTATCCGGCAAAGAGTATCAACGTCCCCGGATGAACTTCGAGCGACTGTATCGCCGGACTCGTTCCATCAAGAATTTCCGTTATGGCATCGTAGTTTTCCCGATCGGCGTCTGAGGTACCGTGAACAAACTCAAACTGCCCCCCATCTCCAGGACACTGGAGCATGAGAGTAATGGTAACCTCCGATTCATCGAAGTGCCAACCGTGATTCTGGCCCTCTCTCATTACATTAACTGTGAG
>DCAL01000080.1:6708-6998 GCA_002311975.1 Fidelibacterota bacterium UBA1134 | reverse complement strand
CTCTCTCATTACATTAACTGTGAGAGCCGCAAACGGGTCTTCCATCCGGTACATCTTCTCACGCCGCAGAACATCGGTCACAAAATGAAGCATCGGATTCAATTCATAGAGGCTTCGCAGAGCATCATTTTCTCCGATCTGATCGTATGCCACCGAGTTGAGCGATGTTTTCTCCTTACGGCGACGGGGATGATCTTGCGGGAACGAGAGGTCGTCTTCTTCCAGAAAGACATTGTGAACATCATTACAGAGATAAGCATTACTTACGACGCGGTCTGTGTCAGCCACCA
>DCAL01000080.1:0-6627 GCA_002311975.1 Fidelibacterota bacterium UBA1134 | reverse complement strand
TGTGTCAACCACCATGCGAGCCGCGGCCTCAGGCGTAATGAAACCGGGCAGGACACACGCTCCCCTCTCTTCAAGATCTTGCTGACACTGTATCACTAGAACCCCGTATGCGGGAGAAGCTGGCGAGTGAAGAGGATATTTTCCTAAATCAATCAGATTTCCCGCTGATTCATCTTCCACTGTTTTCCAGTCAATAGACATACCAAATAAATATAGACAGGAACGTCATTTGTTGAAAGGTAATTCAGCGCCGACAGCTAAATTCCAACTTCGGGTAAAGACATCATCACCACGCCTGAAAACAGAAAGAGACTGCCATTGGAACCTACCACCCCAATAAAGAACAGCAGCAGCGGATTAGTCCGACAGCTGGGATTATTTGATTCCACAATGGTGGTCATCGGCATTGTTATCGGATCAGGCATATTCATGACGACAGGCATCATGGCTATGGTTCTGCCATCGGTTCCCCTGATTCTGCTGGCGTGGCTGTTAGGAGGACTCCACGCCTTGGCCGGCGCGCTGACATACGCGGAGCTGGGTGCCGCCATGCCTCAAGCTGGAGGTCAGTATGTCTATCTCAAAAAAGCGTACGGCCCGTTGCCCGCGTTTCTGTTTGGATGGATCGCATTCTTCGCCTACCTCACCGGAACGATCGCCGCCATTGCCGTGGCATTCGCCGAATACTTCGGTCACTTCTTCCCCGCCCTTTCAACTAAGCACGTTATCTTTTCAGCATCTTTCCATTTGATTACGGCCACAGTACCTATTTCCATCTCCAGTGGACAGTGTGTCGCCGTTCTTGTAATCGTAGGGTTATCCCTGGTTAATTATCTCGGACTTTTTCTTGGCAAAATCGTACAGAATATTTTCACGGTAGCCAAGATCGGTACGGTAATCCTGTTTGTCATTTTTGGCATGGCGGCCTCGTCTGCCCGGCCGCTTGATTTTTCCATCAACCCATCTGCTCTGGGATTAGGCCAGCTTCTCTCCGGCATCGGGATCGCACTGGTGGCAGTTTCGTGGACTGTAGGCGGATGGGAGTATGTAACATTTGTGGCCGGCGAAATCAAGAATCCCGGACGCAATATCCCTCGCGCTCTTATTCTCGGAACAGTTACAGTCACCGCGCTCTATATTCTTATCAATGTTGTCTATCTCAAGACATTGCCGCTCAGTGAAATGGCTGGCGTCGTTACCATCGCTGAGAGAAGCGCCTCTGTGATGTACGGGCCGACCGGCAGCACCTTGCTGTCAGCCGCCGTAATCATATCGACCTTCGGTGCACTCAACGGCAGTATTCTGGTGGGACCACGAGTTTACTATGCCATGGCGAAAGACAGGCTGTTCTTCAGCTCTGTGTCAAAAGTTCACCCTCGCTACCACACACCGGGAAATGCCATTTTGCTTCAAGCTGTCTGGGCCGCCGTCCTCACATTGACGGGAACATTCGAACAGCTTTTTACCTTTGTAGTCTTCGTAAATTTGATGCTATGGATTGTCGCGGCGGCGGCAGTCTTTACTCTGCGCAAGAAATCACCCCATCTCCCACGACCTTACAAAACATGGGGATATCCCACGGTTCCGCTTGTCTTCATCATAGCCACCGCCGGCATTATGCTCAATAGCCTGGTGGAAAAACCGGTGGAGTCACTGGCGGGCCTGGCATTTACCGCCATCGGGATCCCCATCTATTTCTATTGGCACAAGAAGGATGTCAGAGAAATTACATAACTCCACGGCGAGCATCAGCCACATCAAAAAATTCCCGCGCAAAAGACCGGACGTACTTAACTTATAGTCCTTCAGTCCGGCTAACCTAACAGATGGAGCAAATATGAACCGCACGATCTCAGGACATTTCCTAATTCTAGCTATTCTGGCAACTCAAGGGACTGCTCAGGTCAAACCTGTCGATCCCGATCAGGGACTGCACTACAACACTCCGCGTGTATTTGTCCTCAAAGGAGCCACCGTTGTCACTGAACCGGGTAAATCAATTGAGAAGGGTGAGATTGTCATTCGGGACGGTCTCATCGAATCGGTGGGAAGAGTCGCTAATTATCCCCAGGATGCGGTGGAGATTGATTTGACAGGCAAGACAATCTATGCCGGATTTATCGAGAGCTACCTGACGCGTGATGAAAAGAGAAAGGGCGGACGCGCAAGTTACGGAAACGAAAAGGAGCCGGAAAAGGAAGAGGCGACAGCAACCGCCCACTGGAATAAACGGGTCAGACCGGATTTTAGAGTTCTTGACGGGTTCGCCCTCGAGGATAAGAAACTGGAGGAGTTGCGGGAACTCGGTTTCACATCGGCTCACCTTGTGCCCAATGACGGCATTTTCAGGGGACAGTCAGCGATGATTCATTTAGGAGAATGGTCCGCCGGATCAATCATTAACGAGCAGGGACCGGTTCATCTGACGGCTTTTGAATCCGGCGGCTGGCGAGATCGATCTTATCCCAATTCACTGCTGGGTTCCATCGCTCTGATGCGTCAGACATTCATCAACTCCAATTGGTACGCTGATGCCTGGAAAACCTACCGCCGCTTCCCGGGCGACAATGAACAACCGGAAGTGGATCGAGCTCTGGAGATTCTCTCTCAGCACATCAAAGCGGAAGGCGCCTTTTGTTTCGAGGTTGGCGACGAACTGGCGGCACTTCGTGCAGGGCGAATCGCGCAGGAGTTCGACTTGAAACTGTGGCTGCGGGGAAACGGCTATGAGTATCGCCGTCCACAAGAGATCGCTGATCTGGAGGCCTTCGTAATTCTACCTCTTAATTTCCCACAGACACCTGATGTTGAGACATGGGAAACTGCACTCCAGCAGACGAATGCGGCACTGCGGCACTGGGACATGGCTCCCGACAATCTCCAGAAAATGATCGAGGCCGGGATACCGTTTGCTCTCACAGCATCAGGACTGAAGGAGGGAACCTCGTTTACCAAGAATTTGCGCCGTGCCGTAGAGCGGGGCTTAGCCGCAAAAGATGCCCTTGCCAGTCTCACCACGGTACCAGCCAACTATCTCGGAGTTGAAGAACAGCTCGGCACTATAGATGAGGGAAAGATCGCCAATCTGACGGTGGTTGACGGTAATTATTTCGAGGGCAAGTCTCAAGTTACCGAAGTTTGGATTCAGGGCAACCGTCATCGTCTCGTGCGGGAGCCGGATCAGGACTTCCGCGGCAAGTGGCTGATGCAATGGACGTTCGACGACCTCACGCGGGAAGATACGCTGGACGTCTCCGGGAAAAAGACCAAACTGAAGGCGAAACTGGTGTGGAACGAATCGTCAACCGACTTGAAGAACATCAAGATTGAGATCAACAACAGTGTCTCATTCCTCTTTAAGGGCGACAGCCTCGAGCTGACTGGAATCGTCCGCTTCTCAGGGAGTGTGAAAGACGACTATGCCGAGGGACAAGGGAGAACGCCAGATGGAAAAACCATCAAATGGTTTGCCCGCCGCACCGCCCCGTTTGAAGAAAAGTCAGAACAAGACAAACCGAAGGAGCGAGAAAAAGCAAGTACCCTTGCAGTCCGTTATCCCGAAGGGGCCTTCGGCTTCGAAGCGATCCCTGAACAGCCCCCCATCATTCTGATCAAGAATGCCACCATCTGGACCTCGGGGCCGGCAGGGATTATGAAAGAGAGCGATCTTCTGGTGAAAAGAGGAAAGATCTGGAAGATCGGCAGGAATCTCAAAGTGTCCGGCAAGGTGAAGGGTGCTGTCGTAATTGACGCCAAGGGGAGACATATTACACCGGGCCTCATTGATTGTCACAGTCACAGCGCCGCCTCGTCCATCAATGAGGGGACGCAGGCTGTCACGGCTGAGGTTCGTATCCGCGACGTCCTCAACAGCAGCGATATCAACATCTACCGCGAGCTGGCCGGCGGACTGACGACGGCGAACGTTCTTCACGGTTCAGCAAATCCCATCGGAGGACAGAATGCCGTCATCAAATTACGCTGGGGGACAGCGCCGGATGATCTTTTATTGAAAGATGCGCCGCAGGGAATCAAGTTTGCCTTGGGCGAAAATGTAAAACAGAGTAATCGGGGCAGCGATTTTACCAGTCGCTATCCCCAGACACGCATGGGCGTTGAACAGATTATCCGTGACGCTTTTACCGCTGCGAGGGAATACCAGAGAAAACTCGATGAGCATAGAGGCGGCAAGTCCAAGTCTCTCAAGAAGATCCCGCCGCGGCGAGATCTTGAGCTGGAAGCCTTGGCTGAGATACTGGAGGGGGATCGCCTCGTTCACAGTCATTCGTACCGGCAGGATGAGATTCTCATGCTGGTGAGGGTAGCAGAGGACTTCGGCTTCCGCATCGGCACCTTTCAGCATGTACTTGAAGGCTACAAGGTGGCGGAAGCACTGGCTGACCACGGTGCCGGCGGATCGACATTCACCGATTGGTGGGGTTATAAATTTGAGGTGATTGACGCCATCCCCTTTAACGGCGCACTTATGCAGAAGGTAGGTGTTACAACCTCCTACAACTCAGACAGCAGCGAACTGGCGCGGCGCATGAACACGGAGGCGGCTAAGGCAGTTAAGTATGGTAGAATCTCGGAAGAGGGTGCGCTAAAATTCGTTACTATCAATCCTGCCGTTCAGCTGGGCATAGATACATGGGTCGGCTCGCTGGAAGAGGGCAAGGATGCCGACTTCGTCATCTGGAGCGAAAATCCTCTCTCCACTTTTGCCGTCTGTGAGCAGACGTGGATCGATGGCAGAAACTACTTCAATCTTGTGAGAGATCAGCAGTTGAGAGAAAAAGTCAGCCGTGAGCGAAATAAGCTGATCCAGAAAATACTCACTTCCGAGAGCGAACCGCCCGGCGACGAGAAAGGTGGCGGTCACTACAGACCGCATCTGACACATCCTTACAGTTGCCTGCAGGGGGTAATCCAATGAATAGACTACTGAGATACATGACCATATTTCTGGCCGCGGCAGTAGCCTCAGATCAGATTCCGGCGCCCCCCCAGACACACCCCATTCTTCTAAGCAACGCCACAATCCATCCGGTAACTTCAAAAGTGATAAAACGGGGCGACATACTGTTTGAAAAGGGCGTCATCACAGCCATGGGACGCAGAATCGGCATCCTTCCCGACAACACGGAAACCATTGATTTAGCGGGCAAGCACATCTATCCCGGCCTCATCGCCGCCACCACTACCATGGGACTGATGGAGGTGGGAGCTGTGAGGGCGACGCTGGACTATTCAGAATCGGGGACGGTGAACCCCAACGTCCGCGCTGAAGTGAGCTATAATCCCGATTCGGAGCTGATTCCCGTTACCCGCTCAAACGGCATCACTATCATCCACACGACGCCCATGGGCGGGCTCATTTCAGGGACATCCGCTGCTATGATGCTGGACGGCTGGACGTGGGAGTCAGCAACTCTCAAGGCTCCAGTGGCCATGCATCTCAACTGGCCGCGCATGACGGGCGGCGCATATCCGTATTTTACGCAAAGTGATGAGGAGCTGAAGAAACAGAGAGAAGAACGGCTCAAGATACTGGAAAAAGTCTTTGAGGAAGCAAAAGGTTATCTTGAGGCGAGCAACGCTTACGAAAGGGGTGACGGCCCGGCAATGGATACCGACATGCGGTGGGAAAGTATGATGCCCGTTCTCAGACGGGAAGTTCCCGTGTTCGTTCATGCCGATGAAGTTCAGCAGATCGAAGGCGCCGTTGAATGGTCGCGCAGGATGGGCATAGATATAACTATCGTAGGAGGAGACGACGCCTGGCGCGTGGCCGATCTTCTGGCGAGATACAACATTGCGGTTATCTATGATGGCATCCACTCCCTGCCGTCGCGGCGCTGGGAAGATTATGACGTACATTTTACCGCACCGTTGAAACTCTATAAGGCGGGAGTCAAGTTCTGTATCGCCACCAGCACGAGCCAATTCGCAGCGCCCCACCAGAGGAACATCCCGTATCAGGCGGCCACGGCGGCGGCTTACGGACTTCCGCGAGAGGAAGCCCTCAAGGCGGTAACGCTACATGTCGCGGAAATCCTGGGAATCGACGACCGCGTCGGATCGCTCGAAATGGGGAAAGACGCCACCCTCATCATTACCGATGGCGACCCTCTCGACATAAGAACGCAGGTGCATCAGGTCTTCATCCAGGGGAAGAAGATTGATATGAGCGACCGTCACAAAGTCCTTTACGAAAAATATAAGGAAAAGTACCGGCAGCTGGGGAAAATTAAGTAACGCTCGTTTCTACCCTATTCTGTTACCGGCCGTGGTACGGCGATAATACGGCGCCAAGTGACCATAAGGCCCGTTAAGGTCAAAGTCCATATCCCCACTTCCAAATAGCTGGGATCACCGTTCCAACCAAAAAGCCCTTTAGCAATGGCACCAATTGCACCCTTATCATGGAAAATAGGGTAACTGCCGTTCGGTAAAACTGGAGGATTCACATCCCATATCCGGCCTGTGTCTGCTATAATTCCAGCCGATTCCAACTCATGAATGCCGTAAGCCATCATACCCGCCGCTACAAAAATGAGAAAGACAGAGCTAACATTGAAAAATGTTTTGAGAGGAACCCGCTGTCCTTGAACAAAAATCATGTAT
>DCAL01000077.1:19134-19612 GCA_002311975.1 Fidelibacterota bacterium UBA1134 | reverse complement strand
ATTGCGAGCCTTAACCTATGTTCGCATGGCTTTCCAGAAAGATATACCCGATGTATTTTCAGGCACCGTAGAAGTAGATGAGACTTATTTGGGTGGACAATGGAAGAACAAGAGACACAGCGCAAAATCGGGTGGAACCAAGCGTGGTAGAGGTACTCTAAAAACGCCTGTATTTGGTATTCTCTGCCGAGGTGGGAAGGTGTGGGCCCAAGTGGTCCCTGATGTGGATGCAAAGACATTATTACCCTTGATCTCTCGACGGGTAGAAGCTGGAAGTACCGTCTGTTCTGATACATGGAAGAGTTACACCGGTGTTGCTGCCAAAGGCTATGTTCATCGCTTGGTAAAGCACCATGCTGGGAAGTACAGTGACGGCAAAGGGAACTATATCAATGGCCTGCCCCGACTAGTCGGGGTGGGGGTATTTGAAGAGACGACTGGCTGCAAAAGGTGGCATCAGGAAAGAAAGATTGCCCCT